>JBFWMN010000019.1:0-28438 GCA_050251555.1 Pseudobdellovibrionaceae bacterium | reverse complement strand
GATGTCGCGCCGAGTTCCCAGCATAGAATTTGCGGCGGCGGATCTTTTCTGATTTCATCAACCTTATCAAGTGCCTCGGTTAAAATGTCGCGGATACGGTCAATGTCGTTTTCGTACCCCACCGTAATATCCATTTCAATCCGCCGTGTGGGTTGGGAGGTCTGGATCGTGACATCGTTTGTATAAATCGTGGTATTCGGGATGACGATATCTTTCCCGTCATAGGTGCGCATGATCGTCGCACGCGGCTCAATCCTTAAAACCGTACCCTTTAAGCCGATGACCTCGATCTGGTCGCCGCGCCGAAAAGGCAGACGTAAAAGAATCAAAAGCCCTGCCAGCCAATTTTGTAAAATATCTTTGAAAGCAAAGCCGACGGCAAGTGAGCCAAGCCCCAGCCCGCCTAGTAAATCGACGGGCTCCATTGAGGGAATTATAATGGTGAGGGACACAAGAAGACCGAGCGCAATCAGTGCCCAGAAAATGGATTGTCCAAGCAGCCGTCCCAGATCAATACGGTCGTCTCTTCGCAAATATCCTTGTATGAGGCGGTTTGCAAAAAATGCGGCAAGGCAAAATACGAGCAAAATGAATGCGCCGACAATCAGGTTCGGCAGGATCGTAAAAAATCCTTCATACCAGCCGTTCAATTTGGCGATTGCGAGGGCATACCCGTCATTCAATGTGTCTTGTGTTCTGTCCATGTGCTCTCGTCATACGCACAGGCAAAAGGGAAGGTTTCGGAATGTGTTTATTTAATGCGGTTTCAGGACATTTTTAATATTGTAAAATTATGCTTTCACGCTATAAAGAACGCTCTTTGGCTTTAGGGGTATAGCTCAGCGGTAGAGCATCGGTCTCCAAAACCGAGGGTCGCGGGTTCAAATCCTGCTGCCCCTGCCATTCAAATCTCATTCCATCAAAAGCCTGTTTGCCATTATCAGCGTCTGCTGATAAAAAGGTGTTATGCGCAAAGTCGTTGCCCTCTTCCTTGCTGTTGCTTTTTGCGTGACCATTTTGAGTAATGTGTCACATGCGGCGCAACTGTGCTTTGATGGGCCGCACGGGACTTCTTCTACACACGAGTATGTGGTGTCGGATAACGGCGACGATGCGGCTGTGGGCGATTGCTCCATGGATTGCGAGACCTGCCAGTCACACTGCCATCATTATGTGGCCCCGCCCTATCTGCAAAAGACCGCTTTATTCCCTCTTCAAAGCGACCACCTGAAACCCGGACAAACCGAAATGCTGGTATCCACCCTGTCATACGGTTTGAAACGTCCCCCCAAAGCCTAACCTGTTTTTCTAAAAAAGGCGTCTGCCTTCGTACATGCGTTTTAAGTCGCATGAGCGGGTGAGCGCTGCGCCTGCTCTCTTTTTCCAAGATCAGATAAAACAGGATAAATCCCATGTTGAAATATATCGGACTGGCGATTTTCGCCGTGTCTTTCGGTACGCACTCCGCCGTACAGGCCGAAACACTCTCGCGGCAGGATGCTCTGGCGTTGGTCGCTAAAAACAACCCTCTTGCGATAGCGGCGCGCAGTAATGTCGAAGCAGCCAACGGCGCCTTTGATCAGGCACGTTTGATGCCGAACCCACAAGCCTCACTCGAAATCGAAAATGCGGCAGGAACAGACCAATATAACGGCTATGATGAAGCCGAGACCACATTATCCATTTCACAGGAAATTGAAGTCGCCGGTAAACGCGCCAAGCGTTCACGCATCGCCGATTATGACAGGCTGATTGCCTCGCAAAATGCAGTTGTTGAAACCCTCAATATACTCGCAGACACGGATTATGCCTTCATGCGGGCCTTGATTGCAAAGGAGCGTTTGCAACTGGCAGATAAGCGTCTGGAATTGGCCGAGCAATCACATATTGCCGTTAAAAAGCGCGTCACTGCGGCTGCAGCCTCATCCATCCAGCACACAAAGATTGATATTGAGCAAAGTGCGGCGGTGATACAAAAGAAGAGAGCGGAGCAAGAATATGCGCAAGCGCATGCAGCTCTGGCGGCACTTCTCAGCCAAGATGCCGAGATTACGGGGGAGACGGCATTATCCAAAAACGCTGTCTTGCCCTCGGAGGACGAGTTGATGAACGTTCTGGAGCAAACACCTCTGGACCGTATCGCCGAGCTCAGCCGCTTTCAGGCACAAAGCCGCCTTGATCTGGCGCAATCGCAAGCCATTCCCAACCCGACAATCGGCTTAGGTGTCAGGCATTTCGGAGAAAATAGTGCCAATGCCCTTGTCGCGGGGTTCAGTATTCCCATTCCTGTCTTAAACAGAAATCAGGGCAATATCCGTGAGGCCCACGCCGAGGTTGCGCGCTCCCATGCGCTGGCGGATCAGCAAAGGCTGGCATTACGTGAGATGGCACGCAATGCGTTCACTCAGGCCATAGCTGCCGAGGAACAGGTAAAGGCATACACATCCGAGATGCTGCCAAGCGCGGAACGTGCCTATAAACAGGCGTCTGATGGCTACAATGCTGGGCGTTTTTCCTTTCTTGATCTCTTGGATGCACAACGCACACTTTACGAGGTTCAAGAGCAGCGGCTGGACAGTCTTTCAAGCTTCTATCTTGCCAAATCCCGCATCGATTTTCTGATGGGTACACACATGCCCCTTCTCGACACACTGACATCTTCCTCGAAAGGTAACACGCAATGACATACCGCATTTTAGGTCTCTCCCTTCTTTTGATTGGCACGCTAACTTTAACGCACGTTCCGCTTATGGCTGAGGAGGCGCACGGAAAACACGGCGAACATGAAGAACATACAGAGCATGACGAACACGAGGAAAACAGCTCAGAGATTGCTGATGATATGGCTGCGGTTTCGGGGATCAAAACAGAGATTGCAGCATCGGCAAAGATTGCTTCTGTTGTTTCTCTGACGGGACGCATCACAATGGATAATAATAAGCGTGCCGATATACGTGCCCGCTTTGCAGGTCCTGTGCGCGAGGTTCATGTTGAGCTGGGACAGCTTGTCCAAAAAGGCGAGATACTGGCACGCATTGAATCCAATGACAGTTTGGAAACCTATGCCGTGACTTCGCCTATGGATGGCGTCGTCCTTGAACGCAACACAAGCATCGGTGATGTGGCAGGCGAACAACCCTTATTCGTCATTGCCGATCTGACAAGCGTTTGGGCAAAATTCCATGTCTTTCCAAAAGATGCAGCGAATGTCACGCAAGAGAGTCTTGTACGTATTCACACACTGGATAACACCCAAAACGCAGATGCTCATATTTCGCTGTTGCTGCCTGTCGCAGACAGTCTGACACAAACCCATATTGCAATTGCGCCGCTGGATAATAGTGAAGGCTTGTGGCGTCCTGGGATGACAGTCGAAGGCGATGTCGTGACATCCGAAAACACTGTCCCGCTTGCCGTTCGTAAAACAGCCCTGCAAACGCTGGAGGATCAAACTGTCGTCTTTGTAAAAGACGGCACGCGTTATGACGCCCGTACAGTCGAGACGGGTATCAGCGACGCGGATTTTGTCGCGATCACAGAAGGCTTAGAAAAAGGCGAAGAATATGTGAGCGCGGGCAGCTTTATTGTGAAAGCCGATGTCCTGAAATCCGGCGCTGCCCACGAACATTAAAATACATTTTGAAAGAACCTGATTATGCTTGAGAACATCATCAACTTTTCCATCCGCAATCGCTGGCTGGTCCTGCTTTTTGTTGCGGCTTTTTCTACTCTGGGCGTTTACAACTTCAAACATCTCTCCATTGATGCCGTGCCTGATATCACGAATGTTCAGGTGCAAATCAATACAGAAGCCAAAGGCTATACGCCTTTGGAAGTTGAACAGCGCATTACGTTTCCGATTGAGACGGCACTTGCGGGAATACCGAAGCTGGATTACACGCGGTCGATTTCCCGTTATGGGCTGTCCCAAGTCACGGTCGTATTTGATGAAGGGACGGACATTTATTTTGCCCGCCAGTTGCTGGCAGAAAGACTGTCAGAAATCAAATCGGATATGCCTGACGGTGTAGAACCTTCCATGGGCCCGATCGCAACGGGGCTAGGGGAAATCTATGTCTATACGGTGCAAGCTGCAAAGGATGCCAAGAAGGAAGACGGTGCGGCCTATACGCCTATGGATCTTCTCACACTTCAGGACTGGGTGATTGTCCCGCAACTTCGTAACTTAAAAGGCGTTGTTGAGATCAACACAATCGGCGGATACAGAAAACAATTTCATGTCATGCCGACGCCTGAATTGCTTTTGGCCTATGACATGACGATTGCCGAGCTGATTGAAGCTTTGGAGCGCAACAACAACAATATCGGGGCAGGCTATATTGAAAAATACGGGGAGCAATATCTGATCCGAGTTCCGGGACAAGTCAAAGACACGGCAGATATCGGCAATATTATCATTGCTAAAAGAGACGAAGTTCCGATCCGTGTGAAGGATGTCGCTATGGTTGAGCTTGGATCCCCTTTACGCACCGGCGCTGCTACGCAGAATGGCGAAGAAGTCGTGCTGGGCACGGTCATGATGCTGATGGGCGAAAACAGCCGTGAAGTCGCACAACGTGTGGCTGCGAAACTCAAGATTGTGAATGCATCTCTTCCCGAGGGTGTCCACGCCGTTCCGGTCTATGACCGTACTTCGCTTGTCGATCGAACCATTGCGACGGTTGAAAAGAACCTTGTTGAAGGTGCGCTTCTTGTGATCGTCATTCTCTTTCTTTTACTGGGCAATATCCGAGCGGCGCTCATTACGGCTATCGTCATTCCGATCACCATGCTGATGACGATTACCGGCATGGTCACTCAGAAGGTCTCTGGCAATCTCATGAGCCTAGGCGCGCTTGATTTCGGCCTCATTGTTGATGGTGCTGTGATCATCATTGAGAATTGTCTGAGACGTTTCGGTCTGGAACAACATCGATTGGGCCGTGTCCTTCATAAAGAGGAACGTTTTGCTCTGGCAGCAAGTGCGACTGCCGAAGTGATCCGTCCCAGCCTTTTCGGTGTTTTGATCATTACGCTTGTCTATATCCCGATCTTTTCGCTGACGGGGGTTGAGGGCAAAATGTTTCACCCTATGGCCTTTACGGTTGTCATGGCGTTACTGTCGGCGCTTGTCCTCTCCATCACATTTGTCCCTGCAGCCGTTGCCGTTTTCATTACGGGTAAAGTCCATGAAAAGGAAAACGCCTTTATGCGTGGGGCGTCGCGTCTCTATGAGCCGCTATTGAAGTGGAGTCTTATTCACCCGCGCATGATCTTTGTGACGGCAACGCTGCTGGTAATTTTCAGCCTGTTCGGTGCGACGCGCATGGGGGCGGAATTCATTCCAAATCTGGATGAGGGCGATATTGCCATGCATGCGATGCGCATTCCGGGAACCAGCCTCACGCAATCGGTTGAGATGCAGTATCTGGTGGAGAAAACGATTACAGCCTTCCCCCAAGTTAAAACTGTTTTCAGCAAAATCGGTACACCTGAAGTCGCCACCGACCCCATGCCACCCAATGTTGCTGATACGTTTATTATTCTGAAACCGCGTAACGAATGGCCTGATCCAGACATGAAAAAGGAAGAGCTGGTTCATGAGATTGAGGAAGCGGTCTCCAAATTACCCGGCAATAATTACGAGTTTACGCAGCCCATTCAAATGCGCTTTAACGAGTTGATTTCGGGCGTACGCTCCGATCTTGCCGTCAAACTTTACGGGGATGACCTAGGCATTTTATTGCAAACCGCGCAGAAGATCGAAGCTGTGCTGCGTCAGGTTGATGGGGCGGCAGATGTTCGGGTTGAACAGGCTTCGGGACTTCCTACGCTCAGCATCATTCCGGATAGGGAAAGGCTTGATCTTTACGGGTTGAATATTGCTGACGTGCAAGATGTGGTTCAAGTCGCACTTGGTGGACGTGAAGCAGGGCAGGTTTTCGATGGTGATCGTCGCTTTGATTTGATTGTGAGGCTACCTGAGAACTTACGAACGGATATGACGGCACTCGAAATGCTGCCCGTCCCGCTGCCTCTTGCAGACCAAAATCATGGGCAGAATATGCCTGAATATATTCCGCTCAAGGAAGTGGCCACTTTGAACATTGCGTATGGTGAGGCGCAGGTCAGCCGTGAAAACGGCAAAAGGCGGATATTCATTACAGCCAATGTTCGCGGACGTGATCTGGGAAGCTTTGTGACGGATGCGCAAGAGACAGTCAGGGAACAGGTCAAAATTCCTGCAGGATACTGGGTTGATTATGGCGGGACGTTCGAGCAACTGATCTCTGCACGCCAGCGTTTGATGATTGTCGTGCCTGTCGTATTGGCTCTGATATTTATACTGCTCTTTATGGCCTTCGGGTCGGGACGCTCTGCACTTATCGTCTTTTCAGGTGTTCCGCTTGCTCTCACAGGTGGCATTGTTGCTCTCATCTTACGTGATATCCCGCTGTCAATCTCGGCAGGTGTAGGCTTCATTGCCCTATCAGGGGTTGCGGTTCTCAATGGCGTGGTGATGCTTTCATTTATCCGTGATCTAGAAAGTCAGGGAAAAAAACTGGATGAGGCGATCTTTGAGGGAGCGATGACGCGCTTACGCCCCGTTCTGATGACAGCACTGGTTGCATCGCTCGGCTTTGTTCCCATGGCGTTTAATGTGGGAGCGGGATCGGAAGTGCAAAGGCCTCTCGCGACGGTTGTGATCGGAGGGATACTCTCTTCAACCATTCTAACGCTGCTGGTTTTGCCAGCGCTCTATAAATGGTTTCCGCAAAACTTAAATTTAGCGCGTAAAAACAGTGTGAAACAGGTGGGGGACTCTTAGAAAAAATTCAGGCTGAAGGCGGGAGAGGGATAACGTCCTGCAGATCCCGAAGTGTTGCATGGCTGAATTTTTTCGATCGGGCCGCTATATCGCTCACTGTTTAAAATGGTGTCCAGCTTGGTACGGAAGGAAGCCATGTCATCATCTGTTCCGTCGGTGGCGTCAAAAACACCGATAATGGAATTTCCGGCAGGACTGTCCTTTGTAAAAGATTGTGTGGCAACGGAGGCGTTGTCTTTCGTCTTGAAGGCTTCGGCATAGTTGATGAGATACCGCGTTAAATCGACCTCGTTGTAAGGCGTTTCAAGCAAGTAATCTTTGACGCTTTCCAAAAGCAAACAATCCGGCGTATCAACAATAGTCATCGGGTTTCGTTGGAAAGGTATGCCATCACTCATGGAGATGACATGTAACTCTTGCCCTTCATGAAGTGTAACGTCCCATATGTTTGTGGCTTCCTCGACGGATTGCAAGGTCTCGTTCTCTATAAATGCGCCCAGCCATAAACCGTTTTTGGCACCTTCCGAAACAATTTCAACTGTGTCCGTATTGCGGTTAACCAGAAGAACGTGCGTTACGGAATCGCCTGCGGTTCCGTTGACAATGGAAATGTGACCATCCCCGTTTGAATGAATGGAGTTGACCGAGGCTGTGACATGAAAATCAATCTCGTATGTGCCCCAGTCTTGTGTCAGGCCGTTTTGGACTTCAAGCAGCATGTCGAGTACACGTTGCGGGCTATCAATATGGTGCTGTGAAATACCTGCGATAATCGTATCTTGCTGGTACGATTTCATAGAGATCGCACCATCAGCATCTTCGCTGAAGCCGTTTATTTGCCCAATCTGAATATTTGGCTGCATCTCATCCCTTTTTTTGACCGATACGGCACACTAACGGGCCATTATGGCAAAGAAAGGTTAATGATTTTTTGCAAAATTCCGCTGTTAACGCGTCATCGCCTTTTTCATGAGCGGAAAGAACAGTCCGTAAGGCAAGATACGCATGAATTTCACCAAAAACGTAAAGCGTTTGGGGAAGTGAATTTCAAAAACGCTTGCGGCAAGGCCATCGGCAATGCTGGCGGCGGCCTCTTGGGGGGTGACCATCATCGGCATCGAAAAATCATTCTTCTTTGTCATCGGCGTATCGACAAAACCAGGTGAAATCAGGCGTATATCAATATGGTCACTTTGACATTCGGCACGCAAACTCTCGGCAAAATTCATGACGGCGGCTTTGGTGGCACTATAGGGTTGTCCGTTCGGTAACCCGCTATAACCAGCCACACTGCCGCATACCGCAATCTGCGTGTAAGCCCTCCTTGTCCTAGCAATCTCGAGCGCTGTTTGCACGAAAGACAACGTGCCCTTCAAATTGATATCGATAAGTCTCGACGCTTTTTTCAAATCCATGCCGTCAACGGGTCCGGGTTCATAAATCGCCGCCAAGGTCACCATGCGGTCAGGAAGTGTGTCGGCCTTTTGAAGTGTCCGAAAGGCTTTTTCAAACGCATCCTCTTTTGCGACATCCAAGGGCAAAACGATATGGTTACGGTTCAAAGACCCCGCCAATTCATCAAGCTTGTCTTTGGAGCGGGCCGATAAAATCAGGCGTGCGCCGCGCTCATGAAGCTCATATGCAAGGGCTTTACCGATCCCCGAGCTTGCACCGATAATCCAGACGGTTTGATTGAGATAAGGCTCAGTCATGTTGTAACCCCACCTGCATGACATTGATGCGCCCTGTTTTGAAACCTGCCGCGCAAGCTGCCAAATAAAATTCCCACATGCGGATGAATGGTTCGTCAAACCCCATGGCTTTGACCTGTTCCGCCTTGCCCATGAAATTGGTGCGCCATGTTTCAAGCGTGCGGGCATAATCATTGCCGAAGAAATAATGCTCATGGGCCTTTAAGCCCGAGCGTTCGGCTTCTCTGTCAAAACGCTCCACGCTCGGTAACATTCCGCCCGGGAAGATAAAGTGGCGGATGAAGTCACCGCTGCGGCGGTAATTTTCAAAATATTCCTCGGCAATCGTAATAGTCTGAATGACGGCCTTGCCACCACGTTTGAGCAATCGACCGACCTGTCCGAAATAAACGGGCCAGTACGTCTCGCCCACCGCTTCGAACATCTCGATAGAGACAATATGGTCGAAGGTGCCTTGTTGATGGCGATAATCTTCCAAGGCGATATGGGCTTTTGTCCCAAGGCGTTTTTCGGCATAGGCTTTTTGTTCATCCGACAAGGTAATGCCCTTGATGGCAAAATCACCGCGTCCTGCGGCTTCCTCGGCGAAACCGCCCCAGCCGCATCCGATCTCCAGCAAGTGCCCGCTCTCGCCATTCAGACGGTCGATAATGCGGTTATATTTTTGCGATTGGGCAAGGCGCAGATGATCCTCGGGGGTCGCATAGAGGGCTGAGGAATAGGTCATGCTCTCATCCAGCCAGAGCGCGTAAAAATCATTGCCCAAATCATAATGCGCCTGAATATTTTCGCGGCTGCCCTGAAGCGAATTTTTTCGGAAGAGATAGGTAAAGCGCGATGCCAGACGGGTCAGCATTTTGCCCATGATCAATTGTTCAAGCGAGCGCTGGTTCAAAAGCCCGATTTCAAGAAGTGCTTGTAAATTATCGGTTTCCCATTTGCCGTCACGGTAATCGGCGGCAAAACCGATATCGCCTTTGACCAGCATGCGCGGCAACACGCGCCAGTCATGAAGGGTGAGAGTAGCTTCAGGACCCGCATCACGCCCGCCGAAATCATATTCTTTACCGTTAGGAAGAATGAGGTGGATCGTGCCTGTATCCAGATGATCCAGTTTCTTCAAAAATCTCTCGGTCGAAAATTGTGCATGCAAACTCATCGTTGTTCCCCTTCTTGCGTGACGGATCTTTTTTTGACAGTGGTTGAGAAAACACTCAACTGCTGTGGTTTGGGTATGTAACGCATACCTTTGATAAAAAGTTTTAGAGCGTGAAAATGAATTCGCCAGATGACGAGAAATGTGATCAGCGGATATCCCCATAGGGCTTTCCGGTATGAGGAGGTATCTATGGGTGTCAAATCACCCTTGATGGAAGTCACAAGCTCCTTGCGTCCCTCGCCGTCAAAATAGTCGATCAGAATGGCAAGGTGGTTGTCTTTGACGGAAAAACGAAACTCATAATGGCCTTCGCGTTTTAAGAAAGGCGAGACGTGAAAGCATTTTTGACCCGTCAGTACATCCTGACCTGAAAGGGCGCTCAGATCGTCTTTGTAACATAAATAGGTATGGGTCTGACCGAACGTATTATTCACCTCGCAAGCAACCGCTTTTAAAGCTTTCGCCTCATCAAAACAGAGCCAGAAGCTAACAGGATTAAAAACATAGCCGAAAATGCGCGGCATGGTGACGAGGACAATATGTGCGGGCGTAAAAGGCACATCATGCTCTTTGAAAAGGCTTTCAAGCCACTTTTTCAGATCACCGCCCTGACGATCACCGTGATCGCGCCTGTAAAAAGAAATGACGCCTTTTGTCTCCGTACGGACAGGCAGCAATGCCTCAGGCTGCGCAAGTGCGGAGAGCGGGACAGCCAGATTGTAATGTTGATAGGAAAAGCCGTGCTTTTTGGGAAAAAGCCGCTGATGCATCACGTCGCCAAAGAGGAATTGCGGCGTCACTACATCCATGGCGGCGTGACTCCCAGTTTTTCAGCAATGCGCACCGCGCTTAAGATACCGTCTTCGTGAAAGCCGTATCGTGTCCAGGCACCCGCATGATAGATGCCGCCGCGACCCTGTATCTCATTTAATCGTTTCTGGGCCTCAATAGCTTCCGTAGTAAAGACGGGATGGGCAAAATCATGCGTGTCATAGATGAGTGTATCATCAGGCAGGCGCGACGGGTTGAGGGTCACGATCACGGGCTTGGTCGTTGCCAGAGTTTGCAGATTGTTCATCCAGTAGGACAGCGAAACATCCTCCTTATCATCCTCACCCGCTTCGGAGAGATACACCCAGCTTGCCCAATCCCGCTTGGTTTTGGGCATGAGTGACGTATCACCATGCACAACGACCCGATTGGGCTGAAAGCGAAACCCCGACAGAATTTCCGTTTCAGTCTCATCCATCTGGTCCAGAATGCGGACGGTTTGGTCGGCATGGGTTGCAAAAATGACGAGATCGAATTCTTCGCCCTGACCTTGTGTGTCGGTGACGATAACGGATGTGCCCTCACGTGAGACGGTTTGAATAGCCGAGTTTAATCGGAGTGCGATGTTGAGATGAGAGAGGATCTTCTCAATATACTGGCGGCTGCCGCCCTTAACTGTGCGCCAATCGGGCTGATCAAAAACGGTCAGAAGACCGTGATTGTCGAAGAACCGTAAGAATGTCGCGGCAGGATAGGCGTCAATCGTCTTTAAAGGGCATGACCAGATCGCAGCCCCCATCGGACGCAGATAGTAATTGCAAAACCATGCGCTGAACCCTTCTTTTTTGAGAAAGGCGCCAAGCGTCAGATCGGTGGGCGCGTTCAGATAGGCTTTGCCGACCTTATTAAAACGCAAAATATCTTTCAGCATGATCCAGTAATCGCGCTTCAGCCAGTTCTTCGAGGGAATGGCAACGGAGGTACTTGCGTAACTTAAGCCTAAATTTCGCATATCCACGCCGAAGGACATCGAACTGTCTTCGGTTTCGACATTGTAATGCGCGAAGAATTTTGTGAGATGCGGATAGTTGCGCTCGTTATAAACAATAAAGCCGGTATCAACGGGAAATGGGCTCGTCCCGTCATCAATCGTGATGGTACGGGCATGCCCCCCTAAGCGGTCTTCTTTTTCAAACAGGGTGACATCATAACGATCCTGAAAGATGCAGGCTGCGGACAGTCCCGATATTCCGCTTCCAATAATCGCAAGTCTCTCTTTTTTCAAGAAACATCCCTCTCTGTTATTCGTGTTGGTAGAGATTAAAGCAGTCTTGCTGAAAGACAATACTGCTCTAAATTCATTTCCGTAGAAAAACAGGAAAAGGATAAAATAATGATCAGTCTGATAGCTTACGTCACAACAGCCATCGTGTTTTTTGCCATCGATATGGTCTGGCTGGGCGTTGTCGCCAAATCCTTTTATTTCACAAAACTTGAGGGCTTGATTAAAGACAGTCCCGATATGCTGGTCGCAGGGGGCTTTTATCTCTTCTTCGTCATCGGTCTTGTCTTTTTTGCGGTGAAGCCCGCACTCGATGCCAACTCATTAAAAACCGCCCTCATATACGGCGCGCTCTTTGGTCTGTTCACCTATGCGACATATGATCTGACCAATTTGGCAACGCTCAAAAACTGGCCTGTTTCGGTGACGATTGTCGATATCATTTGGGGCGGGGTGATCTCGGGCGTCTCCAGTGTCGCAGGATATCAACTCACAAAAATGATCGCCGACAAGCTCTTGTAATCAGGCTTCACCCTTTTCAAGCGCTTTGAAAAAACGCTCCGTGTCATCGCGCACGGCTTGCTTTTTTTCATCATCCATTTTGCGCCACGAATTATAGACCATGGACAGGCGCGGGTTGCCTTGAAGTTTATCCGCATTGCGTGAGAGAAAATCCCAATAAAGATAATTAAAGGGGCAGGCTTTCGGCCCGTTCTTTTTCGAAACCTGATAAGAGCAGTTTTTGCAGTAATCCGACATGCGATTGATGTAAGCACCGCTTGCCGCATAGGGTTTGGAGCCGAGTAATCCGCCATCGGCAAAAAGGATCATGCCCGTGACGTTTGGCAACTCAACCCACTGGTAGGCATCGGCATAAACCACCATATACCAGTCATTGACCTGATCTGGGTCAAGCCCTGCAATAAGCGCGAAGTTGCCCAATACCATCAGGCGTTGGATATGATGGGCATAGGCGTTTTCTTTTGTTTCCTTCACGCATTGTTTCAAACAATTCATGCGTGTTTGTCCGCCCCAGTAAAGCCAAGGCAGATCACGTTTGGCGCTCAAGAAGTTCTCGCGCTCATAATCCGGCATTTTCAGCCAGTAAATGCCGCGCATATATTCGCGCCAGCCGATAATCTGACGGATAAAGCCTTCAACGGCATTTAAAGGCGCGTCGCCTCGTTCATAAGCCTCTTCCGCTTTTTTGACGACTTCAAGGGGAAGTAACAGACCGCAATTGATGTAAAAGCTCAAATGTGAATGAAACATCCACGCTTTGCCTTCCACCATCGCATCTTGATAATCCCCGAAATTGGCAAGGCGTTCGGCAATGAATTTATCCAGTGCGTACAATGCCTGATCGCGTGTTACGGCGAAATAAAAGGGCTCAAGATCGCCGAAATGGTCGTCAAACTTTTCAGCGACCAGCGTCAGCACATTTTCCGTGATTTCATCAGTTTGGGCGCGGTAGGGAGCAGGGATATCCAGATCGTCTTCGGCAGGTTTTCTATTGTCCTGATCATAATTCCACGCGCCGCCGACAGGGTCCGGCCCGTTCATCAGAAGATCGTATTTTTTACGCATTTCGCGGTAGAAAAACTCCATGCGTAAGGATTTTCGCCCAGCCGCCCATTTCGCAAACGCGTTGGGGGAACATAAAAAGCGCGTGTCTTCGCGTATTTCGACAGGAATACCAAAATCCGTCTGCCATGTTTTCATCTCCTCAAGAACGCGATATTCCCCAGGAAAGGTCAGGCAGATCTGGTCGGGTTGTACATCCTTGACGGCGCGTTCGACTTCACTCCGAAATGATCCCCCATTTTGCGGGTCATCGAGGCGGACATAGCGGACTTTAAAGCCTTTGTCCTCCAGCTCTTTGGCAAAGTGGCGCATGGCTGAAAACAGAAAGGCGATCTTCTTTTTGTGATGCTTGACGTAGGTGGCTTCTGCCATTACCTCGCATATCAAAATGACGTCCTCAGATGGTGAGGCATCTTCTAAAGAGGCAAGCGTATGTGTGAGCTGGTCACCCAAGACAAGGCGAAGTGTTTTCATGTCATACCTGCTGCATTAAAGGGGCCAGAACGCGTGTGCAATAGGCATCTATGTAATCGACAAATAGGCGAAGGCGGGTGGAGAGATAGCGGTTGGGTGGAAAAATCGCATAGAGATTACGTTCTGGCATTGTTTGATAATTTGGCAGAATGGGGATCAATTCTTTCCCGATAATCTCATGGCAAAACAGAAAAGACGGGGCAATGATGATCCCTAATCCTGCCTTAGCCGCCTCGGACATCATGGACGCTGAATCGCATTTAAAGGCACTTTGCAGCGGGATAATGCCCTCGCTGCCGTCAGGGTCGCGGTAACGCCATTCCAAAGCCCCTTTATTGCGCGTATAGGCTAAAACATGATGGTTTTTTAGGTCTTCAGCCGTTTGTGGCGTGCCATATCGGGCAAGATAGGCGGGCGAGGCGCACATCGTAATGGGGCAGGCAACAAGTTTACGCGCAATCATGCTGGAATCGCTTAATGTTCCGAGACGTATAACGAGATCAAAGCCGTCCTCGGTTAGGCTGACCAATTTGTCATCGAACTGTACGTCCAGTTGGACGTCTGGATACAGAGCGGCAAATTCTGCAATCGGTGTCTTCAGATACAGGTCACCCAACGCATTCGGTACGCTGATTTTCAAGCTGCCGCGTGGGGTGGCTTTCAGATCATTTAATTCTTCTCGAGCCTCGGCAATGTCTTCCAGCGCACGTGAGGCACGCTCGTAAAAAAGGCTTCCTTCTTCTGTGAGGCTGACGCGGCGTGTCGTGCGGTTCAGCAATTTCACTTTCAACTCATATTCCAGATTTTGAATTTGCTTGGAAACGGCTGAACTGGTTAGTCCTAACTCGCGGGCCGCTCCCGTAAAGCTCTCGGCTTTGGCGACAGCGATAAAAATGGCGATGCGGGAAAGTGAATCCATGAGTGTCTTATTATCAAGTAAATGGAAATAGTTATTTTCAATTTAAGGCAATTATCAAATTTTGTAACGCATTATATCCTTTTTTCAAGAGATAAAACTATCAAACACGGAAAAAAGGAAAACGCGATGAGCCCCTCCGAATTATTTGCTGCAATGTGCAGAGCTTCCCATCTCTACTCGGTAGAGACGCTTCCCAACACCCAACAGGGAGGTCTGAAATGAAATTGCTTCATATTGACTCCGCCATTACCGGCGAAAAATCTGTCACGCGTAAACTGAGCGCAGATATCGTGTCTCAATTGAAGGCGCAGGTTTTGGATCTCGAGGTCACTTATTACGATCTGGATGCGCAGCCTTTTGCATTCCTCTCAAGTGCGGCTTTTACGGATGAGAAGGAAAAACAAGAAGGGGAACGCGCCCTTCAGGACTTTTTGAGTGCAGATATCGTCGTGATCGGCGCGCCGATGTATAATTTCGGCCTTCCCGCACAGCTCAAAAGCTGGATTGACCGCGTTGCGGTTTCGGGTCGTACTTTCCGCTATACGGCGGATGGCCCTGTCGGTCTGGCAGGCGGCAAGCAAGTGTATGTCGCTTCGGCAAGAGGCGGGGTTTATAGCGGTGAACTCTCGTTTTTGGACCATCAGGAAGCCCACTTAAAGGCTGTCATGGGGTTTATGGGCATCCATGACGTCACCTTTATCCGTGCGGAAGGGGTGAATATGGGGCCTGATATCGCGGCACAGGCATTTGAAAAGGCCGCAACAGAGATTAAATCGCTTGAATTGAGCGTTGCTTAAAAAGGTAAAGAGAAAGAAAGGAGAAGATAGCCATGATAAAAGTCTATCCCTATGAAGAATTAGGCCGCGGAGAGTTCGGTTGGCTGGATGCCCGCTACCATTTCAGCTTTTCACGTTACGTGAACCGTGACCGCATGGGCTTTGGCATTTTGCGCGTCATTAATGACGACATCGTGCAGCCGCACGCCGGTTTCGGTAAGCATCCCCATAATGATATGGAGATCATTACGTTTGTGCGCAAAGGCGCGATCACTCACGAGGATTCTCGTGGAAATAAAGGTGTGACCCGTGCCGGTGATGTGCAGGTGATGAGCGCAGGCACAGGCATTTTCCATTCCGAGCATAATCGCGAAGATACGGAAACAAAACTCTTCCAAATCTGGATTGAGCCGAAAGTGCAAGGGGTTCAGCCCCGCTGGGAAACGGCGCGCTTTGCGGATCGTCAGGTAAGCGATGCTCTGCCTCTTCTGGTGTCGGGGCGTGACGCGGATCAAGGAAAAGGTGCGCTTTACATCCATGCTGACGCCTCCATCTCAGGGGGCAAAATGGGTAAGGGCGTGCGTGTGACACATCCCATTCATGACCAGGCTTATATCCTTGTATCTCAAGGTGAGATTGAGGTTGAAGGACGTACGCTTCGTGAAGGAGACGGCATGGAAGTCACGCAAGTCAAAGAGGTCACTCTTGAAGCGCTCAGTGATGCAGAGGTCATTGTGATCGATGTGCCGCAGCATCCTGAAGTCATGCATTAATCGCATTGGTGCATGGAGATGCCTCGCACTTTAAGACGGTGTGATCCGAATCTGCGAATTGGCTTCATGGCCTGAATCTGCATGGAGGTGGCGTTGAAAATGTACGCCTCCGTGACATCTCTCAAAATGACCTGTTCGGCATGTGTCGGAGTGCCCGGCACATGCTTTTCTTTTAAAGAATGTTTTGAAATATCTTATCTTTAAAAAATCGCGCTGTACCATTTCCACTTTTGAGGGCGGTACCATTTTGCGCTGTTGCGTCATCAAATCATGCGTCTTTATGACCTTAAAAATATGGGCCGTATATGCGCTTCATGTGATCTTTTAAAAAATGACATGAAAAACACATATTTATATGTTTATATGCATTATAAATAATTACGATACGTAAAAAACTGAAATGTTTTGAACCAAAATGGGGTCTTTTGGTGTCAAGGGGTGATTTTCCTGATTTGTGATGCAGTGACACGTCATGCGATTCGGAGGGGCGTTACGGGTCACTGTAAAAGTAAGAAAGTTAATGCGAAGTTAATCACCTTTAAGGCGAGTTCACTTATGCACAGAAAATAAGCGCCTGATGTGGTTTTGATGACGTCTGCGTCGTTATTGCGTACGTCTTTTTAGTGAGGTGCATTTGTGAACGGGGTTGCCGCGGGAGACTCGTCGGAAATTTCAATCACTGTACCGACATTCTCTTCATGTGGGGTGCGCACCGAACCTGCAATGCCCTCCAGCCATCCGGCTACCTTATCGCGCATGCCTTCAATGCGATAGGATACACGGTCCTCCAGTGATGTCACGGATGATGACACGGCTTTGGGGATTCTGACATAAGCTTGGTAGCGCCAGTAATCGAGACGATTAGGTTGCAAGATGATTTTACCGTCATTCTCAAGTGCTGCCATCTGGAAGCTTTCGATTTCACGCAAGGCATCATTGCGAGAGATATCTGTGAAGGTGCGCGATCCACCATCATACGGGTCGCCGTAATGTCCGTGCGTGTCACCTAAATTCGTCATGCCGCGAATGTTCTTGTCGGCAAGGGAGTAAGACATCTGCAGCTTGCCAATCGGGAAATTGACACCTTTAATATAATCGGCACAGGCCGCAGCGGCGTCATAATTGTTGGCGTAGTGCGCGCCAGGCGTTGTGGCGCATTCCTGCTCTTCACCTGTCGTGCCATTGGTCACGGCAAAGTTGACGGAGGTAGACCAGCCCGAACGTGCACCGAAATTTGCCATCATGTTTGGGTAAATGGCGGCTGTTGCTAGGCCGAAAGCGCCCGTCATACTTAAAACCGTAGCGGCATAAGGGTTTGCTACCGAACGAAAAGCAAATTTGCCAAGGCCTTTTAAACCGGAAAGCGCTGCTCCCGCGGCAATGCGCAAGGCACCTTTCTTCTGAAGAGGAGAAGTGTCGGGCTGTGAAGCTTTTTGCAGAAAGTCGGGAATGCGGGTTGTGATCAGCTCACTTGCATCGATTTCGGCAACAGGCGTAATGCAAATCGGTTCAAATGACATAGCGTTCCACCAATCCCCAGCCCCAACTGGACCATGAGCCATCTTGTTGTTTAGCGCGTTCTGTCACGTCTTCGCGTACACGGCGCTGCACCTGAATGAGCGAATTGTCAGGTAAGTTCTCTTCGGCGTTGTGGGCGCGGCGGCGATCATCGACCAACTCGCGATGGTCGCGAATATGCCCGATGGCTTCCCGCGCGGCCCATTTATTGCCAAGGCGATAACGCGACGTTTCCTGACTGTCTTCAGAGGTGACGGCATGCTGACCAATTGGAATAGGCAGATTGAAGCCGTGTTCTCCAGCGGTGCCGGAATTGACACGCACATCACGCAAACCAATGCCGTCGCGCTCATCTATATAAGCGATGCAATCGTCCAATGCTTGCTCTGCACCTCCTTGCGGTGTGGGCTCACCGCGACGTGCGGCGTCTTCGATTTCATATTCTGTCGGATCGGCGTAGGGGCGGAAATCGGCATCGTCATGAACGTCATCATAACCGTTCCAACTGGTGTAAAAGGAGATTTCCTTAAAGTGAGGCTGTGCACCACCCACCCATTCATCCGTTGTGACGGTGCATTGGGAGGTAGGTTGCAGATGTTCGCGTGTATCTGTTACATCTCCAAAGGCAACGGTCGCGATGCCTGCAAAGGTGCAGCCGGCACCCACTATGGATACGCTGCCCCAGAACACTTTGCCGAGTTTTATTTTAGGTAATTTCATGGCGTGAATATGTAAATCATATAGTTATATATGTCAAATAAAAATGTGATTGTTGCCTTATGTCATTTCGTGCACAGTCAGAGGAGAGTAAGAATATGTATGCAGGGAGAACAAATGCAGCTCGACGTTAAACCCCAGATCCTGAATTTGCGCACGCCTTTTGCAACGGCACGAGGCCCGAAATCGACGACGAACCTCGTTACAGTTACGTTGACGGATGGAATGGGGCGAGTTGGTCGCGGTGAATGTGCGCCGATCTCACGTTATCAGGAGTCTATGGAAAGCGTTTGTGACGCATTATCGGCGCTCGCACAGGATGTTAAAAACGGCATGACCCGTCAGGAGTTGCAATCCGTATTGCCTGCAGGTGCGGCGCGAAACGCGCTGGACTGCGCTTTCTGGGATATAGAGTGTCAATGGATGCATGAACCCATCTGGCGTCGTGCGCATTTGAGTGATCGCTTACGCCCTGTCGAAACGCTTCAGACGCTCTCACTTGACACGCCTGAAAGAATGGCTGCGGCGGCTGCGTCTTTTTCAGCATTCACGACATTAAAAATCAAACTGGGCGGTGATTTTGGGGATGATTTGAAAAGACTTGAAATGGTCCATCATGTGCGCCCCGATGCCGCACTGATTGTGGATGCGAATGAGGGGTGGGATGTGGACCAATTACAATCCTTTATCGGGCCTGCAGCCTTGGTAGGTGTAAAAATGATCGAGCAACCTCTGCCTGCCGCACAAGATAACAAGTTATTGGGAATTGACCGTCATGGCATTCTGATTTGCGGGGATGAGAGCGTGCACACGGAAAAAGACATTACGGAACGTCAAGATCGTTATGATATGGTCAATATTAAGCTGGATAAATCCGGAGGCCTCACGCATGCTCTAGATATGGTCTCTAGGGTGAAGGAGATAAATACGATACGTGCCACCCAATCACAAAATCCGTTGAAAATCATGGTCGGCTGTATGGTCGGAACTTCGCTGGCGATGGCACCGGCTATCGTTGTTGCACAAAGTGCGCAACTCGCTGATCTGGACGGTGCAAGCTGGCTGGAAAAAGATGTTTCAGGATGCGTACAATATGCCGGAAATAAGGTGCAATTTGGCACCAAATGGGGCTGTGGATAACTTTGTTGATAAATAAGTATTCCTCTTTCTGATGCCCTTATTCTGATGCGTTTGGAAGGCGTGTCATGTCCATTCATCCACAATGTGGGATGAAATCTTTCTTGGGCATGTACTTCTCAAGACGGGATGGCCTCTCAGTCTTTTCTGCGGAATGAAAATGAAAAAAGGGCTGGCAAAGCCATTTGATTTCGTTTAAAGGAAAGAGACTTTCCCCTGACATTGATGAATTCAAGGCTTTATGATCCACCCCGCCAACACCGGACCGGCTCACGAGGCAATGGGGAAAAAGGAAAACATGATAAGGAAGAGTAAGAGTTTAGACCATGGCAAATCCGTTCAGCTTTTTCAAAGAAGTGCGCAGCGAGACCAAGAAAGTTTCGTGGCCCTCCAAAGATGAAACCGTGAAAAGTGCCATCGCCGTTTTCGTGATGGTAGCCATTCTCTCAGTCTTCCTTTTCTTTGCAGATCAGGTCATGGGCTGGATGGTCGGTCTGATCCTTGAGTAAGAGTTACAGGTTTCATTTAAAGACGAAAAATAGGGTAATTGAAAATGGCACAGCGTTGGTACGTACTTCATGTTTATTCCGGCTTTGAAAACAAAGTCGCCGAGGCGATCCGTGAAAAGGCCGCAAAGCACGGTCTGGAAGAAATGGTCGGCGAGATCATGGTTCCCACTGAAGAAGTGGTTGAAGTGAAGCGCGGTCAAAAGGTCAATGCCGAGCGTAAATTCTATCCCGGCTATGTTCTGGCGAAACTCGATCTGAATGACGAAGTTTGGCACATTGTAAAAGACACGCCGAAAGTTACAGGTTTCTTAGGAGCCAACAACAAGCCCGCACCGATCAGCCAGAAAGAGGCCGAGCGCATTCTGAAACAAGTTCAAGAAGGTGTTGAGCGCCCCCGTCCTTCCGTCAGCTTCGATATCGGTGAAGATGTGAAAGTGATTGACGGTCCGTTCGCCTCCTTTGCCGGTAATGTTGAGGAAGTCGATGAAGACAAGCAGAAACTCAAAGTCTCTGTATCCATCTTCGGTCGTGCGACACCTGTCGAGCTGGACTACGCCCAGGTCGAAAAAGCATAAAGATTACGCCTTCTTAAAAAAGGCTTGCGTTTGGCGGCGTCTCCTCATATGGTGACGCCGTTTTCGTGGAAGACTAACTGGATAAAGGGTCATTTAAGGGCCACGCCATTTCAGTGTCGTACCACGTCACCTCAACTTTTCAAGCCAGTTGGAGGATTAGACATGGCAAAGAAAATTTCAGGCTATATCAACCTGCAGATCCCTGCAGGCCAAGCCAAACCCGCTCCCCCCGTTGGTCCGGCTCTCGGTCAGCACGGGGTCAACATCATGGAATTCTGTAAGGCCTTTAACGCCGATACGGAAAAGCTGGAAGCCGGCATGCCGATTCCTGTGGTCATCACCGTTTATGAAGACCGCTCATTCAGCTACATCACCAAGACGCCTCCGGCCTCTTACCTGATCATGAAAGCGATCAAGCTGAAGAAGGGTGCGAGCAACCCGTCCAAAGAAACAGTTGGTACGATCACACAAAAGCAACTGAAGGAAATTGCCGAAATTAAAGGTAAGGACCTCAATGCGAATGATACGGCTGCAGCTATCAAAATTATCGCCGGAACAGCGCGTTCCATGGGCGTAGAAGTTCTGGAGGCTTAATCATGGCATTTCAATCCAAAGCAATGAAGAAGGCTTATGAAGGCGTTGATCGCAATGCGACCGTCACCGTTGAAGAAGCCGTCAAAACACTTAAGGGCCTCGCCAAGACACGTAAATTCGATGAAACCATCGAAATTGCGATGAATCTGGGTGTGGATCCCCGTCACGCAGACCAGGCCGTTCGCGGCGTTGTCGTTCTGCCGAACGGTACGGGTCAAACCGTCCGTGTTGCTGTTATGGCGAAAGACGCGAAGGCTGAAGAAGCTAAAAAAGCAGGTGCGGACGTTGTCGGCGCTGAAGACCTGGCTGAGAAAATCAAAGCCGGTGACATTCAGTTCGATCGTCTGATTGCGACACCTGACATGATGCCTCTCGTCGGTCAGCTCGGTAAAATCCTCGGCCCTAAAGGCCTGATGCCAAACCCGAAACTGGGCACGGTGACAATGGATGTGACCAAAGCTGTTGACGAAGCCAAAGGCGGTGCGATTGAGTTCCGTGCTGAAAAAGCCGGTATCATTCATGCGGGCGTCGGCAAAGCCAGCTTTGACGACAAGAAGCTTGTCGAAAACATCCGTGCTTTCATCGATGCGATTGCCAAAGCGAAGCCTTCGGGTGCCAAAGGCAACTACATGCGCAAAATCACCCTGACCTCCACAATGGGTCCGGGCCTGAAAATCGATATCGCGCAAGCCACAGGCCAAGCCGCTTAATCGCTTTTCTTGATTTATAGATTTTAAAAAGCCCTGTTGCGTTGCAGCGGGGCTTTTTCTTGCTTTTTGATCCGCGTCCCGTTTATGAAATTATGAATAATAAATCATAAATCATAAATGCAGGGATAACGAATATGGGCAATGTTTCCGATATGGTTGATATGCGCGTGCTGAAGACACGTGAGGATTTCATGGTGGCGTGCGCGCATCGCTTTGGTGAGAATGCCGATTATATGGCATTGCCGCGCATGTTGTATCACACACGGGAAGTGGTGGACAGGCACGCGGCCTTTGGCGACCAGAGTGTGAATGATGCTCTGTACAGATTACATCTGCGCGCCATGCTGTGCGCCTATCGCGATGTTGTGACCGCTCTTGAAAACAGTGAAGATATGATGATCCGTACGCCGCAATATGAGGATGCTGTTTTTGGCGTGATGGCGAGGCTCGGCGCATGTTTTTCAGAAGACATCCTGCCCGTTGATGATATAGAGACGGATGTTGCACGCCTCAGCCTGACCATAAGGCCTTAAATTTTACGAGCCTTGCCGTAGCTCTCGGGCGTGCCGATCATGCGCCGCGTACGCATGATCCCGAATATGTTTTCGGTGACGAGGCGGTCCCGCTTTAAAAGTTTTCATGAAAAAGAGTTGACAGGGCGTGTGCGTGCCCCTATAACGCCCCTGACCTTTGTCCGAGACTGCAGGGTTTGGGGGTATCCCATAGAAGACCTGCATAGATAAGGAAGCATGAAAAGACAGGGCGCACGGTTTGACGTGCCACGCATTTTTCATTTTCCATCTATCTGCTCTCCCCGACATGTTGACGATAAAGGCTGCTGAAGCCCCGAACGGGTCTTTGATATAGAATTTTTTTTGATAAAAAATGGAGATAAGCCATGGGTATGACCCGCGCTCAAAAGCAGGACGAAATCAAGTTCCTGAATGAAAAACTGACCGAAAGCCGCCTGATCGTTCTGGCGCACAATGAAGGTCTGACAGTGAAACAAATGACCGAGCTGCGCGCCCAACTGCGCGAGAACGGTGCCGGCTTCAAAGTTGTGAAGAATTCACTCGCAACGCTGGCTGCCAAAGGCACAAACTACGAAGGTATCACCGATCTCTTTAAAGGTCCGGTTGGTATGGCTTATTCCGAAGATGCTGTTGCGGCTGCCAAAGTCACACAGAAATTCGCGAAAGATAACAAGAAATTCGTCATTATCGGCGGTGGCTTAGGTACCCAGGTTCTGGATGCCGCAGGCGTTGAAGCCTTAAGCAAACTGCCTTCACTGGATGAACTGCGCGGTAAACTGGTCGGCCTTATTCAGGCACCTGCGACCAAGATTGCCGGCGTTCTACAAGCTCCTGCCGGGCAGTTGGCCCGCGTCATGGGCGCCTACGCCAACAAGGGCTAAGGCAGGTTATACCGTAAGTTACGGTTAAAACACTTTAGAAGCTTAAAAGGAGAGAAATCATGGCTGCTAATTTGGAAAAAATCGCTGAAGATCTTTCAGCACTGACAGTTCTGGAAGCTGCTGAGCTTGCAAAACTTCTTGAAGAAAAATGGGGCGTTTCTGCTGCTGCACCTGTAGCTGTAGCTGCTGCTCCTGCTGCTGGTGGCGAAGCTGCTGCAGAAGAAAAAACAGACTTTGACGTTGTTCTGGCAAATGCCGGCGGTAACAAAATCGCCGTTATCAAAGAAGTCCGCGCCTTTACAGGTCTGGGCCTCGTTGAAGCCAAAGCCCTCGTTGACGGCGCTCCTAAGACCCTGAAAGAAGGCGTCAAGAAGGAAGAAGCTGACGACATCAAAGCAAAGATCGAAGCTGCCGGTGGTTCTGTCGAACTGAAATAATCAGTGGACAAACCGGATTTGATCCGTTAACACGACATTTCGAAAAAGGCGAAGAGGTGAATTTCATCTCCTCGCCCTTTTCTGTCATTACACTGCGTAAAGAGTTTGTAGACACTCTTATATATTAAGTCTGCACGCACCTTGGAAGGTTAGGGTTTGGCCGGTCTGTCATGGGACTTGGTTTTTTAACAAACCGATACGCCTTCATCTACAAGGGCCCATGATCTTAAAAAAAGTCGTTGTTTTTTCGTACCTGTTTCAGCAGACGTCAAAACCAGGCCAAAACACTTTTAAAGGAAGAGCCATGAGCGCCAAAAAACAAACATCCGCAAATACACTTGATGCCGCACAGCGTTACTTGGGACGTCCGCGCCGTTCGTTCGCGAAGATCCCCGAAGTTACACGCATGCCGAACCTCATCGAGGTCCAGAAAAATTCATATGATGCTTTCTTGCAGTCCGGTATCGAGGACAAGAAAATGCAAGGGCTTCAGGAAGTCTTAAGCTCGGTTTTCCCGATTTCCGATTTCAACGGCAATGCCGAGATCGACTTCGTGGCCTATGAGCTTGAAGATCCCAAATACGACGTGGATGAGTGCCGTCAGCGCGACATGACATACGCTGCGCCTCTTCGTGTTACTTTACGTCTGTCCGTCTTTGATGTGGATGAGGAAACCGGCCTGAAATCCATCCGCGATATTAAAGAACAAGACGTTTATCTGGTTGATATGCCTCTGATGACCGAAAACGGGACCTTTATCGTTAACGGTACGGAGCGCGTTATTGTATCCCAGATGCACCGTTCTCCCGGTGTGTTCTTCGACCATGATGGCGGGAAGACACACATTTCCGGTAAATACCTGTTCGCAGCCCGCGTGATCCCTTACCGCGGTTCATGGCTCGATTTTGAATTTGATGCGAAAGACATCCTGAATGTCCGTATCGACCGTCGTCGTAAGCTGCCTGTCACAACATTCCTGCGCGCTCTGGATTCTGCCGAAACGTTAGAATACCGCGCTGAAATGGAGGAAAAAGGCCAGCCTCTTGACCCTCTGATGGTTCAAGGGATGAGCAACGAGGAAATCCTTGCCACATTCTATGATGTTGTCACCTACACGAAAGACAAGAAGGGCTGGACGGCTCCGTTCGATCCCGACCGTTTCCGTGGTATCAAGCTGACAACAGACCTGATTGACGCGAAAAAAGGTGAAGTTGTTGCCGAAGCCGGTACGAAACTGACACCCCGCAAAGCCAAGCAACTGGCTGAAGCCGGTTTGAAGTCAATTCTCGTTCAGCCTGAAGATCTCGAAGCCGCTTACCTGGGCCGCGATATCATCGACATGAAAACAGGGACCGTTCTCTTCGAAGCCGGTCACGAGTTCACTGCCGAAGAAATTGCGAAACTGGATGATCTGGGTATTTCCGAGCTCCCACTGCTCGCGATCGACCACATCAATGTCGGTGCTTATGTCCGCAACACGCTGGCTGCCGATAAATGTGATACACGCGAAGAGGCTCTCATTGATATCTACCGTGTCATGCGCCCAGGTGAACCACCCACCGTTGAAAGTGCGCAAGCCCTGTTTGCATCCTTGTTCTTTGACCCCGAGCGTTACGACTTGTCCGCTGTCGGTCGCGTGAAAATGAATGCCCGTCTGGATCTGAACGAGCCTGACTCATTCCGTATCCTGAACAAGAACGACATTCTTTCGATCCTTAAATACCTGCACGGTCTCAAAGACGGTAAGGGTGAGGTCGATGATATCGATAACTTGGGTAACCGTCGTGTTCGCTCTGTTGGTGAATTGATGGAAAACCAAATCCGCATCGGCTTGTTGCGTATGGAACGTGCGATCCGCGAGCGTATGAGCTCGGTCGAGATCGACACCTACATGCCGCACGATCTGATCAACTCCAAGCCTGCTCAGGCTGCTGTTCGTGAGTTCTTCTCATCTTCGCAGTTGTCGCAGTTCATGGACCAAACCAACCCGCTTTCTGAAATTACGCACAAACGTCGTCTTTCAGCTTTGGGCCCCGGCGGTCTGACACGTGAGCGCGCAGGTTTTGAAGTCCGTGACGTTCACCCGACTCACTATGGTCGTATCTGCCCGATTGAAACACCGGAAGGTCCGAACATCGGTCTGATCAACTCTCTGGCGACATTTGCCCGTGTGAACCAGTACGGCTTTATCGAAAGCCCGTACCGTAAGGTTATTGACGGCAAAGTCACAGACGAAGTCGTTTACATGTCCGCAATGGAAGAAGCCCGCTACACGATTGCTCAGGCAAATGCCGACATCGACAAATCGGGTAAATTCACGGCTGATTTGATCTCCTGCCGTCAGGGCGGTGAAAACATCATGGCGACAGCCGAGATGATCGAATATGCCGACGTTTCTCCCAAACAGATCGTGTCTGTTGCTGCTTCGCTTATTCCGTTCCTGGAAAATGACGATGCGAACCGTGCTCTGATGGGCTCGAACATGATGCGTCAGGCTGTTCCTCTGTTGCGTACAGATGCGCCTCTCGTTGGAACAGGCATGGAATCAACCGTTGCCCGTGACTCCGGTGCTGCTGTGACGGCCCGCCGCTCAGGCGAGGTTCTGCAAGTGGATTCAAACCGTATCGTTATCCGTGCGACAGATCAGTTGCGCGCTGACGAGCCTGTGGTTGATATCTACAAGCTGATGAAGTTCCAGCGTTCGAACCAGTCGACCTGTATCAACCAGCGTCCGCTTGTTAAGGCGGGTGACAAGGTAAAAGCCGGCGATATCGTTGCTGACGGCCCTTCTACACAATTCGGTGAACTGGCTCTGGGCCGTAACGTGCTGGTCGCGTTCATGCCTTGGAACGGTTACAACTTTGAGGACTCCATCCTGATTTCCGAGCGCGTTGTGCGTGATGACGTCTTTACTTCCATTCACTTGGAAGAATTCGAAGTCATGGCTCGTGATACGAAATTGGGCCCTGAAGAAATCACACGCGATATCCCGAATGTCGGTGAAGAAGCCCTGAAACACCTTGATGAGGCGGGTATCGTCCATATCGGTGCGGAAGTGTCTCCCGGTGATATTCTGGTCGGTAAAGTGACACCGAAAGGTGAAACACCGATGACACCGGAAGAAAAACTGCTTCGTGCGATCTTCGGTGAAAAAGCTGCCGATGTGAAAGACAGCTCGCTTCGTCTGCCGCCCGGAACAACCGGTACGGTCGTTGAAGTTCGCGTCTTCAACCGTCGCGGTGTTGATAAGGATGCACGTGCTCTCACCATCGAGCGTGAAGAGATCGAGCGTCTGGCAAAAGACCGCGATGACGAGCGTAAAATTCTGGAAGACGGGTACTATTCACGTCTTGAAGAACTTCTCGAAGGCCAGACTGTGGCATCTGCTCCGAAAGGCGCAACTGTCAAGAAGGGCGACACAATCAAGGGTGCTGACCTCCATGCGATGGAGAAACGCGGCCTGTGGCGTCAACTGACTGTGACAGATGAAACCATCATGAAGGATATCGAGGCCATGGGTCGCGGTTTTGACGAGGCTGTTGATGCCTTGAAAGCCCGCTTTGAATCCAAGGTTGAGAAACTCCAGCGCGGTGATGAGCTGCCCCCTGGCGTTATGAAGATGGTTAAAGTCTTCGTTGCCATTAAACGTAAGATGCAGCCAGGTGATAAAATGGCTGGTCGTCACGGGAACAAAGGGGTTGTGTCCAAGATCATGAAGGTCGAAGACATGCCTTACCTCGAAGACGGTACGCCTGTTGATCTCGTGTTGAACCCTCTTGGTGTGCCTTCACGTATGAACGTGGGTCAGATCCTCGAGACGCACTTGGGCTGGGCTTCTGCCAATCTGGGCCGTCAGGTTGCCGATCTGATCGACAGCTTTGACGATAAGAAAGAGCTGAAGAGCGGTGAAGTGACATCCTTGAAAGCCAAACTCAAGGAAGTTTACGGCGACAAGGAATATGAGGACAAGGTTGACGGTCTGACCGACAATCAGGTTCTGGAAATGTCACAAAATCTTCGCGGCGGTATTCCGATGGCAACACCGGTCTTTGACGGCGCGCAAGATTCCAACATTACCGAGCTTCTTCAGCAAGCTGGTCTGTCCGGTTCCGGTCAGTCGAAAGTGATCGACGGTCGTACCGGTGAGTCCTTCCACCGTCCTGTGACAGTTGGGTACATGTACATGCTCAAACTGCACCACTTGGTCGATGACAAGATTCACGCCCGTTCAATCGGCCCGTACTCTCTTGTTACGCAGCAGCCTCTGGGTGGTAAAGCTCAGTTCGGTGGTCAGCGTTTCGGTGAGATGGAGGTCTGGGCACTGCAAGCTTATGGCGCAGCCTACACACTGCAGGAACTCTTGACCGTCAAGTCCGATGACGTGGCAGGTCGCTCGAAAGTTTACGAGTCGATCGTGCGCGGCGAGGACAATTTCGAAGTGGGTATCCCCGAATCCTTCAACGTTCTTGTCAAAGAACTGAAGGCTCTGGGTCTCAATGTCGAAATGACCGACGAAGAATAAGATTAGGAAAGTGCGGGCCGCCCTTC
>JBFWMN010000018.1:0-28525 GCA_050251555.1 Pseudobdellovibrionaceae bacterium | reverse complement strand
CAGGACGTATAAAGCCTATGAGACAGACACAATATTCCTCCATCAAGGCCGCCGTGCTGGGTGCAAGCTCAGCCGTTCTTCTGCTGGGCGCATGTACACCGACCGTAAAGGTCGAAGCCCCCGACAAACCCATTGAGATCAATTTGAACGTTAAAGTCCAGCAAGATGTCCGCGTGCGCGTTGACAAGGATCTGGATAACGAAATTTCAAAAAACCCCGACTTGTTCGGCTTGTAAGAGAGTTAAGAAGTAAGGACACATAACCGCTATGACACAAAAAATCGTTCGCATCATTGCCCTTCTGGTTTTGTTGATGAGTGCCTTTAGCACACTGCCCGTCATCCGTTCAGCTTTTGCCGCAGGAATGAGCGTTTCTCAGGCGAAAGCCCAAGGCCTAGTCGGTGAGCAGGTTGACGGCTATCTCGGCATTGTTGGGGCGGCAAGCCCTGATGTACAGGCTATCGTAGCTTCGACCAATGCCGGTCGTCTGAAAGTCTATCAGGAAACGGCAGCGCGCCAGAAAGTGCCCCTTTCAACCGTTCAAGCTTTAGCCGGAAAAAATCTGATCGAGAAAAGCCCTGCAGGACATTACGTGCAGATGAATGGCAAATGGGTGAAGAAATAAAACGGTCAGATCACGGATAATCGCAATGGTCATATGTGACCTTGGCGAATGATCGGGCGCCTTCATCAATCGTAAAACGATATTCCTTATCCCCGACAACCAGTGAGTGGTAGAGCGGTAACGTTCCCGTCTTGCTCTCCTCAACACCAGTCTTGGTTTTAAAGATCATGGTGACAGGCTTGGCGGCATCAAACCAGGCTTCGGGTGCACCCGAAATATTACGGGCCGAAACCCCTTCCCCTGAGACAATTACGGTATCTTCATCCAAAGAGGCATAAGATTCAGGTCCCTTATATTCGGGCGTGACAATCACAAAGCGCTTTGTCACCGCATCAATGCAGTTACGCGGTGGGCGGGCAGACTGTACAACAAACATCAGGCGTTCGGGATCAATCCCTTCCTCAAGCCGTTTACGGAGTTGGCCGACCAGTTCACGTAAGGGCCCTTCTGTCGGAAGTTCTTTGGAGATTTCTTCGCGAAGCTGTTGGTAACGTGTTACGGCAATCTGGGCATCAGCGCGGGCTTGGGAGAGATCATCCTGCGTTTTACCCAAAGCCTGCTCTTTTTCTTGAAGCTCTTTACTCAGGGTCTGGACTTTCATCGCCGCCGTGTTACGCCCAAGCCAGAAACCGACAACCGTAATGATGACCAGCAACATGATCCAGCGAAAGGCCGATGCGGCCCGTGAGCGGGCACGGTCCTGATAGCGTTTACGTGTGTTATAATTGCTTTTATGCATGAGCTTTGTGTGCGGCGTTAAACAAACATGGGTACTTTGTAATAGAAGAAGAGCAGCCCGATGTAAACGGCCCACAAAACAAGAATAAGCGGTGATCCCGCGACAACGAAGTCTTTGAAACGATAGCGCCCGGGCGCCATCACCAGTAAGTTGGTCTGGTAACCGATCGGGGTTGCAAAGGAACAATTGGCGGCAAAAACAACCGTAATCGCAAACAGGAACGGGTCGACATTCAGATTGAGCGCCAGATTAACTCCGATCGGCGTAAACAAAATGGCGCAGGCATTGTTGCTGAGAACATTGGTAGAAACCGCAACAATCATGAAAAAGAGCGCCATCATCAAAAGCGGGCTGTTTGAGATTGGTAAATCAAGAAGGCTTTCAGCTAATAAACGTATGCCTCCCGTCACTTCCAAAGCCGTACCGAGAGCCAACATGGCACCTACCATCAGATAGATTTTACGGTCCAGTGAACGTGTCGCCTGTCTGATGTTGAGACACCCTGCCCAAATCATTGCTACAGCGCCCGCAACAGCCGCCACGGGAATAGAGACCACCCCCATCCCCGCCGAGATCACGACGGCCGCAAAAATGCCGATAGCGCGGCGCGCACGATGAGAACGCGGCACTTCCATCTTGGAGCCTGAGAGCACCATCACATCCTTGTTACCACGCATGGCATTAATGGCGGCAGCAGGCCCCGCAATCAAAAGCACGTCGCCAGCCTCTAAACGGATACGTCCGAAACGACGACGCACGACACGGGCGCGGCGCTGAATGCCGAGAACCACGGCACCAAACTGATAGCCGAACGCCACTTGCTCAACACTCATGTCAATGAAACGGGACGAAGGCGTGATAATCACTTCAGCAAGAATGCGGGCGCGTGTGCCTTCCGTTAAACGGTCAGCCCTGCCGTCATCGTCGCCTTCGCGACTTTTCAAGATTTCGGTTTTTTCTTCCGAAAGCAAATAGCCCGGATAACGCGCCAGAAGATCAAGGAGCGTGTCACGTGTGGCTGCGATAATAATGATATCACCTGCCTCAATATGATAGCCCTCGAAAGGCGGCAAGATCACATGCCCGCGACGCTGGATCATACGGATTGAGACATCGGGAAGGGCTGAAAACTTGCCTCCGACGCACTCTTCACCGATCAGGCGGTTGCCCTCGGACACATCAATCTCGGCAACGAATTCACGGTCTTCGGAAACAATCGCATCTGTCAGCATACGCGAGCGACGTGGTAAAAAACGTGGCAGGAAGAGAATGACATAGATAAATCCCGCCACAGCCAGAATGGAGCCAGGGATAATAAACGAGAAAAAGGCGAGAGGCGGCAATCCCACCTCTTCCATCGCAGATGATACCAACAAGTTGGTCGATGAACCGATCAGGGTGGTCATTCCGCCCAAAATCGCCACGAAAGAAAGCGGCATCATCGTCGAGCTGTCGGTCAGTGAATTCTGGGAGTGCGCAACCATCGCCTGCACGACAGGAATACCCAAGATAACCAGCGGCGTATTGTTCATAAACGCACTTAAAGCGGCAATCCCGATCAGGATGGTAAAATAGGCCAGATAGACAAGCTTGCCCTGCGCCCTGACAAAGACACGGCTGAAAGATTGCAGCGCATTCGTTTGCAATATCCCCTGCCCCATCACGAGAAGCGCCATCACGGCAATCAACGAAGGATTGGCAAAACCTGCAAGGAGCGCCCCCGCATCCAGCTTGTTCCGCCCCACCGCGTCCGTCACGGGGAAAAACTGCCCGAACAGTAAAAGCGCCGTAAGCAGAAAAAAGCAGGTCATTTCAATCGGTTGTTTTTCGCGGATGAAAGCCCAGATGACCCAGACCGTCATGGCAAGAACAATCCACATCGGCAATTCGGGAGGCATCACGAATGGTGGGTTAAACATCATCTGATATCGTTGTTCTCGGCGACGTTTTTAAGCCCTAAGCGCATAAAAAACTCTGTCGAGCTCTCTCCTGTCGTATCGCGTGTAAAGTTTCTCTGCAGGATCGAGGAAATCGTCACACATTGTCCTAGATAGGTCACACCGAACTGGTAGCGGCGCGCACCGTCATAAGGTTCGGCAAAGTCATAGACAGCACCCGTTGTTACATTCCAGTTTTCTGACAATCGTGTGCGCAAATTGGCATTGACCTGTTCGCGCTTATCACGAATATCCGTGCCGCGCAGGGCTTTTGCATAGAGATAGACGGTATTCAGACTGAACGGACCGACATTGACCGTAGAATCCACCTCGTGGCGCTCAGGCGTAAAATCATCCTGATCGAACTGGAAACGATAGGAAAGATTAATGTCGCGATCATGCTGCGCTTTGATCTCCCCGACAAAATCACTGCCCTTATCTTCGAGGCCCGACCCGTCGACGAACAGGGATTTATCCTCAACCAGCTTTTGCGATTGCCCTAAGAAAACTTCCAACTGGTTCTGGTCGGCGTCATATAGGCCCGTTCTAACCCCGTATGTAATCCGCGTATTGTCTTCAACGCGGTCATAGCCCGGGAAACGGTTGGGATCGAAAAGATTGATGTGGTCGAGTGTCACATCACGGCTGTCCTCGTTGGGAATGGTCGTGTTTTCGTTATTGATGTCAGGAGCCACCGTCAAAGCCATTTTAGGTTCGATTACAGCCTGAACTTCGTTGAAATTCCGCGCAAACGGCATACGACTCTCCCACTGCGCGTAAGGGTAGAAGCGCATTTCCGTACCTGAATCAATAAGCTCACGACCGTCCACGTAATAGGCATCTCCTCTGGCCCTCGCTTGGAAGGTATTCACAAGCCCCACCGGCAACACGTAACGCCCCACCCAGCCAAGATCGGAGGAAAAGCGCGTCGTATTTTCACCATTGGCTTCACGATGCAATTCCAGCGCCGACACGCCCAAATCCCAACGCCCGCCCAGCAAAGAATTCGGCTCACCGATAAAGCGGCTTTCCACCTGAGGCAGAATAAAAGGTTGGTCCGTCTGGCGATCAACAACGCGTATATCCTGATAGTAAATACCTTTAATCGAGGCATAATCGCGCCCTGAAAAACGTTCGGCATAAACGGTATTTTCCAGCACATCATCATTGGAAATATCGTACTGGCGCGCATATTGATCATCCGACACCAGTTCGGCGTTAAAGCCCGAACGCCATTTATCGGACATATTCCACAAGCCCTCACCAAACAAGTGACCGCGCCACTCATCCTCTATGCGCACGCGCTGCCCGTTATTCGTTGAGTCAACGCGGTCGGAATTGGTCAGGCCGCCATTCAGTTCAATCTTGGCGTTCTCAAAACGCTTTCTGATTTGAGCCAAGCCCAGCGGATTTTCTTTAGAATAGACGCGTGTGCCGAACGTTGCATCCAGATCAGGCGCAATATCGTAATAATAAAGCCCCTCTACGCCCGTCCCCAGACGTGAGCTGAAGGAAATACTAGGTGGTAGGAAACCGCTCTTCCGTTTTTCCGTACCATCTGGGTGGGCAAAATACGGTGTATACGCAACGGGCACACCAAACACATCAAAGGTGGCATCCTCGTATGAAATTTTCTTTTCTTCCTTATCGTGAATGACCTTATTGGCATGGATCTGCCAGACTGGCGCTTTGCTCGGATCTTTCTTACAGGGCTCGCACGCCGTATAAGTAGCATCCTCCATGATGATCTTCGTACCGTTCTCGCGTCGCCCCTTCTCGGCAGCAAAGCGCGACCCGTCAACCAGAACCGCCCGCATCCCCTTGATCATGCCGTTCGCAAGATCGCGTGAAAACTCGATATCTTTGGCAAAAACAACGTCGCCCGAGGGTTCCATGATCGTTACTTCGCCCTCGCCTTTGACGATCTCGCTTGTGAGATCGTAGGTAACCTTTTGGGCCTTAACAACACGATCGCCTTGAACAAACTCAACATCGCCCGTAGCTGTAACGGTTTGCTCTTTCTCGTTATAGGTCAGGGTATCAGCGGAAAAATCGATGGGTGCTTCATCCTTGGCAGCCGCACCGTCAGTGACGGCAGCATAGGCGCCATTCAGGCAAAACAAGACCGCCCCTGCTGCAACACTGAGGCGCAGGGCCGTTTTCAAAGAATTTCTTGGCTTCAATATCATCCGGGGCGGGCTTTCCTTATCTTCCGGAAAGGAACCCGTTCATTTTTGTGGAAAAGCCTTGCCCCGTCAAGCTTGAAGGGCATTCTTTTTAGCGAAAAAAGGAGGGAATATCCTCGCCAAAGCCCTGAGGTGTATCGGAATCGTCGGCTTCATCACGTGGGCGCGGCGCTTTAGGCTTCTTATCACCTCTCTTGTTGCGAGCATCGTTAATATCCGAAACCTTGGATTTCTTAGGCGCAGACGCCGTTTTTTCGGATGACGAAGATGAAGATGAAGACGAAGCAGAAGAAGACGATGATGTCACAGACTCCAGCTTCACGACAGGAACCTTGATGCCTGTATTGGCCTCAATTGCAGCGATATATTTTTGATCATCTTCTGTAGCAAGCATCCAAGCCGCACCGGATTTTCCGGCGCGTCCCGTACGACCGATACGGTGCACATAATCGTCGGGGTGATAAGGCACATCGTAATTGAATACGTGGGATACGGCGTCCACATCCAGTCCGCGCGCGGCTACATCCGAACAGATCAGCAGGGTCACTTCGCCGCTTTTAAAACCATCCAGCGTTTCGTTTCTGAGCTTTTGCGCCAGATCACCATGCATGGGGGCTGCATTATAGCCTTTTTTCTTCAAGGAACGCGCCAGCATATCGACTTCTTTTTTGCGATTACAAAAGATAAAGGCATTTTTGACATTTTCGCGGTCTAAAAGCTCGCACAACACGGCCTCTTTGCCACGTGATGTTGTCCAAACCAAATTTTGCGTGACCGTCTTGGCGGGGCTTGCAGGCGGGGCAACACTGACTTCACGCGGATTAGTCAGGAATTTCTTAGCCAGTCCTTCGATTTCTTTCGCCATCGTCGCTGAAAACAGCAGAGTTTGACGATTGAAAGGCAGTTTGGACACGATTTTTTCAATATCGGGAATAAAGCCCATATCCAGCATACGGTCGGCCTCATCAATCACGAGAACCTTGATATCGGACAGAAGAATTTGCCCGCGCTCAAAAAGATCCAGCAAGCGACCGGGTGTTGCAATCAGCACGTCCACACCTTTTTCGAGCTTTTTGATCTGCTCGTTCATGGACTCACCGCCTACCAGAAGGGCTTTGCTTAAGGGATGATACTTGCCGTATTCATCAAAATTTTCGGCAACCTGTGCCGCTAATTCACGTGTCGGGGCCAAAACGAGCGAACGCGGCATGCGAGAACGCGCCCGACCATTCGCCAGAATATCGATCATCGGCAGGGTAAAGCTTGCGGTTTTTCCCGTACCCGTCTGCGCCAGACCAATGAGATCACGCATCATCAAGATATGCGGAATGGCCTTGGCCTGAATAGGCGTCGGGTTTTTATAGCCCTTTTCATCAATGGCTTTCAGCGTTTCAGGCGAGAGGCCCAGATCTTCAAATGTAGGTAGAGGTTCGGTCATAGATAGTATTTAGAGGATAAGGCCGGAATGAAAAACAACATAAACAATCAGATTAATCAGATACAACGCTGTCGCCACCAGCAAAACTTTGTCGTGCTTGGCTTTTTGGGGTTCGCAAGGCGGATGCGCACAGCCTGTATCCACGCAATTCAGTCTTTCGGAAATGAAATGCAGGATATAGCCCAACAGTAAAATCGCGCCGGAAGCGACAATCATTGTCACTTCGTAGTGATGCAGTATTTCATGGATATGCACCAGAAATGTCGGCATGATTGTCGCCAGACCTAGGCCCGATAACAGGCTCAATACAGCAAAAACAGAAGGCAAACCACAGCAGAAAACATGCGAGATTTCGGACAGAATAATCGCGCCGGCCATGGATTTTTGCAGTCTCTGCATGCCACTCCTTATCGGTTTTCTAAAAGCATGAATGTTGGGAACACGGGCTTTGTATAAGCAAAAGCCTCAATGATTTCAAGTTTTCTCTTTGATCAAGGCGGTTTTACGCCGCTTTTTTCTTGCGGATGCGCATATTGATCATCTCAACAAGGAAAGAAAAGCCCATCGCGAAATAGAGATAGCCTTTGGGAATATGGTGCCCCGTCGCCTCTGCCATCAAAGATAGACCGATCAACAACATATAGGACAGTCCCAGAATTTTGACAGTCGGATGCTCGTTGATAAATTCGGAAATCGAGTCAATCGCCATCACCATAATGACGACAGAGATTAGAATGGCGAGGATCATCACCGAAATATGATCCGTCATACCAATTGCCGTGATCACGCTATCAAACGAGAAGACAATATCCATGACGGCAATCTGCATAATGACCATAGCAAAGCTATGCCCTGCACCTTTACGCAGGTCATTTGCCTCATCTTCTTCCATCTTGTCGTGAATTTCGATTGTCCCCTTCGCCAGCAGGAATAACCCACCAAAAAAGAGAAGCAGATCGCGGATCGTCACCTCGTGATCCATAAGCGTAAAAAGCGGGATCATGATATGCGCCAGCATAAAGACCAGAGATATCAGCAGCAGACGCGTAATAAGCGCCGCCGCCAATCCCAACTTACGGGCCAGCGCCTGTTTTTCCTTAGGCAGCCTGTCAGACAGGATCGCGATAAAGATGATGTTGTCGATGCCCAAAACAATTTCGAGCACAGTCAGGGTCAGCAGGGCTGCCCAGCCTTCGGGATCACTTAAGAAGGAAAGATATTCACTCATTGCCCCCTATTGTATTTAAGAGCTTTAAAATAGATAGGGGGGCCTAAAAATATTTTTTTAACTGTATTTGCTAATGGCTTTGGAGACGAGAGCTTTCAGCTCTTGCGCTCTTGGGCCGCCATCACCATGCAAATCTTCGTTGTACACCACCCACATCACATCGATATGGGCCTGCACGATGGTGCGGTGCGCCCCCTTATTCATATCGATCTTCTCGACAAACTCACGCAAAGAAAGCCCGAAATGCTGCATCAGGCCGTAATCGAACATGGAGGCCAGATCCTTCACCTGATTGGCCTTGTGATAGATATTCTCCATTGCTTTAGGCAATGCGTCCTTATTGCCTGACAAGGCCACTTTCCAACTGGAATTCATGGCGTTTAAAACTTTTTTGATTTCGGTCGGATAAACTTCCTGACGCTTTTCAATCGCTTTTTCGGCACGGTCAATTGCCGACGGGTCGATCTTCAAGATCGCACTCGGGTCGTTATGCGCTAAACCCGCCTTCATTTTAAGGCGGTTCACGCGATGAAAAACCTCAACATCCTGTTTGTCCGACTTAGATGCGCTCATGATTCACACTGATACTTTCCAGATCCATAATGCGTTTTTCCTCCCCCTCGAATTCCCTGTCACGCCGTCTTCTGTCCGGCCCGAAAAAGCCGGGCGCCCTCACAAAGGGGCGCGGATGGTTGACCACGTGTAAAATACGGTCAGCCAGCACCTTACCTGATACCGGCTTCACGATGGCTTCATTCGCGCCGTTGTCACGACACTTTCGCTTGTATACGCGCTCACTAATACTACGGGTAAAAACTTAATACTGTCTTTATCGTTATTACGAATCCAGTTCAGTAGCTCAACACCGTTCATCTTCGGCATCAACCAGTCGGTGAGAACAATATCGATCGGGCGATCATTCGGGCCTCTGACGGCACCGGCAAAACGGATCAGATCCATCGCATCCTCGCCGTTTTCAGCCATCATGATTTTCCCGACACCGAATTCGCGGAGCATCGAGGCCATCAGATCAGCCATAAAGGCGTAATCTTCGGCAATCAAAACATTGAAATTGCGAAGCGATCCACTTTGCTGATTATTTTTTTGGGGGGCGTGAGAAGACGATTCCATCACCATACTTTGCCATGGGGAAGAGGCGAATACCAGTCCTCCCATAGCAAATTTTGGTATGTCTTAGATGCGGTGATGGTGGTGGGGCGCAACTTCCCCGTGAAGGGCATCCCCTTCACTCTCACAGTTTGTGTCCTGCCAAAGATGTCCAACCGTAATTTTGCCTTGAATAGACATAGGTTTTTTCCTTTTTACATGAAGTTTGATCTGTCAGTAAAAGGGAAACGGTGGAAAAGTGAATTAGTTCCGAAAATGTCTATCAAGCACGACGCAGAAGATCATCTTCTTGTGTGAGAGTTGCGCCGACAAGAGCCGCATCGCGGATCAGAAACTCAACACTTTCCCTGCCCTGCCACTCATTGATTTTGAAGTGGCCTAACAAGTGCACGGCGCGCCCCTTACCCGCATCATCCATCAGAAGCTTGCCCAATGGCGAACCTACGGCGCGGAAGGCAATCGCCTTAATAGAGGAACCTCCTTCTACATCCGAAATACGGCATCTGACATGATCTTTACCAACAATATCAACCATTTGTACGCGCACATGCGGCAGCGCGTAGAGCGGTTCGGGATTGCCTTGTCCGTACGGGCCGCCATTGGCATCAATCAGCTTAATCGCATCCAATTTTACTGCCGAGATGGAAGCTAATGTGTCCACGCGTTCTTCAGAGACAATCTCCTCCCCGTTCAACTGGCGCTCGACATGCATATTCAAAAAGCTACGCAGCTCTTCGACTTTTTCAGGCAGAACCGTAAAACCGCCAGCCATCGCGTGCCCACCACCCTTGACCACCAAGCCTTCATTGCGCGCATCGATAAAGGCCGCCGCCATATTGATGCCCGGTACGGAGCGGCCTGAACCGCGCCCTTCCAACTCGCCGCGCTCATTCTCGGCAAAGGTCACAACCACGGCGGGTTTACCAAAACGCTCTTTAATCTGCCCTGCGACAAGGCCTGACAATCCCGCATGCCAACCTTCATCGGCCACAAAAATAAGCGAGGCCTGATCACGGTTTTCCATGGCAATTTGTGTCATGGCTTCGGACATCATTTCAGACTGGATGTCTTTACGCTTGTCATTACAATCATTCAACGTCCAGGCAAGGTTACGTGCTTCTTCGGGATCGACTGACGAGAGAAGCCTAGCCCCCAGCGATGCATCATGCACCCGTGATCCTGCATTAATACGCGGCCCTAGCGCAAAGCCCGCATGCATGATGGACGGCGCGCCTTTGATGCCCGACACCTCGCACAAAGCTTTCAAACCGACATTTTCGGTTTCTGCCATTTTGGCAAAACCATATTGGACAAGCAGACGGTTTGCGCCGATCAAAGGCACCATGTCACAAATCGTTGCCAATGCGACAATGTCCATCCAGTCCTTCAAAGGCGGTTCGGCAAGATTTTGTGCCGTATAATAGCCCCGTGCGCGAAGCGCTGCATTGACAGCCACAAGACCTAAAAACACCACACCCGCCGCACACAACATATCAAGGTTCGACCGATCATCTTTGCGCTTCGGATTGATAATGAAATTGGCTTCTGGGAGTGTCTCCTCGGCCTCGTGGTGGTCAAAAACCACAATATCCAGCCCCATCTGACGTCCTGCCGCGATTACATCAAAGGATGTCGTGCCGCAGTCCGCTATAAGAACAATTTCGGCCCCTTGGTCTTTCAGAGTTTTCAGTGCATTAACCGACGGGCCGTAACCCTCAACCAGACGGTCGGGAATATAAAAGGGCGTTTCCAGATTTAAAGCCTTAAAAAACTTCAGGCACAAAGCGGCACAAGTCGAGCCGTCCACGTCAAAATCGCCGAAAATGCCGATCTTTCGACCCTTTTCAATGCCTTCTGCGAGCCATGAGGCAAACGCATCCATATCGGTCAGCGTGGAGGGATCAGGAAAATGCTTGGCAAGACGTGGTTGCAAAAAGGCTTCTACAGTTTGGTCAGTCACGCCGCGTGCCGCCAGAATACGCGCAATCATTTCGGGCAGCGCATGCGTCGACATCAATCGCGACACCATCGTCTCGTCGACTTGGGCAAACACCCAACGCGCACTCATCGCAGAGCGTTTGACATCAAGAACAGCAGATATGGAGGTGGTTTCGATGGTCGTCATAAAGCAGTATATTAAATTCGGTTCGTATCGTTTGTATTCATAAAAAGTGTGGGTTTAACTCAGTCAGCTCCGCCGTAAAACCCTGTTTTTCTTGTGAAATTATGGGTTGCAAAAATTTCCCTGACAGTGCCCGATTTTGAGCGCATCACAATGGAATGTGTCTCGGCACCCCCTGAAAAGCGCCGCACCCCTTTCAGCATCGTTCCGTCGGTCACACCCGTTGCCGCAAACATCACATTGTCGGATGGAGCCAGATCATTGATCGAATATATTTTGGTCAGGTCGGTAATTCCCCATTTTTCGGCGCGTGCTTTTTCGTCCTCATTGCGAATGACTAGCCGCCCAAAAATTTGTCCGCCCGTGCACTTCAATGCCGCAGCCGCCAATACACCTTCCGGTGCGCCCCCCGTTCCGACATAGACATCAATCCCTTTTTCGGGATCAGTTGTCGCAATCACGGCAGAGACATCGCCATCCTGAATAAGCATGATACGCGCACCGGCCTTGCGGACCTCGGCAATCAGATCCTTATGGCGTTCGCGGTCCAGAATGCAGACCATCAAATCTTCTACCAAAACCTTCTTCTGGCGGGCGACCTTATCCAAAACCTCCGCCATCGGGGCATCCAGGTCCGAAGGCTCGAGGGCAACGCCCGGCCCGACAGCCAGCTTCTCCATATAGGTATCAGGCGCATGTAAAAAACCGCCTTCATCTGCCATTGCAACGACTGCCAGAGCATTTTGCCCACCATGTGCCGCAATCGTTGTCCCTTCCAAAGGATCCAGAGCGATATCGACACGCGGGCCTTCGCCAACGCCCACTTCCTCACCGATATAAAGCATCGGGGCTTCGTCGCGCTCACCCTCGCCGATCACGACTTTACCTTTGATATAGAGAGAATTGAGGGCCGAGCGCATGGAGTCGACCGCTGCACGGTCTGCAGCTTTTTCGTCACCGCGTCCCACCTCACGGCTGGCGGACAAGGCTGCTGCTTCGGTGACGCGGACAACCTCTAAAGCGAGGTTACGGTCCATTGAAAAGCCTTTTGACATGAGGGAAGCCCGTTTCCGTTTCGGTTTTTGGTAAAAAGGGTGTGACCTACCCTATAAAAAAACGCACGATTCGAGCAAGGAAAAGCAAGGGTTTGTCCCCTGCTTTACGAGCACATCAAGGGCCAGTCAGGCGGGCATGCTTTGGCATGTAGGCTTTAGGGCCTGTGACGCCCGAGACTTTGCTCGCCCCGCTATTATCGACGCTGGAACGTAAGGGCATCGGAGTCAATGTGCCTTCATCGCCCGCACGACCGATCGCAAACGAATTTTGCGGCATACGCGCACGGCGGAATGGTGACGGATAGATGGATGGCGAATTGCTTGAGACATCGACTTCGGCAACCACGGGGCGCGGGGCGCCTCTTGAGTTGCTGGCATACGCATTATCCGCATAGACCGTGCTGGCGTAGCTGGCGGTTGCGGCCAGATCATACACCGTTACGCTTGGGTCAGATGAGGGAATGCTCGAGCTGATGGCAAAATTTGCCATAGGCTGGCGCATCATCATATCTTCGGAATAGGAACGATAGGCCGTATTGGAACCCTGATAGGTTTCGGATGCGCCCGGACCGTCATACCCGCCCGCACCATTTGTCGATGCCAGAACAGGGGAATTCACTTCAACCGCGCCGTCAGAACCAACCACAGGAACACCCCCCATATACGGATCATTCTGGCGCACGTGGTGTGCATCCTTTTTCCAAGGCGGCGTATCCTTGCCCATCCCCTGATCGGAAAAGGCGACGAGATCGTCACGCATCTTGTCACATGCGCCGAGCATACCGACACATAAAGCCAGAAGGAAAAGATGAAGAAGGGTTCTTGGCATTCTTAAGATTTTCAACAATAATCCGGGTGAGCGGAATTTTACTCATAAACAGGCCCACATCGTGGCTTAAATCAGAAACGATTGCAAGATATGGCACAGTCCAAGTCGCAGAAAGCACACAAAGAAAATGCCAATGAGGCAAAGGCCGATCAACCTGCCTTTGATCTTCTTGCTTTTTCCAGGAAAGCCACCGAAGCATGGGATGAAGCTCTGCCCGTCTTTCAAAAGGCATGGCATAATTTTTTAGAAAAAGGCTTTACGACCGACAATGCCTATGACCCGCTGGAATTGCGCGCCGCCTTTGCCGCTTTTTGCGACAATCTGATTGCCGACCCCGATAAATTCGGGGAGTTGCAGGTGGAATACTGGACGAAAGTTCTGACACTCTGGCAGCGGGACGCGCTGCGTTACTTGGGCGAAAAACTTCCTGAAGGCGAGACTGAAAAGCAGGTGAGCGGGCGCAATGACCGCCGCTTTAAAGACCCCGCATGGCAGGAACATGCCGTCTTTCATTTCCTGAAGGAGTCCTATCTTCTCAGCGCGCAATGGCTGATGCGCCTCTTATCTGAAACAAAAGGCCTGTCGCCTGAACAACGCGCCCGTGTCGAGTTTTCCTTCCGGCAGATGATTGATGCTTCCTCACCCTCCAACTTCTTCCTGACCAACCCTGTGGTTTTACGCGAAACGCTGGAGAGCAACGGTGAGAATTTGCTCAAAGGCCTGAAAAATCTTACCGAAGATATGCGTGAAGGGATGCTGCGTATCAGTAAGACCGATTACAAAGCCTTCGAGGTCGGCAAGAATATCGCAACAACCAAGGGCGATGTCGTTTTTCAAAACGATCTTTTGCAGCTCATACAATATACCCCGACTACAAAGCAGGTCTACAAAACGCCGCTTTTCTTTGTCGCGCCCTGGATCAACAAATATTACATTCTCGATTTGAAACCCGAGAACTCAATCATCAAATGGTGTGTCGATCAGGGCTATACGGTCTTTGTGACGTCTTGGGTTAATCCCGACCCGTCCTACGCCAAGAAGAGTTTCGAAAATTATCTGGATGAAGGCATTTTGGAAGCCCTTGATGCCATCAAAAAGGCGACCGGCGAAGATAGCACCCATGTGGTCGGCTACTGCATCGGCGGCACGCTTCTTTCGGCAACTCTCGCCTATCTTCAAGAAAAGGGGCAGGAAAACCGTATCAAATCGGCAACATTCCTGACCACCCTTATCGATTTTGAGAATGCGGGCGATCTGTCGCTCTTTACAGGTGACAATTCTCTGGCAGAGCTGGAACGCATCATGGCGGAAAAAGGCGTTCTGGACGGGGCAACCTTACAAAACACCTTCAATATTTTGCGCGCAGGTGATCTCATCTGGTCGTTTGTCGTCAATAATTACCTGCTCGGCAAAGAACCGTTCCCGTTCGACCTTCTCTATTGGAACGACGATTCAACCAACATGCCCGCCGCCATGCATTCCTTTTACTTACGCAAAATGTATAAGGAAAATCAGCTCTGCAAGGCGAACGCCATCCGCCTGCACGACACACCTATTGATGTGTCGGACATCAAAACCCCCTCTTATTTCCTGTCCTGCCGCGACGACCATATTGCGCCTTGGGTGAATACCTATCGCGGCTATGCGTTGCTGGATAAGGCCGACACGACTTTCACGCTATCTGCCTCAGGCCATGTGGCAGGCGTGATTAACCCACCCGCTAATAAGAAATACGGCTATTGGAGCTCGACAAAGTCTGCGGATACGGCAGAACACTGGTTTGAAAAAACCTCTTATACCGAAGGCTCGTGGTGGCCTCATTGGGAAAGCTGGCTCAGAACCCGCTCAGGTGAAAAAGTTGAAGCCCGCAAAGCGGGCTCCGGAACTTTAAAAATTATCGAACCGGCACCCGGTTCCTATGTCAAAAAGCGTTATTAGGCTTCCAGCGTGCGGATAGTGCCCGCAACATCGTCAACTTGCGCTTCAACTTCCATGACGGCTTCCCAACGCTGTGGATTGAGCATTTCGCTGCTTGATTCATCGAAGCATTTTTCGATGATGGAAGACAGACGCTCAACCGCACGGTGACGCTCGGCAGAATGTTCGAGGTCGGAACATTCAAGAGCCGCCTGACGGCAACGCTCTTTCACAGCACCAACAACGGCTGCCAGATCCTGATAGGTTTCTGAAAACGCGTTTTTATCGTCAGAAAAATCAGCATCATCGCTCACACCTTCCAGAGCCTTCATGCCGACTTCCTGAACTTTTTGCAGGACGGCATGGCTGAAGATTTCAACGTGGCTTGTGACCTCATCATCCTTCAGAGCACCACTTGCAAAAGCGGGCTGCAAGCGCACACCGCTGTAAAGTGTTACGGGCACGCGGTTGGCAGACTCGATTTCTTCCTGCACACGATCATTCAGATCGCGGGCAAGCATGGCATAAAGCTGCGGGTGACGAATTTGAACATTAACTTGAAAATCCATAAGAGAAACTCCCTCTTTTTGTAAGTTTCTCACCCTTTACGCCTCTTATGGAAAGGTTACAAGCTTTTTATTTGCGCAAAATAAATTTTTTGCACATGCCTTAAAACGGCATGGGGTTACCTGCATAAATCTCGGAAATGCCGCTTAACACCTCGTCCGACAAGCTCAGTTCAAATGCTTTGATGTTGGATTTTAATTGCTCCATTGATGTTGCCCCGATGATTGTCGAGGTCACAAAAGGTTGCATATCCACCCATTTGAGCGCCATTTGCGTCACATCCAGCCCGTGCGTTTCAGCCAGATTCTTATAGGCACGAATGGCGGCTTCGGTGCCTTCCGTATCGCGGAATAATTTGCGCTTATCCAGTGACCAGCGGGCCCCTTCGGGGCGTGCCCCGCCCAGATATTTGCCGCTTAAAGCCCCGCCCGCCAGCGGTGACCACGGCAAATACGCGATATTCTCAGCCGCACAAACCTCCGTGATAAAAGGCTCATCCTTACGGTGGATCAGCGAATATTCGTTTTGCAACGAGGTTAGCGTTGCAACACCTTTTTCACGGGCAATACGGTTATAGGTCATCAACCCCCAAGGCGTGTCATCCGACAAACCGAAATGGCGGACCTTTCCTGCCTTTTTTGCTTCTTCAATGACATCCAGCACATCGGAGATCGTGTCTTCTTCTGCCGCATAATCATTTTTCGTCACATCATAGGCGCCCGCCCAATGTTTACCGAAATGCGGATTTGCACGGTTGGGCCAATGCAATTGATAAAGGTCGATATAATCGGTTTGCAGGCGTTTGAGCGAGCCATCAATGGCGGCAGCGACCTGTTTGCCGTCAATCTTACTGCCGCCGCGAATATAGGGGAATGACGCTCCTGCCGCTTTGGTTGCCAGAATGACCTGCTCACGGTTTTTACGCTTCGCAAACCAGGTGCCGATAATCGTTTCCGTCGAACCGTAGGTTTCAGCAGATGGCGGAACCGCGTAAGCCTCCGCCGTATCAAAGAAATTGATGTCCTGATCCAGAGCATAATCCATCTGTTCGTGCCCTTCGGCCTCCGTGTTTTGCAAACCCCACGTCATTGTCCCCAGACAGATGCGCGTGACTTCGAGACCCGAATTTCCCAGTTGAGATCGTTTCATCCTCTACCCCTATTTTCGATTATTGGTGTGTCTATATGTTTGAAAAAGTAAAAACCGACCCGTTTGTAGCGGGTCGGTTTTGAATAGATAGGTTTTTGCTCGATAAAAGAAAGAGCAAAAAAGAAATTAACGCTTCGCCCACTGCTTGGAACGACGGGCTTTGTGCAAGCCGACTTTCTTACGCTCGACCACACGTGCATCACGTGTCAGCATACCGGCTGTTTTCAACGCAGGACGCAGATCGGGCTCGAATGTTTCCAGAGCGCGGGAGATACCGTGGCGCAGAGCACCGGCCTGACCGGACAATCCACCGCCTTTAACCGTGCAAACAACGTCGAATTGACCGACGCGGCCTGTGATCAGGAAAGGCTGGTTGATGATCAGGAGGTGAGTTTTACGACCGAAGTAAACTTCCTGCTCTTTACCGTTCACCATCACAACGCCTTTACCGGGCTTGATCCAGACGCGGGCAACGGCATCTTTACGACGACCTGTTGCATAAGAACGGCCTTGCGCATCTTTTTTGGCTTCGCGCTTAGGTGCAGCTTCGTTTCCGGACTTGGCATCAGCCTTGACTGTTTCCACTTTTGTCTCAGCAGAGGCATCGGCAGATTGTGCAATCGCATCGCCCAAAGCGTTGAGATCTGTCACTGTTTCTTCTTTTGTCTTAACCATGATGGATTAGCCTCTTTTGTTTTTCGGGTTGAGAGCGGCAATGTCCAGAACTTCCGGCTGTTGCGCTGCATGAGGGTGATCGGTACCGGCGTAAACGCGCAGGTTACCCATGATTTTGCGACCCAGAGGTCCGCGAGGAATCATACGCTCAACGGCTTTCTCGATCACGCGGTTCGGGTGCGCACCGTCAAGGATCTGACCTTTGGAGCGCTCTTTGATACCGCCGGGGTGGCCTGTGTGCCAGTAGAAGATATCGGCATCACGTTTTTTACCTGTAAGGCGGACTTTCTCCGCGTTAATAACAACGATGTTGTCGCCGCAATCCATGTGCGGTGTGTACATCGGTTTGTGCTTGCCGCGCAGACGGATCGCCAACTGTGTCGCCAAACGACCCAGTGTCACGCCTTCAGCATCGACAATCAGCCATTTCTTTTCAATGTCTGCGGGTCTCGCCGTATATGTTTTCATGTTCTTAAATCCCTAAGTCAGGTTTTTATTCGATAGTTGCGGATGTTATGCACCAGTGCCAACCCTTTCGTCAACGAAAAAGTTACACCCTCAAAAAAAGTTTTTTCAATGAAATCAATGGGTTTGTCTGTGGGGTTTAATAATACCCCACAAAACTTTACCCCAAAGCCGCAATTTTATAACTGTGCAGCCGCACAGGTTTGCCGGCAGCCGTCGCACGGTCAATCGCATCCTGAACGCCTTGCGAGCCATTGACATGGTAGGCAAATAGCTCGTCTGCCGCATCAACCACCGCCGCATTACGCTTATAGTAAGTGGAAGGCATGCACGCCAGTCCGTCCATTTCAATCAGCGCCCCCTCGCCCAGCGCTTTGACGGTCTCAAGCTGTACCATCAATTCGAGCGCCTGCTTGTGACTGATCACGCCTTGACGGGCGCGGGACAGAAAATGGTCGCGGTAAGTGGCATAAGAGGTCGGCAAAATAACCTGCAAACGGCCCGTAATATCGCCGCGATAGCGCAGCGCCGTGTCGGTCGCGATATAATCCACGCCCAGCGCGCCGCCCGTCACGATCTTGTCGCCATGGTCAAGACTATAAAGCACATCACTTGTTACATCACGTGCGACCTGGCCGTTCACAGTGCGCCAGGAGCCTGAAATTGCCACTATAGACATTGTCTCGACCTCCTATTTAAGTTGTTGCTTATAAAAAATGAGGTTTGACATATAATCCTAATTTGCAAAAACGCAAATAAAAAAACAGGGTCGTAACGACCCTGCTCTTTTTGAAACGACAATGTTGGCGGCCTACATCTCCAGCCGTGTCTGCGCAATGCGCGAGAGCAATTCTTGGGGAGGCGACTGCGTTGTTGCAGCTTGAGGCTCACCCAACGCTCTTTTATTCATGTAGCTGGTCAGAATAGTATCCACCATGAGCATCCCCTTTTTTGTATAAAGCGTTGAAAGAAACGACACTTTCAGGATACCGCTCAAATCGTTAAAATTTACATAAAATGGATTTAAACAAAAGCCGCTTTGTTAACTTTTTACCCCATACCTTTTTATGAAAGTCTTTTGATATCAGCGGTTTGGTGCAAAACCGTATTGACCGCCCACCTCGGATGTCGGCGTTAATGTGATTAACATTCTCTCGCGGTAGGCATTATCGGCGCCCGTTGCCGAATCAATACCCCAACCGACCAGCCCCCAACCGCTGAAAACGGCGACACCGCCGTCGGCATAGGTTACTCCCTCGACACCGCTATTGTTGCCACCATAGGCATTGTCATGCGCGGCCTTGGTGCAGGACACCTCAATATCATGCTTGGTGCGCTCGATCTTGATATCGGCAGGGGTGACGAATTTGGTGAGGAGTATCCCGTCGCGCTTCATCTCACAATTCGCCCCTTGCGGGTCGGAATCAATGTGAATGACTTGGCTTGTACCGGAAAACAGCGTCGCGCAAGCCGCTAAAAGAAGAAGAGCAAAAAGAGGAAGTATCGTTCTGATCATGATTTCAAGGTGCGGGTGTGGGTGGTTTTTGTCAAGTCGCACACGGTAAATGCTATTTTTTGCAGGCTAAATCCTTAATTGGGACAGGTTTTTTACGTGTATCCGTTTTGCCTTCGTCTAGCTGTTTCCGTCCCTTCGCTGCTAAATTCTCGTAGGCCTTTGTAAACTTTTCCAACCGCTCTTCCTCCAGTTCTTCAATATCCAATAAAGTTAAATGCCCGTTCGTCGCACGGATAAGTTCATCCAGCTTGATTTGCAAAGCCTGAGTATCGCGGTTTTGTGTACTTTGAATAAGAAAGACCATCAAAAAAGTAATAATGGTTGTGCCTGTATTGATAACAAGTTGCCATGTCTCGCTAAAATCAAAGATTGGCCCGCTCACTCCCCATACGACGACTAATGCGGCTGCAATGGCGAATGTCGCGGGATGGCCTGCTGCTGAGGAGACCTTCTTAGAAAATTTGGTGAATAATTTTTCCATCATAACGGCATGCAAACTCTCTGCTGCCGCCAGAAGTTCATTAAAAAAGGGCATCTCAAACGAGACACCCTTTTTTAAATGGTCGGAGTGACTGATTGGCTCGGGGCGTGAACGCCCTCGCCGCGCCTGCGCTTCGCTTGTCGTCGAACCGCATTTATATGTCGCAGGTTCGAATAACTTCTAAGCATTTAAAAAGGGCAGTCCCAAAAGGAACTGCCCTTTTTAAATGGTCGGAGTGACAGGATTCGAACCTGCGACCCCTTGCACACCATGCAAGTAGGCTGGGAAGGAGCGCGTCACTCTGATCTAACATTCAATCGCCTGTAACCGTTGCCACAAGCAGATTTCAACTTATCAAGATCGAAAAATTATTCAAGGACAAAGAGGTCACTTTACCCTGCTCTGTCACAGTTAGTGTGACAGGATTGTGACAAGGGGCACACATTTTTTATGAAAACAGAAAAGCAAAAAGCCCTCTATAGTGTCTGAGAGACTGGAGGGCTTTTCTAAAATTTCGACTACTATTTCAAAAATTAATTTGGCTTGCAGTTCACAATGTTATCAGTTGCGTTAGGAGGTGACTTTTGTAAGCACGAAAGCCCCTTAGGCTTGCAAATCATCCTGATTTTGAAGCTGGCAGCTTACAGCATTATATTCCCAGCCATACCGCCCCTGCCATGTTTCCTCAGGAATGATTTGATATCTCCCGCGATCTCTTTCGTCTGCATGGCTATAGTCATTGTTAAATATTCCCTGAGCCTCAAGGTAGCCCGATTGCAAAAGTAACAACAGGTCATCAGAAGTTACGTTGTACTCTTTGATAACCTCCTCAACACCTAACCACTTGGATGGTCGCTTTCGTCTTATGAACTTCATCTTTCAGCCTATCACTGTAACTTTTCTATTAAATTCTCTACTTTCAGATGAGTATAACGGGCAAGCATAGCATAACTCTTATGGCCTGAAATCATTGAAACTTCTGGCACAGATAAACCCATTTCAAAAAAGCTACTTACAGCCTCATGCCTAAGATCATGGAAGTGCAAATCTTGTATATCGGCACGAGCCAAGAGCCTCTCCCATGCTTTCCTTAGAGAATGAGGGGTAACAGGAAAGACCCTTCCCCCATCCCGAGGCAAAGAAGACAGGATTTTGATAGCCTTTAAGGTTAAAGGGACAGTCCGACTATGCCCATTCTTTGTATTCGGGAGAAAGGCTGTTCTGGCTTCAAGATCAACATTCTCCCAGAGCAATCCCAATATCTCCCCTCTCCTCATAGCCGTTTCTATCGCAAAATAGACGAGCGGTTTAATGTAAGGATTACGTGTTCCCGCAAAAGCCTTTTCCAAACACTCTTTTTCATCTTCATTCATCCGTCTTGAGCGCACGTTATGCACTGGTAGCTTTTTAAGACGCATGAGCGGGTTTTCTTTCAGATGGTAGCCCCATTCCTGCATTGCCATTTCAAATGCATGGCGAATGATGAAAAGCTCCCTATTCACTGTTCCAGCTTTAACGGACTTGAGCCTTTCGGCTCTATATTCCCTGAAATGCGTGATTGTAATTTGTTTAAGATGCAATTTGGCAAGTGGCGTACGTAAAAAAGCATTTAAAATGGTTATCTCGCTATCCCCGCTCTTTTTATGGAGGCTAACCGTATCCCTGTATCGGGTGATTATATCTGAAACTCTGCCAGACTGGTTTAGAACGGTTTGGGGTAAATCGTCTCTATCAAGGGCGACTTCCATTGCCCTCGCCCATTCAATAGCGTCAGAACGCTTTATAAAGCTCTTTACAAGGGATGGGTAATCCTTACGTCTGATCTGAACCTGATATTTGTTATTCCTTTTTCTGATGGTCGCCATAAAGCACATTCCTTCGTTACTGTGACAGGATTGTGACAGAGGGTTTTTTATGACGAAGGAATGAAAAAAGAAACAAACCTGTAAGGCCTTATAGACCTTAGGTTTGCAAATGGTCGGAGTGACAGGATTCGAACCTGCGACCCCTTGCACCCCATGCAAGTGCGCTACCAAGCTGCGCCACACTCCGAGACCAAGCGAGATTGGTTTTTAACCACCTTTCATCGAAAAAGCAAACATGAATTCGCATACTCGCCTCATCAATTGACGTTGCTGCATCTGCGTCCTATCTTGAAGAGTATTGGGGGCCAGCATGACAACATCATCTTATCGCAAGCGCATCTATGACGGCATCACGCAAACTATCGGCGGCACGCCGCTTGTGCGCCTCTCGCGTTTTGCGCAAATACACGGGGTCAAAGCCGATCTGCTGGCAAAGCTCGAGTTTTTCAATCCGCTTGCATCCGTCAAAGACCGTATCGCGCTTGCCATGATCGAAACAGCAGAGGCCGAGGGCAAGATTACCCCAGCCAAAACCACACTGATCGAACCGACCTCCGGCAATACGGGAATTGGCCTCGCCTTCGTCGCCGCGCAAAAAGGCTATCGTTTGATCCTGACTATGCCCGAAAGCATGTCGATTGAGCGCCGTAAGATGCTGGCACTCTTAGGGACGGAACTTGTCCTGACCCCTGCTGCCGAGGGCATGAAAGGCGCAATTGCCAAAGCCGCCGAGCTTGCCAAAGATATCACAGACAGTTTCAGCCCCGCGCAGTTTGATAACCCCGCCAACCCGCATATCCATTACACAACAACCGCGCCCGAAATCTGGGAGGATACGGAAGGTAAAGCCGATATCCTGATCTCGGGTGTCGGCACGGGCGGCACGCTGACAGGGGTTAGTCGCTATATGAAGGAGCGTAAAGACACGTTTATTACCGTTGCTGTTGAGCCCGAAGACAGCCCCGTGCTCTCGGGTGGTGCGGCAGGCCCGCACAAAATTCAGGGGATCGGCGCGGGCTTTGTCCCATCTATTCTGGATACGGACCTTATTGACCGTATCGTCAAAATCTCGAACGACAAGGCCGTTGCAACGGCCCGTGAGGTGGCAAAGCTTGAGGGGCTTCCTGTCGGCATTTCCTCGGGTGCCGCCCTTGCCGCCGCCATTGAGGTGGGACGTGAGGATGCAGCAAAGGGCAAAACAATGGTTGTCATTATCCCCTCTTTTGCCGAGCGTTATCTTTCCACCGTGCTGTTTGAGGGCCTTGATGCTTGAGCTTATCCGTTCCATTCAGGACCGTGATCCTGCCGCGCCGACAACATTCGAAGTGATCCTCAGCTATGCCGGGTTTCATGCCATCGGCTTTCACCGCCTCGCGCATGCCCTATGGAAGGCGCATTTCCGCGCACTGGCGCGGTTTGTTGCCGCAATCGGGCGCTTTTTCACGGGCATCGAAATTCACCCCGCCGCCAAGATCGGCAAATATTTGTTTATTGATCACGGAATGGGCGTCGTCATCGGCGAGACCGCCGAGATCGGCAACAATGTCACGCTCTATCACGGCGTGACTTTAGGCGGTGCCAATGCGTCCTTACGCGGCAAGAAGCGTCACCCGACCGTGTTGGACGGCGCGATGATCGGTGCGGGCGCGCAAGTTTTAGGGCCCATCACTATCGGCAAGGATGCAAGGGTCGGCGCAAACTCTGTTGTCACAAAAGATGTTCCCGCTGGGCAAAGCGTGGTGGGGGTCCCTGCCCGACCGATTGTTCTGGAAGATAGCGAATTGCAAGACCATGTGCCCGATTGCGCCTATGGCCTGCCGCAAAATGCCGACCTTGACCCTTTGGCAGAAACCGTCAGATGTTTGGCTAAGGAACTGGAAAAATTAAAGAAATCAGTTAAAAAATAGCTTATTTGCATTATTTTTCATAATGCAGTATGCTGGTTGCACTTTTATTTGAGATGAGGAAAAAATCCCATGAGTTTTATTGACGGTATTCGTGACGCAGCCAACAAACACCTGAGCACGACTTTTGCAGCCCTTGGAATATCCGGTAGCCGCGTTGAAATGCAGCCCGCTATCACCCGCGATACAAAGGCTCCCGTACACGTTGAAACGCCAATAGTTACGCATGCGCCATCAGGAGAAGATATTGACTGGTCCGCAAATCGCGGCATTGGTGGCCAAGGTGGCAGCGGCGGTAGTATTGCCTATGGGGGCAACAGCGAGGGTTCCAGCAACGTGCAGGGCGGTAATATCTATGGCGAAACTGCCTATGGTGGGCAAGGCAGCAATGAAGCAGGCCCTACCCCTCCTGCACTTTAATCCCAGATAGTCTTTGTAATAGAAAGTCGTACATAATTTCGCAGGCGCTTTTGGCGCCTGTTTTATTTACGGGCGTTTGATCGCGGCGCGCAAGGATTTGAGGTCGGAGATGACTTCTTTGAGCGCCTCTTTCTGGGCTTGTGACAGCCTTGCAGCCTCGGCGGCCTCATGCGCCGTGACAGCCGGATTTTGCGGCAAACCTGCAGGATGCGCGTGCGGATGCGATGCCGCAATCGTGTGCGGCGGGATATCTGCCTGCGGGTCGCCTAGTAGATTGGTTTGCTCAGGCACAGCCGTTTTAACCTTGAGCGCCGCCACCTGATTTTTGCTCAAACCCTTAATGAGGTTCTGCGCGCCGCGGATTGTGTAGCCGTCACTGTAAAGCAGATGATGGATTTTCTTTAAGACCGCGACATCTTCGGGGCGGTAATAACGACGCCCGCCGCCGCGTTTCAGAGGTTTCACTTGTGTGAATTTGGTTTCCCAAAAGCGAAGCACGTGCTGCTGCACGTCAAGCTCGTCCGCGACTTCCGAAATGGTTCGGAAAGCCCCGGGGGCTTTATCGTCGCCCATATCGGCTTCGTCTTTTTCCTTGGGATGATACATGGGATTAGGCGTTCATCTTTTCTTTCAAGATGTGCGAAGCACGGAACACCAGCACGGTGCGCGGTGAAATCGGCACTTCCACGCCTGTTTTCGGGTTACGCCCGATACGCTGTTTCTTCTCACGCAGAGTAAAGCTGCCAAAGGATGAGATTTTCACATTGTCCCCTGCGGCAAGAGCTTCGGAGACTTCCTCGAAAACGGCATCGACAAGGTCTGCCGACTCGTTACGGGAAAGCCCGAGTTCATGATAAAGGGCGTCGGCCAGATCGGCACGGGTCACGGTACGATTGCTCATGGGAATATGACCTCTCCTGATAAGTAAAAGCAATGATAAGCTATTCTTATAGGATAGAACGAAAGACGTGTTTGGTCAATATGTTAGTAAGCGCTTTTAAAACCTTGCACACACTGCGCCCCAGGTGAGTCCGCCACCCAGAGCTTCGAAGAGCAGCATATCGCCTGCCTTGATTTTACCCTCGCGAACAGCCCAGTCCAGCGCCAGAGGAATGGAGGCAGCAGACGTATTGCCGTGTTGGTCTACTGTGACGACAACTTTGTCCATGCTCATAGCAAGCTTATCCGCCGTGCCTTGAATAATGCGGATATTGGCCTGATGGGGAACGAGCCAGTCAATTTCGGACGGTGCAAGGCCGTTTGTTTCCAAGACTTCGGCGACGATATCATGCATGAGCGTCACGGCATTTTTGAAAACCTCGCGGCCTTCCATATGGATAAAGCCCGCTTTGCCCGTCGTACCCGGGCCGCCTTTCGTATAAAGAAGCTCTTTATACTGCCCGTCCCCATAGGTGTGGGTCGACAAGATACCGCGATCTGCTTTTGTACCTTGGCCTTCAGCCGCGCCCAAGATGGCAGCCCCTGCTCCGTCCCCAAACAGGACGCAGGTTGTGCGGTCCTCCCAATCCAGCAAGCGCGACATGACTTCCGCGCCGATCACCAGCACGTTTTTGGCTTTGCCCGATGTGATAAAGAGATCGGCGACAGTCATTGCATAAACAAAGCCTGTGCACACGGCCTGCACATCAAAGGCCGTGCAGGCGGGAATGCCGAGAGCGGATTGCACCTGAACGGCAACTGAGGGGAATGTGTTATCGGGAGTTGTTGTGGCAACAATCACTGCATGAATGTCGGAAGGTGCAAGCTTGGCAGCCTCGAGTGCCTTACGGGCGGCATCCGTTGCCAGCGTCACCGTGCTCTCATGATCATCCGCAATATAGCGCTGCTTAATGCCTGTGCGCTGGGTAATCCAGTCATCAGAGGTTTCCACACCGCGTGCAGCAAGATCTGCATTGGTGACACGGGCTTTTGGCAGGGCTGAACCTGTACCGAGAAAAATCGAACGTCTCATCGAAACCAACCCCTTAACCTTCCTGCCCCAGTTCGGAGGTAAAGAAGGATTCCTGACTCATTAAAGCTTCGACTTCGGTCGCCACGCGGGCATTGAAATTACCCTCCAAGAGCTTGGCAGCGACACCGATTGCGTTGCCGAAACCGATAGCATCGGCGCTGCCGTGACTTTTAATGCAGACACCATCTAATCCTAAAAACATCCCGCCATTATAAAGGCGCGGGTCAACCTTGGCCTTCATGCGACGCATGGCACCCATAGCCAGCAGCCCGCCCAACATCGCAAGCGGCGTAGATTTAAAGGCTTCACGTAAATAATGGGCGGTCAGTTTCCCGACACCTTCGGCGGTTTTCAGCGCAATATTGCCTGTAAACCCGTCTGTCACAACCACATCGACCGTGCCCATCGGAATATCGTTTCCTTCGACAAAGCCTTTGTAAACCCCTGGGAATGTCACGCGGTTCAAGGTTGCGTGGGCTGCGCGCAGCTCCTCATGACCTTTCATGTCTTCGGACCCGACATTCAAAAGTCCGACAGTCGGCTTTTCCTTGCCGTGAATGACTTTGGCGTAAATCGAGCCCATCAGCGCAAATTGTACCAGCACTTCCGAATCACAAAAGAGGTTCGCACCCAGGTCCAGCATCACCGTCATGCCACTTTTCGACGGCAGCACAGAGGCAATCGCAGGGCGGCGGATTTGCGGGAGCATTTTCAAGACCATCTTTGCCATCGCCATCAGCGCGCCCGTGTTCCCTGAGGAAACGATACAGGCCGCCTGACCCTCGGCAACCGCGTTGATGGCAAGACGCATCGAGCTGTTGCGGCCCGTACGCAATGCAACAGAGGGCTTTTCGTGGCCTGCTACGGCATGTTCGGTGTGGAGAATCTCGGATGCGTTTTTTAGATCCGCATAGCGCGAGAGAATGGGGCGGATTTTTCCCTCATCCCCTACCAGAAGAAAACGCAAATTCGGATTGGCTTTCAGGGCGCGAGCGCAGCCCGGAATGGTCGCATCTACGCCCATATCGCCGCCCATCGCATCAATGGCAATTTTCAGAGTTTTATCACTCAAGACAGAACCGTCCTTGAAGGTGTTTTTATCAGTGGCAGTCTAACGGGAAGAACCCAAATGAAAAGGGGACAATCCGGATTACTCACGGATTTGTCCCCTATTGTCTTTATCGATATACGATAATCCCTTATCCGGCGCGGCTCTTAGTCGCGAGGATCAATGATTTGTTTGCCCTTGTACATGCCTGATTTCAGGTCAATGTGGTGGCGGCGTTTCGGTTCACCCGATGTCGCATCCTCTACCCAGTTCACGGTCGAAAGGGCATCGTGAGAGCGGCGCATGTTGCGCTTGGACGGTGATGTTTTTCTCTTAGGTACAGCCATTTTCTTCTATCCTGCAAAAAAGTGATTTGCTCAAATTCCATGTTTCGAGGTGGCAGTGTTATCCGAAAAAACTGCCCCATGCAACAAAAATCCTTAAATTTCTAGCTCTCGGTGCCTTCGCCCTTGGTCATAAAGCCTTTCAGCGCCGCAAACGGGTTTTCCGATGTGCGTTGTTCGGCTTCATCCAGCATATAGGCGGCGGCATCTGCGTTGACCGCCCCTTCTTTTTGCGCATACGGATCAATCGAGAGAGACAGATATTGCGTCGCCAGTTCGCCCAGATCAATCATACCGCGCTCCATTGGCTCGGGATCGTCTTTCTCATCCAGAACAGGAATCTCCGCCATGCCGAATTTCGCATAGAGCGCTTTCTTTGCTGCCGAGAACGGCACAGCCGCCGTGTAATCGGCATAATAAGCCTCGAAGGATTCATCAACCTCGGACGTAATCGGCTCAAGCGTAATCACACATGTCTGATGGACCGTGCCGCGCACGCGGCCTTCGACCTGTACATTATATGCCCCTTTGGCTTGGGTCAGCGTGTATTCGGCCTTCACTTTTTCAAGGCGATCCACACCCAGAAACGCGACCAAAGCCTCCAACTCTTCCCCTTCAGGGTTAATGGTCAACTTGGCGCGTCCATCCAGATCACGTGTGTCATAAAAATATGACCAGGGCAGTCCACCCTTCTTTTTCGTCTTTCCCGATTTAGGCGGCATGGCTATCCTCCAGACCTTCCATGACAAAAGCGGTTTGGGGCGACAGCATTAGAGTCGCCTCGCCTTTTTCATGTAAAGAAACGGATAATTCGCGCACATAATGCGCCATATCGGTCAGAGCCTGATCCTCAACGTCAGAAACCGTGCCGTAAAGATTGCGCTTAAGCGCCTCTTTCAAAATTGTGATGTCCTCA
>JBFWMN010000017.1:0-29085 GCA_050251555.1 Pseudobdellovibrionaceae bacterium | reverse complement strand
TTTCTCGAAAAAGCGCTCAAAGAATTCGTCGATCACGGCTATGCGAACGCGTCCACGACACGCATTGTTGAAGCCACCGGCATGGCAAGAGGGTCTCTCTATTATCATTTCGGCGACAAGAAAGGCTTGTTCGTCGAGGTCTATCGCGATGTTCTCAAAACCATGGCTAAAGCCGTGGACCGCGAAACTAAGAAACATAAGGATCCATGGCTCGCCATTCGGGCAGGCGCAGACAAGCTCATCCGTCTGTGCGCCAACCGCCGCACCCGCCGCTTGATTATCGAAGCCTATTCCTCGATGCATTACGAAGAACGCATGGTGATCCTGAACGAAACCCTGCTCGGTATGCTGGTCGAACTGATGAAAGAGCTGCATGAAATCGGCTATTTCCAAGATTTAGACCTCAGAATTACAACGATTCTTCTCTACGGGATGATCTCTGAAGCCGGACGTAGCTTTGAAATTCTCGGCGATAGTCCGGAAGTGGTGGAGGAGGTTGTACGTCACTCCCTGCTCGCGATGGATCGTCTCGGCAATAAAGGGAACGGTTAAGGCTTGCCAGCATGGCTGCTTGCCACTAGTTTCTCTTTCCAAGATGGATTTATTTCAGAATATCAGCAACTTCCCGAATAATTTGCACGGCGGCGTCATCGCGATCGGCAATTTTGACGGCTTACATCGCGGTCATTGCGCGCTGATCGGTGCTGCTGCCAAAATCGCCGCTGCACACAATGTGCCCTTAGGCATCCTGACTTTCGAACCACACCCCAGAACGTTATTTCAGGCCCCTTCCGAACCGTTTCGCCTGACCCCGCCCCCTTTGAAGCGCGAGCGTGCTGCCCTCACTTCAGCCGATTTTATGGTGGAGCTTCCTTTTAACAGGGAGCTTGCCCAACTCAGCGCCGCTGATTTCATTCAAAACATTCTGGTTGAGAGCCTCCACGCCTCTCATATCGTTGTCGGCGAGGATTTCCGCTTCGGGCAAGGGCGGACAGGTGATATCACAACACTTGCTGCACAAGGCGAAATACACGGCTTTGGCGTTACCCCCCTCTCTCCTGTCCAGAACGAAACAAGCCAAACCTACTCCGCCAGTACCATCCGCTCCCTTCTTCGCAGAGGCGCCGTGGCAGAAGCCGATGCGATGCTGGGATGGAAATGGGAGATCAGAGGCGAAGTGGTTCACGGCGATAAACGCGGGCGCGAACTCGGTTATCCCACAGCCAACGTACCGCTTAAAGATACGCTGCACCCCTCCTTCGGAATCTATGCGACATGGGTACGCATTGAGGGCGAAGACACATGGCGCCCCGCCGCCACGAATATCGGTATTCGCCCGATGTTTGAAACCAAAACAGCTCTTGTTGAGGCGCACCTTCTGGATTATGAGGGCGATCTTTACGGCAAAACCTTGCATATCCGCCTTGTCAGGAAAATCCGCGATGAAGCCAAGTTTGATAATCTGGAGGCGCTGGTCGCCCAGATGGAGAAGGATTGCGCAACCGCTACCCGTATTTTAGCAGAGGATGAAACGGCGGCGCAGGATTGAAATTTTATCCTCTCTGCCTAAACTTTCTCATAAAATAAAGAATAATCCGACAACCCTCTCAGGATCACACAACTCCCCATGACGCGACTGTCCCGCATTGCCTTCCCGTCTTTGAGCATTTTCATGCTGATGGTTCTTGATCAACTCAGCAAATGGTGGGTCACAGAACGCTATTTCTCAGAAAAAGGACTCGATTTCTTTCCTTGGCTAGTGGCTTTTGGGAAAGAGCGGGCCGCCTTTGTGTCCGAGCCGATCACCTCCTTTTTCAATCTCGTGATTGTCTGGAATCAGGGCGTATCCTTCGGTATGTTCCGCGATCACCCTTGGGTTGGCACCTATATCATCACTGCTCTTGCCTTTGCGATATCGGGCTTTTTCATCGTCTGGATGGTTCGCGCCAGATCCTGCCTGATCGGTTTTGCAGGAACGCTGATCGTTGCAGGCGCGATCAGCAATGTGCTGGATCGTCTGCGCTTTGGTGCGGTGATTGATTTTCTCGATTTTCATTGGGGCGACTGGCATTATCCCGCCTTTAATCTGGCGGATTCTTGTATTGTGGTCGGCGTTATCGTATTAGTTGTGAAGTCGCTTTTTCTGGATCGTTCCAAAGGAGACAAGTAAAGATCATGCGTAAACCCCTCCTTATTTTTGCCCTTACCGCCAGCGCCATCCCCCTGATTTTATCGGGATGCTCACGCGTGAAAGAAGAGATTGGTCTGACACGCCGCGAACCTGACGAGTTTGCCGTTATCAAACGTGCCCCCCTTGAAATTCCGGCTGATCTTGTGGCTCTGCCCATCCCGCAGCCCGGCGCTCCGCGCCCGCAGGAACCCACGGCACAAGCCGTTGCCGAAAATGTTCTGTTTGGCGATGAGACAACGGAAAGTGCCGCAATGGATGCAGGCTCTGAACTCCAGCCTGTGATCCAGAAACGCCTCCCGCCCGCAGGTGCGATCACAACCACTAAAGCCGCCCCGACACAAGGCGAAGCCGTTCTTCTGCAGACAACAGGTGCAACCCAGACGAAAGACAATATCCGTAAAAAAGTGGATGAAGAGGCCGAGGAATATTCCTATGAGGAACAGGCTGTTATCGACAAGTTACTCGATCGGAAGCGCGACGCCTCGGGCTCTGTCATCGACCCCGAAGCCGAAGCTGCCCGCCTGAAAAAAGTACAATCCGAAGGTAAGCCGCTGACAGCAGGTGGAGTTGCCACGGTGGAAGACAAAGACTAATCACATGAAATCAAAACTGACCCTTCTTGCCCTTCTCTGCATCAGCTTTGGATGCGCACAAAGGGCCGAGGCCAAGGTGTTTGATGCACAAAGCCAACTGCTCGATAACGGTTTGCAGATTGTCGTCATCCCCAATCACCGTGCGCCGCTCACCCATATCATGGTCTGGTACAAGATCGGCTCGTCGCAAGAAACGCCGGGTACATCAGGCAGCGCGCATTTTCTTGAACATCTGATGTTTAAAGGGACAAAAAGCACCGCGCCCGGATCCTATTCCCGCAAAATACGTGCCATGGGCGGCGAAGACAATGCCTTTACCAGCAATGATTACACGGCCTATTACGCAACCGTCCCGAAAGAAAACATGCGGGCGGTTCTAGCATTAGAGGCAGACCGTATGGTCAATCTGGCTCCGCCTGCCGAAGATGTCATGTCCGAACGTGACGTGGTATTGGAAGAGCGCCGCATGCGCACCGACTCCAACCCGTCCGCAAGGCTTTTCGAACAATTGCAAGCCGCCCTTTTCCCGTCCCACCCTTATGGTCGCCCCGTGATCGGCTGGATGGGTGAGGTTTCAGGCCTGCAATGGGATCAGGCAGGCAGCTTTTACAAAACATGGTATGCGCCTGCCAATGCCATTCTGGTGATCTCGGGCGATACGGATATGGATGAAGTCCTGCCGCTTGCCAAACGTCTGTTTGGCGGCCTGAAAAACCCCAAAGGCGGCATCCCCGAAAAGACTTTCCCTGTGATCCCTGATTTTCAAGGATCTGAACTGATTACCTTGAAAGACAAGCTCGTGAATGAGCCCGCCTTTTTCCGCGGATATCGTGTCCCCTCAAGCGTCCAGAACAAGAAAGAGGCGCTCGCCCTCCAACTTTTAGAAAATATTCTGGATGGTGGCGCGGCCTCACCTCTTTACCAAACCCTTGTCGTGAAGAAGAAACTGGCTGTGTCCGCATCCCTTTCCTATGACGGCGACAATGCCGACGAAGGCGCGATGTGGGTGTCTGTTGTGCCACAAGAAGGTGTCAGCTTTGAACGCATCAGTGAGGCCGTCAACGCGCTTTTTGCCGATATGATTCAAAACGGCGTCAAACAAGAGGATTTGAATGAATCCAAGGCCCGCTTGAAAAACGCCGCAATCTTTGCCCGCGACTCTTTAGGTGCTCCCGCCTCCGTCATCGGGCAAGCCCTTGCCACAGGGTCGACGCTGGATGACGTCGAAAACTGGCCCGAAGATATTGATTCCGTCACAGCAGAACAGATTCAAGACGTTGCCAAAGCCTATCTGAACACACAAAACGGCATGGAAAAAACACAATTTGTAACAGGCTATCTGCAAATGCCCGACGGCGTGCGTCGCGCCTCAGGCCAAGGCCCTGCAACGATCCCCTCAATCGACGGAGGACACGTCAGATGAGACACGCACTTCTTTTGGCCTGCGCTTTAACCCTTCTTCCCGTGAGCTCACATGCCGCAGAAGACAGAGTTTTGGATATTCAAGAGGTCAAATCCGCATCAGGTCTTTCCGCATGGCTGGTTGAGGATCATTCCGTTCCTGTCATCTCGCTCTCCTTCATTTTCAAAAATGCGGGCTCCGTGCGTGATCCAGCGGGGAAAGAAGGCACGTTCCAGCTTCTTTCCAACACACTGGATGAGGGCGCAGGACCATACAGCTCGCAAGAGTTTCAAAAAATTCTGACCGACAAATCCATATCCCTTGGCTTTTCCAGTGGGCGGGACGCGTTTGGCGGGTCGGTCAAAACACTGACATCCGAAAAAGACACGGCCTTTGAACTTTTGAAACTCGCTCTCACTCAGCCGCGCTTTGATGCCGAGCCCTTATCACGCATGCGCGCAGCCAACCTTAGCCGTGTACGGTCTTCGTTGTCCGATCCGGGATGGATAGCCGCCCGTATCGGTAATGCATACGGGTTCGAAGGACATCCTTACGCCAATAATGCGGGCGGTACGCTTTCAAGCCTCAAACGCATCACAGCGCATGATTTACGCAAGGCTTTAAAGGACGAATTGACCAAAGACAGGCTCAAAATTGCCGTAACGGGCGACATTTCACCCGAAAATCTCGCAAAAACAATCGATTATGTGTTTTCTGATCTCGAAAACACGGCAAATTCACCTGACATTGCTGATTTTGAGCTTAAAAATCAGGGAAAAACCTATTTTTATGCACTTGATGTACCGCAAACGACCGTTCAAATGCTCTTTCCCGGCATTGGACGCGACAATCCCGACTATTACGCCCTTCAGGTGATGAACCAGATTTTCGGCGGTGGCGGCTTCGGCTCACGCCTCATGGAATCCATCCGTGAAAAGCAGGGCCTCACCTACGGCATCTATAGCGGTGTCGGTATCATGGATCATACCTCCATCTTCACGGTTACAAGTGCCACAAAGACCGATACGGTCGGACAATTGATCGAGAGCGTGAATGCGGAAATGAAGCGAATGGCTGATCAGCCACCGTCTCAAACGGAAATTCGCGATGCCAAAGCCTCAATCCTCGGCTCGGTCATGTTGGGTCTCACCTCAACGAGCTCAATCACGGGCATGATGCAATCCATGCAATCCGAAGATTTACCCCTTGATTATCTCGATACGCTTCGTGATCATGTGGAAGCGGTCAGTGCGGCGGATATCGCAAGGGTTGCCAGCCATATCCTGCAGCCCAAGGCCGCCATGATGGTGATTGTCGGGCAAAAAGGCGAAAAGGATACACAAGCTTATACACAAGTTCCTACGCTGCCCGGCGCATATTAAAATCGAGATATCTGAAAGGCATAATGTCGGTAACAGTATATAAAGAATGGGATGAATTGAAAAAAGAGGCGTATCGTATCGATACATTAAATTCTCTTTTTACCCACAACCCTACCCGAGACCAGGCTTTAACGATTACTGATTGCGGCCTGACACTCGATTTTTCTCACCAACGTGTTGACGAAGGTGTTTTAGCGCATCTCTCAAATCTTTTATCGGCCTGTCACTTTGAAGAATGGCGCACAAAGCTTTTTAACGGTGAGGCCGTGAACACGTCAGAAAATCGCGCAGCGATGCATATGGCCTGTCGCGCGGACAAGTCGGACACATACGCCGCAAAAGGACAGAATATCATGCCTTTCGTATCAGGCGTACGCGCACAAATGCGCCGCTTTGCCGAACTTGTGCGCGACGCCATTCATCTGGGTTACACAGGGAAACCCATTACAGATATTATAAATATCGGGATCGGAGGCTCAGATCTTGGGCCCCGTATGGTTTATGAGGCCCTCACCCCCTTTCATTCAGGCCCGAAAATCCATTATATCGCCAATGTCGACCCGCTGGAGATGGACCAGACGCTTAATAAGCTTGATCCTGCGACCACACTGGTCCTGATTGCTTCAAAAAGCTTTACGACGCAAGAGACATTAGCCAATGCCGCCCGCGCCAAACTCTGGTTTCTAAGCGGTAAAGGGGCAAAACACACGGATATCGCAACACATTTTGCAGCACTTTCGACCAATATCACGGCCTGCAAGGATTTCGGGATCAGTGAGGATTTGATCTTCCCATTCGGTGACTGGGTCGGCGGACGCTTTTCGCTATGGTCGGCAATCGGGCTCTCCTTGGCAATCGGTCTCGGACCCGACATTTTTGACAGGCTTTTGGTAGGCGCACGCATAATGGATATCCATTTCCGCGAACGCCCACCCCTTCAAAACATCCCCGTTCTGATGGCGCTTTTGGGCGTTTGGGAGCGGAATTTCATGGGCTCACCAAGCTTTGCCTGCCTACCCTATGCGCAAAATCTTGCACTTCTTCCCGCCTTTTTGCAGCAATTGGATATGGAATCAAACGGCAAATCGGTTGACCGTGAGGGCAAAAAAGTCGATTACGCCACAGGCCCGATTGTGTTCGGGCGCGCAGGAACGAACGGTCAGCACGCCTTTTACCAGCATCTTCACCAAGGTGCCCCTGTGACCCCATGTGACTTTATCGCTGTATTAGAGGCCCCTCAGGATACTGATCCCGAAGCCCAGCGCATTCTGGTCGCCAACTGTATTGCACAAGTCCACGCCCTCGCCTTCGGACAAGACCTTGACGACGCCGAAGGTGATGCCTCACGCGTTTTTGACGGCAACCGCCCCGCCTCCATCATCTCAATGAAGGAACTGACACCCGAAACGCTGGGTGCGCTGATAGCCGCCTATGAGCACAAGATATTCACCCAAGGCGTCATCTGGAATCTGAACAGTTTTGACCAGCCCGGCGTGGAATTGGGCAAAAAACTTGCCAATGCGCTTTTGAACGACCCTAAAAAGGCAGGCCGTTATGCCTCTGCCCTTGAAGAGTAGTTTTTGTCCGCAATTTCGGCTAAACTGACTTCCGTATCTTTCTGCGTCTTTCATTTCATATTCACTGATTTGCTAAGGGTTTTTTAAGCTCTGGAACTTTAAACTGAATGACCATGAACGGCCCCCAATACGAAACCCTCTCCCAAAGTCAGCTTGACGATGCCGTCAAGCACCACTTGATGTTTAAAAAGGGTTTGCGGGGCGGCATACGGGCGTATCTCAAATTCAAAAACCTGTCTGGACTGGATTTTAGACGTGCCGATTTATCGGGCGCCGACTTTACCGGTTCGATTCTCACGGGGGCTAATCTGGCGGGCGGCACATATGACGGCGCATCCTTTTTTGCCTGTGACCTGAGAAACGCCAATCTGGAAGGTGCGATTTTTACCCGTGCCGATTTCAGAGGCGCCTATGTGGCAGGTGCCAACCTGTCAGGCGCAGACCTTGCCAAAGCGGATCTGCGCGAAGGTATGATGATGGAAAAGGGCAAGGACGGTACCATCACCAATATGGATTTGGGCAAAGAGCGCTCGCATGGACGCGCCACCTTTGCAGGCGCAAAGATGAAGGAAACGAATTTAACGGGTGCCCGCGCCGCCGAAGCCGATTTCTCTGAAGCGGATTTAACGGGCGTTGTCATCAAAGATGCTGATTTACGCGGCGTGAATTTCAAAGGCGCGAACCTGACCGACGCCAATTTCTCAGGCTGTGATTTAAGAAAAGCCAATCTCTCCCAATCCATTATGGACGGCACCATTCTCGAAGCCGCTGAAACAGGCGGCATGGAACTGGGTGAAAAACCGAAGATCGTGCATAAAAATGTGCAGTCAATCCTGACCGAACAGGGTCTGACGCTCAAAGAAATGATCGAAAACCACGCGCTTTGGATCGAAACACGCGGGGCCAAAGGCCAGCAGATGGATTTGACCAGTCTGGATGTCCGCTCAGCCACCAATATGCGCGAATATCCGATCACGGCGGTCAAAGGCATTGAAACCAATTTCGTCGGTATGGATCTGACAGGCGCGCAAATGCAGTTCTGTCATTTCGACCGTGCCGATTTCAGGGACTGTAAACTGCAAGGCGCTGATCTGCGCTCCTCCCGTTTCATCGAGGCCAAACTCAACCGTGCGCATCTTGAAGGGGCGAACCTCTCGGCTCTGCGCTTCCCCTCGGGCGGCGGGCGTGAGCGTCTGGAACGCACCAACCTCTCAGGCGCAGATTTGCGCTTTGCCAATTTGAAAGGTGCCGATTTAAGCGATTGCGTGTTGATGGGCGCCAATCTGGAGGGTGCTGACCTGCGCAATACAAATTTGCGCCATGCCGACCTCACCGGGGCCAGTATGGAAGGCGCGCATCTTGAAGGGGCTGACACCGAAGGCGCCCTGTTTGCCGCTGAGGAAGGCGCAACGGGTTAAGCCACCGCCACCGACTTTTTTTTCAAAAAATTTTTGCAAAATGAAGGGGAAGGATTTCCCCGCTCCATTGCGTGTAAGAAGTGCCTTACGATAGCATGGGCTCATTCATGCGCATACGTTTACTACCAGAAACACTGATCAACCAGATCGCGGCCGGTGAGGTCATCGAGCGACCTGCTGCGGCTGTCAAAGAACTCGTCGAAAATGCGATCGATGCGGGTGCATCACGCATTGATATTGATATTCGCGAAGGCGGCAAGGCGCTTTTATCCGTGCGTGACAATGGCTGCGGCATGTCGGCAGATGAACTGCAACTGGCATTGACGCGTCATGCGACCTCGAAACTGCCGGGCGAAGACCTTTTGAACCTCTCCTATCTCGGTTTTCGCGGCGAGGCTCTCCCTTCGATTGGCGCTGTTGCCCGCATGTCCCTTTCCTCCCGCCAGACCAATGCGGACGAAGCTTGGGAAATCACCATTGAGGGAGGCAAAATCTCGCCGCTTCGCCCCGCAGCTCACGCCGAGGGGACGACCGTCACCGTTAAAGACCTCTTTTATGCAACCCCAGCACGTTTGAAATTCTTAAAATCCGATCAGGCCGAATACGCTTCGGTCAAAGATGTGGTGATCCGTCTGGCCCTTGCCCACCCCGAGATTGCCTTCAGACTTGCCAATAACGGGAATACGGTCATTTCCGTACCTGTCTCGCAAGGGGATCTGTTTGACCAGCGTCTGGAGCGCATAGGTCACCTGATCGGCGCGGATTTCCCTGAAAACTCCATCAAACTGGATGCAACCCGTGAACATGTGCGTCTCACAGGCTTTGCAGGCCTGCCGACCTTTCACCGCGGTACGGCCCAGCACCAATATCTGTTTGTGAATGGTCGCCCCGTTAAAGACAAACTTTTGGGCGGTGCATTGCGTGCCGCCTATATGGATGTTTTAGCCCGTGACCGTTATCCGACCGCTGTTTTGTTTATCGATTTGCCCGCCCGCGAGGTCGATGTCAACGTACACCCCGCCAAAGCCGAAGTGCGTTTTCGTGATGCCGCTCTTGTGCGCGGCCTGATTGTCTCCTCCATACGCCACGCCCTCCTTGAGCAAGGACAAAAAACGGCGCGTAGCGTTTCTGAATCTGTTATTGATCGGCTGGGCCGTACGCCCGGCGGCTATCTTGATTTGCCCTATGCGCCCTCACCTGCAGGACAGGGTTTTTCGGAGAGCGCCCCCCCGCCTTACCATCAACAACCTCTCTCGAGTGACAGTTTCGGCGGCGGTTTCGGCAATCTGGCCCATTCTTTGTACAATTCCTTTGCGCCCATGCCCTCGGCACGTGCTGAAGTTCAACCTGAAACAGCTCCGCAACGCGCCTATGAAGCCTATCCTCTGGGGGCTGCGCGTGCTCAACTTCATGAGTGCTATATTGTTGCCCAAACGCAGCACGGCATGATTTTGGTGGACCAGCATGCAGCACACGAACGCCTTGTCTATGAGCGTTTTAAGGCGCAGCTCGCCGAGAACGGCATTGAATCTCAAGGTCTTTTGACGCCTGAAATCGTCGAATTAGAAGATACCGACCTTGCAAGACTTTTGGAGGCCGCACCAGCATTAGCCAAACTCGGGCTGGAGATCGAACCGTTTGGCCCCGGAGCCGTTGCCGTACAAGCCGTTCCCGTTCTTCTGCTTGGGAAAGGGAACCCCGCAAATCTTGTCCGTGATCTTGTTGATGAGCTCGCCGAACAAGGCGAAATTACGGGTCTCGAAGAACGCATCAATCATGTCCTCTCCACCATGGCCTGCCACGGTTCTGTGCGATCAGGCCGCCGTTTGAGCGTCGATGAAATGAACGCGCTTCTCAGACAAATGGAAGAAACGCCATTATCAGGCCAGTGCAACCACGGGCGCCCGACCTATGTTGAGTTGTCGCTTGATGATATCGAAAAGCTTTTCGGACGGCACTAATTCCCATGAGACTGGTTCTGGAAGATGACGATGGCGCGGTTCTCAAAAAAGAGCAGCGCAAGCTTTACGTGCTTTATATCGGTCTGTACGCCTCGTTGATCCTGCAGCTTTTTCCCGGCCTGTCCTTACAGCTTGTTTCGGCGGTATCCTTCCTTGTTTTGCTTTTATGGCTCAGACGCATGAAGCGGAAAAATGAGAAAGACACTTTTCTTGGCTCGCACGCTGCCCATCTGCTGCTGACCTTACGTGTTTTCCTGTATGTCTTTCTGGCAGGCACAGTCGGCGGCTATTTTTACTTACAAAGCCTGATTACCCCGACCGAAATGGAGGTTTTTACGCGCATGCTGCTGAGCGCTATGATGGGGGGAGACGCGCTTCCCCAAGCCTTCGGCTATATCAGGAACATCCATCCATTTGCGACCTTCGCTTTCGTGTTTCTCGGATTCATCCTGCCGATGCTTTACATCACCTACCGTTTTGTATGGGGCGGTTTATGCGTCTTTGACGGGCGTGATGTCCCCAAACCCGTTATCCCTCTCCTTTAAAAAGGCGCAGACGGAACAAAAACGCATGTCGACCCGTTAGCGGGACATGAAATATGTGATGATTATAACAGTTCTGGCAGCGACCACGATGATCGGCAACATGATCCGTGAAGTCAGCGCCATGCCGACAGATTCCATTGAGCGCTTCTTGCCCGAAGTTCAGGCCTACGGCCCGCCTCTGCCCCAAGAACAAGTCGCAATGGCCCAAGAATAAAAAAAAGCCGCCTGATAAGATCAGACGGCTTTTTCTTTGTCATGCTTACTCCGCTCCGATCAGGTCCAGAGCCTGCATTTCATACAGGTTCTTATAGACCGACCCCTCACGGGCAATCAGATCGGTGTGATGGCCTTGCTCGATAATCCGCCCCTGATCAAAGACCAGAATACGGTCAACCGATTTGATGGTTGCGAGACGGTGGGCAATCGTAATTGTCGTCCGTCCTTCCATCAATGAGGCCAGCGCCTTTTGGATCTGGTGCTCCGACACGGAATCCAGTGCCGAGGTCGCCTCGTCCAGAATAAGGATCGGGCAGTCGGCCAAAATGGCCCTTGCAATCGCAATCCTCTGACGCTCACCGCCCGAAAGCTTGACACCGCGTTCCCCCACCAGCGTGTCATAGCCCAAAGGCAGACGCGTGATGAAGTCATGGGCATAGGCTTTCTTGGCGGCCCGGATGATTTCGCCTTCTGTGGCATCCGGCCTGCCATAAGCAATGTTCTCCCGTAATGTGCGGTGGAACAGAGCCGGTTCTTGCGGCACAAGCGCGATGCTTTTCCGCAATGAGGCCAGCGTGACACCGGCAATTTCCTGCCCGTCGATGCGAATGGCACCGCCTTGTACGTCATAAAGACGCTGCAGAAGCTTGACGAAGGTCGATTTTCCCGAACCCGAGTGACCGACCAGAGCCACTTTTTCACCGGACGCAATCTCAAGGCTGAAATCCTCATAGATCGGGTTGCCCTGATGACCGTAGGCGAAGGTGACAGCGTCAAAGCTGATACGCCCTTTTTCGGCTTTCAGCTCAACTGCGTCATCTCTGTCCGTCAGGTCCACGGGGGCCTTCCAGAAAGCGACAATGTCTTCCATATCCGAGATCAACCGCAAGAGTTGCCCCGTTTGCTCACCCACCGTTCTTAAGTAGTTGGTCAGAACGATAAAGTTCGTAAAGATATAGACGACATCACCTGTCGAGGCCTGCCCCTGTTTCCAAAGATACAAGGCCATTGCCAGCATCACCACCATGATCCCAACCGTCATGAAGCGACGGATCAGATCGGTCGTATTCGCCCATTGCCAAGAGGTCAGGGCTTTGACGTACCAGCGGCTCATCATGCCTTTAAACTGCTCTTCTTCCCTTGCCTCAGACGCAAAGCTTTTGACACTTGCGTTCGAGGTAATCGCGTCCGCCATAAAGGCACCGTTATCCGTGTCAGCTTGCGCTGAAATACGGAAACGCGGCTGGTTGATCTTGACGATCATCGCAATGTTGATCGCGATATAAAGCGCAATCACGCCTGCCGTCACCAGACCCATTACAGGCCAGTGCCAGATCATCAGACCGACAATCCCCGTAATCACCACGAAGGTCGGCAGGAAGTACGTAAAGAGGATGTCCTCATACATATCAAATGCCCACATACCCCTCGTCAGCTTACGGACCGTCGCACCGGCAAAGCTGTTAGCGTGCCAGTCGGTCGAAAAGCCCTGCACCTTTTGAAACGCATCCTGCAAAATGTCGCGCAAGACGCGGCATGCCTGAATGTTCCAAAGGTAAAAGGTCGACTTGTTGACGACGTGGTAAAACAACTCCACCCCGATCAATGCCGCAAAGAAGAAGGCGACCTCAGCGGGGATTTCCCGCGCCGCCACATCCGCCTTCGACAAGGCATCAATCAGACGTCCCACAACATAAGGGAACACGGCATCGGTCATCCCGGTGATGACCATACCCAAAATCAGGAACGGCCAGAACCGCCTGTGTCGTCCCCAGTAATGCAGCGTATAGCGGCGGATATCAGCGAAGCTGACCTTCGCATTCTTTCTCTTTTCATCAGTTTCCTGTAACATGGTAGTCTCTTTTCATTTTGCTAAAATATTGAAATCATTTAAAAATCAGGATCGAATATGCTCTTTTGCGAACGGCAAAAGAGGGAGCTATCCTTGAACTTAAATTTTCGCGATGTCTTGAAAAATAAGGAAAGGGTCGATCCATCCACGCCGACGCGTGTCCGGACTCCCCTTTTAAAGCGTCGTTTTAGTGACGCGGTCGTCCGGAAAGAGGCATATATTTAAACGCTGTATTCAGCATCGGCTCTTTCCTTTTTCTTAAAGTTGAAGTTTCAGGCTGCCAGAATTTTTTTGGCAGTGCAACAAAAAAAATCTTATCGAAAATCACAACCATCAATATGGTCATTGACCAAACCCATGGCCTGCATGTGCGCATACATGGTGGTAGGCCCCAAAAATTTGAAGCCGCGTTTCTTCAGATCTTTCGCAAGAGACGTGCTTTCCGGAGAGATCGGCGTTGAACGCAGCCAGTCATAAGTGACTTTGGCAGGGCGCGCATTTACCGGTGGTTTGAAGCGTGAAAAATAATCCCAGAGGCTCCCGACTTCCTTGATCAGATCAAGGGTCAGACGTGCATTATGGATGGTCGCCTCAATCTTGCCACGGTGACGGATAATACCTTCATTGCTGAGAAGACGGACAACATCCACCTCGGTCATTTGTGAGACTTTGACAGGATCGAACCCGTGAAACGCTTCGCGAAACGCCTCGCGTTTTCTGAGAATGGTGATCCATGACAGGCCTGCCTGAAAACCCTCCAGACAGATTTTCTCATAGAGCGCGATATCGGATTTGGTCTCAACACCCCATTCCGTGTCGTGGTAATGGACGTAAAGTGGGTCAGTGCCGCACCATTTGCAGCGGATTTTCCCGTCCGCGCCTTTGATCAAACCGTTCTCAGACATGTTTGCCCCCCGCCGTAAAAATCAACCATGCGCCCATGCCCATCACGGCAAAGCCCAGTATATGCTGCCAGTTGAGCTTTTCACCCAGATATAAAACCGAGAAAGCGACAAAGATAATCAGCGTCAAAACTTCCTGAATGGTTTTGAGTTCCGCCGCATTATAAACCTGATAGCCGATGCGGTTGGCAGGCACAGCCATGCAATATTCGATAAAGGCCAGCCCCCATGAGATGAGGATAACCAGCATAATCGGTTTTCCCGGGAATTTGAGATGCCAGTACCATGCTGTCGTCATGAAGAGATTGGAAAGCGCCAAAAGAAAGACAGGAACGGTATAATTCAGCCAGCCCGCCATCGCCCTCACCCTTCCCGCAGGATATCGCGCAATGTTTCGGCAGCCTCAAAGAAACGCTTTTTGGCGTTGCGCACTTTTTCCTGCAACGGGTCTATGCCGTAAAAGTCTTCATTATATTTTGTACCCATGACCAGTTCCTCGACATAGGCGGCCTCGAATAAGAGTTGTGCGGATAAATCCCCTCTTAAAAAGGCAAGTGCCAATATCAGCGATCCGCTCTCATTGGTCACGGTTTGCAAAAGCGTGAAATGCAAATCATCCAACGCCTCCAGCTCTTCCTTCAAACGGGCTTCAAGCGCCGTATCTTTGGCAAGCGCGGCAAGCCCTGTGGTGGTTTCCAGTTTGACGCCATAGTGTTTTTCAAACCAAACGAGCCAAGGATTCCACGCTTTATCTTGTGCCTCTGCCATACCAATTTCCGCACCTTGTGCAGGGGCGCGGTAACGGATCAAATCGGTTGGCAGATAGGCCAGAAGCGGCGGCAATATGGCGTGACGCTCCGCCGCTACACGGTCATATGCCGTTGCCAGCAACTGCATGAAGGGCATATTTTCCGGAATGATGGCATCGGTTTGTGCCGCCCATTCCGCAGCCAGCTTGTCAGCCAGTGCCTGATGGGAAATAACAAGTGCCTCGCCGCTTTGTTTTTTAAGGGGCTTCCCGTCCAGACACACATGAAATCCGTGAGGCGGACAAGCGCTCACCTCGGCTACTTTATAAAAACGCTTCATTTGGTGAGGGCCTCGCGGCAGGGATCGCCTTGATCGAGTTCATCCGCATCCAAAGGGGCCGCCTGTATCTCAGGGGTGGGGTCCAGATAGAACGACCAGCCCGTCGCAGGGTCGTAAGTACCCTTACCGCGTGCGACCGCGTCCTTGGCATCAACCATAATCAGATTAGCCAACTGGACGGTAAATGCCTTTACACTCAGGTCTGCCATCAAACAAGCCACATCCACTTTTTCTTTGTCATTTGCGTCAAAATGGCCTGCGCCGCTCAAAACGAAACCGTTCGGACCGGCATAAAGCTTACCTGCAAAACTGTCTTTTCCTTGATCAAGTGTAAAGGGAAGACGGGTTGCGAACGCATAGAGCGCATTTTCATCCTTACCCGCAACCAGTGTGTCCAGCGCCGTGGACAGATTGAAAGGCTCTGATTTTTTGACCTCACCTTCCATCACCAGCTTTGTCTTTTTGGTTTCAGGGTCGGTCTTAGGCGCGACTTTTCCAATATCCAGAGCAGGCAGGCCGTTTTCAAAAAAGACCAGATGGCTCATCTCCAGATTAGAAAAGCGGTTGGAGCGTGTGAGAACGATCACACCGGGCGCGGCAAAACGCATATAGTCAATATGCGCAACAAGCCCCCTACCGTTGGGATCGCTGAGCGTTACATCACTGACATCGACAATCAGGCGCGGGAAAAGCTTGAATTCATTCAGTGCGCCTATCTCGGTTTGCAGGCCCGTCACATCTGCCAAAGCGCCTTCAAGACCACGACGCTGCGCTTCGCCTTTTCCGTGCAGGAGGTTTAATGCACCGATAAAAAACGCGATGAAGCAAACAAGGATCAGAACAAGGCGAAACAGCCATTTGACGATCGTGCCAAACAGGGTCGGGGCGCTTTTGGGCTCGGTATCGTTAAAAAGAACCATGTGTGAAGCTGACTTAAAGCTGTAATTTGTGTTACGTTTAAAGGTCGATATCGACAAACGGGTCGGCTTTTGGGTCGGCATGGAAGCCAAAAGCCTTAAATGTCGCCTTTAAATCTTGCGGCAGCGGCGCTTTCAAATCAAGAAATCCTTTGCCGTTCGGGTTAGGACAGATAATACGCCAGGCATGAAGATGCAAACGTGTCGCCACGCCCAGATCATCAAATTCCTTGGTCATGCCGTTATATTTCTCATCGCCCAAAAGCGGTGTTTCCAGGCCATATGTGGCATGTGCCCTAATCTGGTGTGTGCGTCCCGTACGAGGCCAGAAGGCCACAAAAGCCGCCGAATTTCCCGCTGTTTCAAGCACCGAGAATTCGGTTTTGGCGTATTTGCCAAATTCGGCATCATGAACCATCGTGTCTTTCATCGAGCCCGTGCCCTTGCCCAAAGGCATCACAACGGCCCCTTCGCGTGGCTCGGGCACGCCGACTGTGACCGCCCAGTAATATTTGCGGATTTCACGTCCCTGAAAGATTTTACCCATCTTCTGTACGGTGGCGAGCTTACGTGCGGCGATTAAAAGGCCTGACGTGTCACGGTCCAGACGGTGGACAAGCTTGGGGCGTACGCCTTTCCTGTCGGTCATTAACTCAAGAAGTCCGTCCACGTGGCGGGTGATTTTAGACCCACCTTGCGTTGCCAGCCCGTAAGGTTTGTTCATCACCATCAAATCGCCGTCATCAAAGACGATCATTGATTTCAGAAGATCGGCGTCACCCGGAAGCTTTTTAAAAGTGACCGGCCCGTGTTTGTCCTCAACGGGCGGGATACGCACCTGCTGCCCGACATAGATACGCGTGTCCATCTTGGCACGCTTGCCGTCGACCCGTACCTGACCCGTTCTTATGATTTTTTGCACCAGAGCAAACGGTGTTCTGCCGATATGCTTTTTCAGATAGCGGTCAAGACGCTGTCCGTCTTCATCCTCACGAACCGTAAGGGTTCTGACCTGCTGACGTGTTTCACTCATGAGAGTACCCCTTTGGTAAGTGCCATTCCGGCGAACAGAAAAAGAACCGAAAATGCGACTGAAGCGACAATATAAAGACCTGCTTGAGTATAAGCCCCGCGCTCGATCAATGTGACGGTCTCCAGCGAGAATGTTGAAAAGGTGGTAAATGCGCCTAAAAACCCGACGCTTAAGAACGCCCGCATTTGCTCGGATGCCTGACCTTTGAGGGCCAGTGTGGCGATCAGTACACCCATCAAAAATGAACCCAGCACATTGCAGATCAGAATACCCAGCGGAAAGGCGCTTCCCTCGCTTAAACGCGCAATCAACGACGACAGCCCGTGGCGCGATAAAGCACCAAGGGCACCGCCCGAAGCAATAGCGAGAAGAAGGGGTATCGTCAAAATCCTATCCTTTTGTTAGTCTTCTTATAGTCAAAGATCACTCCCTGTGGAAGGTTTATTCCTGTGCAATTTTCCGACAAGACCAAAGGCCTCACAATGGCCTTCACAGGGTTTTTCCTTTTTTCATGCTGTGATGTGCTGGCCAAAAAGCTGACCCATATGGGTCAGCCTGCCGTGCAGGTCTCGTTCTTCTATGCCGTGATCGGTATTGTCTTCCTACTGTTTTTTGCGCGCCGCCTAGGCGGTTTGAGGGCAACCCTACAAACAAAGAACCGCAAACTGCATTTGGCACGCGCCCTCCTCCAAGCCCCGACCCAAGCCATGATTTTTTACGGCTTTTCACAGCTTCCTTTAGCCAATGCTTATGCCGTGCTTTTCCTGATGCCGTTTTTGACAGCCGCCTTTGCCGTGCCCATGCTCAAAGAACATCCGAAACCGATCATCTGGTTTATAATCGGCGGCGGCTTTGTAGGGGTGGTGATTGCCATGCGCCCCGATATTTACGGGTTTTCATGGGCGGTCATTGCCCTTCTCGCGTCGGCTATCATGGCAGGTGTCCGTAACAATATCATCCGCATGATGCCCGGGGAAACCGCCCTATCGTTCTCCTTTTTCCCCTCTGTCGCGATTGCCCTTGTGACATTGCCGCCCACTCTGATGCATTTTGCAGGCTTTACGCTGACCCAAGCATTCATGACCCTGATCGGCGGCCTTTTATTCGGCGCAGGCATCATGCTGACATCAAGCGCATTTCGCTATGCCAAATCAGCGATTGTCGCACCGACCCATTATTCGCAGCTTATCTGGGGTGTTGCCTTCGGCATCGCGTTTTTCGCGCATACGCCCGACCCGCTGACTTTGCTGGGCCTGGCCATTATCGGTGCAAGCGGCATTGCGCTTATTCGCGCCAAAGACTAGCTAGTTTGCGTTTTTCTTGGCGCGAAGCTTGTCCCAATACTCAAGCCGCTTTCTGATCTCGCGCTCGAAACCGCGCTCGGGTGGATCATAAAAGCGCACACGCGGCATTTCATCCGGAAAGTAATTCTGCCCCGAAAACCCGTCTTGTGTATCGGGATCATAAGCATAGCCTGACCCATAGCCTTGTTCCTTCATCAGCTTGGTTGGCGCATTCAGGATATGTTTGGGCGGCATCAGCGAACCCGTTTCCCCTGCCCGCACCTTGGCGGCTTTATAGGCGACATAGGCCGCATTGGATTTGGGGGCGGTCGCCAGATAAATCATGGCTTGTGCCAAAGCCAACTCACCTTCAGGTGAGCCCAAACGCTCATAGGCTTCCCATGCATTCAAAACGATCTGCAAGGCTTGGGGGTCGGCAAGGCCGACATCCTCAACAGCCATACGGGACATGCGGCGTGCGATATAGCGCGGATCTTCGCCCCCCTCAAGCATACGCGTGAACCAATAGAGCGTGGCATCAACGTCAGACCCCCGCATTGATTTATGAAGGGCAGAGATGAGGTTGTAATGCGCATCGTCTTTTTTATCATAAAGAGGGGCGCGCTTTTGAAGACTTGCGAATAACTGCTCTTGAGTCCAAGGGCTGTCAGGGTCGGCTTGCGCAAAAATCTGTTCGACAAGCGAGAGCAGATAACGCCCGTCGCCATCCGCCAGTGATTTCAAGCTGTCACGCGCATCATCTGTCACGGGGAGTTTCGCATCCATATAGTCTTCGACGCGGGCAATGAGGGCTTCTAAAGCCGCTTCATCCAGACGACGCAGCACCAGAACTTGCGAGCGCGAGAGAAGCGCCGCATTCAGCTCAAATGAGGGGTTTTCCGTCGTCGCGCCGATCAAGGTAATCGTGCCGTCTTCCATGACGGGCAAGAAGGCATCCTGCTGCGATTTATTAAAGCGGTGAATTTCATCTACGAATAAAAGCGTGCCCCGCCCGTTCCGTTTGCGAAGCTTGGCCCCTTCGAAGAGTTTTTTTAGATCGGCAACGCCTGAGAAAATCGCCGAGGTCTGTTCGAAATGAAGGTCAGTGTGCGAGGCCAGAATACGCGCCATTGTCGTTTTGCCGCATCCCGGAGGTCCCCAAAAAATAAGGGAGGAGAGATGTCCGCTTTTGAGCATACGGGTTAGCGGAGCATTCTCGCCCAAAATATGATCCTGCCCGATGACCTCATCAAGGCTTTTCGGGCGCAAGAGATCAGGCAGAGGGCGGTTTTCGCTCTCAGAGACATCTTCATCCGAATCGAACAGGCTGGTATGGGTTGACATGGAACAGAACATAGCGCGAACGCGTAAGCCATGCGAGTCCTAAAACACATGCCGCCTGCAATCGCGTATATGACTAATGTTGAATATGAAAATAACTATTGCAATGCGGCAGCAAATCATGCCAAAAGGCGCATACGATGAATATTCACGCTCGTGATTTTCCCGTTGCTGCATCCGGTCGCCCCACTTTGGCGGACACTGTTGCGTTGATGAAATGGCTGCATGAGAGTCAGGAAGATCCAAGCGGCTATCCCTATTATTTCCACCCTTTGCGCGCCACCAGCAATCTCTTGCGCCTATGGCCCGATGCCCCCGAAGACGTTGTCTTTGCCATGCTCTTTCATGACACCATCGAAGATTGCAAAACACGAATTGCGCCGCATCTTGATCCCAAAACAACCCCGAAGGAGCTGTACGCCCCTTTCTTTCTGGAACGCGGATATTCTCAAGACTGCGTGGACATCATCCTTCTTCTGACAAAAGATGAAGATGACATACGCCCCTATCAGGAAAAAATTCTCGCCCTGATTGAGTCCAACAATCGCGGGGCCATTGTCGGTAAACTGGCGGATAATCTGGATAATCGCCACCCAGAGCGCGTTGCCGATCTGGCAGAAAAAGACCCGAAACGTGCCGCCCGTCTGGCACGGAAATATGACCGCTCATTGCCCCTTCTGACGATTTCGGCATGTATTCCCAACGAAACTGTGATGGATATTCTCAATAACCCTGAGCCCCTACCCATTCGGCATGTGGCCTCAAGCGGGCAAGTCGCCTTCACCCATAGCGGACAGATCAGAGGCTTTGATTTTCCGATTGTCTGAGAGGATGTCTCATTCCCTCTCGCTGCCTGTTTTCCTTGTTTTTTGATATATGATTATGTTAATAACATGTCATGCAGCGAACTGACGATAATATCATCACCGATCCGGATTTGATCCGTGAGCCTCTCAAGTCGTATCCTGCCCTGCAGGAAGGCGATGATCCGCTTATCCTCTTTGATCCTGAAGAGTTTCAATCAGCTTTGCACGAACTGAAAGACGGACAATGGCACGCGATTATCCTGCGTGATTTTTTCCCCTCCGCCACCGCAAATTTGCGCGAAGGGCATATTCGCCTGATCCATGATTTTGTCGAAGCCAATAGCTCGACCATTCATGTCAAGGACCGGCAGATTATGACGGAGTTTGACGGCGAACCGCCCATCACATCGGATTTGCCTGATGCGTTGCAGGCGGCCCTTTTTCATTTTCATGGGATACAGCAGCGCGTCAAAGATTGTATATCTCCCTTCAATACGACAAACATTGAGCTTGCCGCCCAATTTGGCGATGCCTCCGTTATCCCGCCCAGCCCCGATCTGCACACGCATTGTGCAGGGGCCATGCATGTCACGGCATGCGGGTCAGCCGGCCTTGAAATCATGATTGGTGAGATGTCGCAAGACGACATGCTGTATCTCAATCGGCTGAATTCGGAAAATGATTGGGACCCCTATCATTACTTCAAAGGGATTGCCGACCGCCCCGATCTGGAAGCCCGCTTGCGTGTCGTGCCTGCCAACCAATTGATCATTATGGGGGAGCATCTCTATCACCGCTCACCCACGCGTCTGATGTTTGAGGGAAATAATCGCCTCGCCTTTTTTGCCCTATAAAAAAACGGCGCCCGTTTGGAGCGCCGCTTTCTTGATCTCGTAACTGATCCCGTTGGGAATTAGACCTTCTTAGCAGAAGGCTTTTTCGCGGGGGTTTTTGTGGCTGCCGCTTTCGGGGCAGCTTTTTTCGCGGTGTCCTTTTTAGGAGCAGCGTCTTTTTTCGCTTTTTCAGAAGCAGCCTTTGTTTTGGCTTTTTCTTTCACGGCTTCGGTGTGAGCGGCTTGCTCTTCTTCGAATTGTGACATAACGGGGCCTGAATCAGCGCCTTTAGCAGACGGATCGCGGTCAACGAATTCGATGACTGCCATAGGGGCGGCGTCACCGTAACGGAAACCGGCTTTCAGGACGCGGATGTAACCGCCTTGGCGCTCTTTATAACGAGGGGCCAGAACATCAAAGATTTTCTTGGCTTGTGTTTCGTCGCGCATGATCGAGATAGCGCGGCGGTAGTTTGCCAAGCCGCCTTTTTTGCCGAGCGTAACCAGTTTCTCTACGAAAGGACGCAGTTCTTTCGCTTTGGGCAGAGTTGTGATGATCTGCTCGTGCTTGACGAGGGCTGCCGACATGTTTGCCAGCATGGCTTTACGGTGAGCCGTGGTACGGCCCAGTTTACGGTGTGCAACGCGGTGTTTCATAACTTTAAGTCCTTTCTAACTTACGCTGCGGCTTCAAACGGGTGAAACCATAATGAGACCTCCGTTTTCAAAAACACGACGGGCCACTTCAAAAGCGAGGCCCGTCTATGTCGGAGGGCGGGACACCTTGTCCCTATTTAACCTTTCGTAGGCCTAACCTTAGGCTGTGAAAGGGTCATCGACGCGGCTGATCAGCTCATCGATATTCTCGGGGGGCCAACCGTCGACATCCATGCCGAGGTGGAGACCCATCTGAGACAGTACTTCTTTGATTTCATTCAAAGACTTACGTCCAAAGTTCGGTGTGCGCAGCATATCGGCTTCGGATTTCTGAACCAGATCACCAATATAGACGATATTGTCGTTTTTCAGGCAGTTGGCGGAACGAACGGACAGTTCCAGCTCGTCAACTTTGCGCAGCAGATTACGGTTGAAGGGCAGTGCCTCTTCTTCAGCTTCAGCCTTTGTTTCCTTAGGCTCTTCGAAGTTGATGAAGATTTGCAGTTGTTCCTGCAGGATACGGGCCGCAAAAGCAACCGCATCCTCAGGTGTCACAACGCCGTTTGTTTCAACAGACAATGTCAGCTTGTCGTAGTCAGTGACCTGACCAACACGTGTGTCTTCAACTTCGTATGTCACTTTGCGAACAGGTGAGAAAACAGAGTCGACAGGAATAAGGCCGACAGGGGCTTCTTCAGGACGGTTTTGGGAGGCAGGGCAGTAGCCTTTACCTGTATTGACCGTCAGTTCCATGTTCAGTTTCGCGCCCTTATCCAGTGTGCACAGGACGAGGTCGGGGTTCATGATTTCAATGTCGGCACCGGCTTCGATTTGTGCAGCTGTCACTTCACAAGGACCTGTGACATTCAGGCGCATTTTCTTCGGGCCTTCAGCGTGCATACGAACAGACAGAGCCTTGATGTTCAAAATAATGTCTGTCACGTCTTCGCGGACACCTTCAATCGACGAGAACTCGTGCATCACACCATCAATCTGGACGGCTGTCACGGCAGCGCCTTGGATGGAGGACAAGAGGATACGGCGCAGCGCGTTACCCAGCGTCAGACCGAAACCACGCTCGAACGGTTGCAGGACCAATTTGGCCTTGTTGGTGTTGTTCTTATCAGCAGCGATGTCGATGGAGCTTGGTTTGATCGGCTCGAGCCAGTTCTTGTTGATATTCAGCATGTGTATGTCTTCCCTTTCAAAAACCTGTCAGATCTCTTTTCAAATTTCTTTTCATGGCGCCCGAAATAGATCTTCAAGCTAAAGCGCCGAAAAGGAAGGACATGGATGCCCACGACCTTCCTTTGAATAGGTACCTCTTAAACGCGGCGGCGTTTACGCGGACGCACCCCGTTGTGGGGGATCGGCGTTGTATCGACGATCGAACGGATCGTGAAGCCGATTGAAGACAGTGCACGAAGGGCACTCTCGCGACCGTTACCGGGACCTTTAACCGTTACATCCAGCTCTTTAAGCCCGTGCTCCTGAGCCTTGCGGCCTGCATCTTCCGCAGCCATCTGGGCGGCGTAAGGTGTGGATTTACGGCTGCCTTTAAAGCCCATTGTTCCTGATGAAGACCAGGATACAGTGTTGCCTTGAGCATCTGTAATGGTGATGAGTGTGTTGTTGAAGGTCGCTACGACAAAAGCGCGGCCTTCGACGATATTCTTACGTGTCTTTTTCTTTGCTGCTGGTCTAGCCATTTCTCACACTCCCTTATTTCTTCTTACCGGCGATTGGTTTCGCAGGGCCCTTACGTGTACGGGCGTTGGTGCGTGTGTTCTGACCGCGAACGGGCAGACCTTTACGGTGACGCAGACCACGGTAGCACCCCATATCCATCAGACGTTTGATGTTCAGGGATGTTTCACGGCGCAGATCACCTTCGATGGTGTAGGCATCTGTTTCGATTTCTTTACGGATCTGGTTGAGTTCATCCTCGGTCAGATCTTTCATACGACGTGTTCTGTCGATATTCACAGAATCACAAATTTGACGAGCAAGCGTACGACCAATACCGTGAATATATGTCAGGGCAATGGTAATGCGCTTATTGTCGGGAACATTTACACCCGCAATACGTGCCATTAGAGTTTTCTCCTCATTAAGATTTCCTGCCAAACCGTCCCGGCTCTTTAAAAAAAGTCAGCCTCCGGTTTGTAAACCAAAACCCGCGGAAAATACGGGATTTTCCACGAAGTCAGGCGCAGTATAGGAATTGCAACCCTTCTGTCAACTAAAATTTTGAAGTTTTTGAAGAGCTTGTGAGAGATTCCAAAAAACCGTTTCCAATCAGGCCGCTTTGGCCTTTTCGAGGATCGATTTAATGGCGTTCGTCACCGCTTCGACGCTTTGCGTACCGTCAATCGCCTCAACAAGTCCTTTGCTCTGATAATAAGGCAAGACTTCTGTCGAATAGCTACGGTAGGCCGCAAGGCGCTTTTTGAAGGCTTCGGCATTATCATCCGAACGGCCCTCGATTTTGGCGCGAGACAGAATGCGGTCAATCAGCAAGTCATCAGAAACCTGCATCTCAATCACAATGTCAATTGAGCGATTGGATTGAGCAAGCATGTTGTCCAGAGCGACAGCTTGAGCTTCGGTACGCGGGAAACCGTCAAAGATTGAGCCCTTCACACATTCAGGGCTGTCGATATAGGATTTGATCATGCCAATGACAATTTCGTCCGAGACCAGCTCACCGCGATCCATCACTTCTTTGGCTTGAATCCCGAGTTTCGTTCCTGCCGTAATCTGGGCGCGCAGCATGTCCCCTGTGGAGAGCTGCTTGAAACCGTAATCATTCTCCAAGATTTTGGCTTGCGTGCCTTTTCCTGCGCCCGGAGGGCCAAAAAGAATAATATCCATGAAGCTTATCGACGTCCTCTGCTACGTGTGGTTTTGGCACCGCGATCTTTGCGGAGCTGGGATTTCTTGATCAGCCCCTCATATTGGTGGGCAATCATATGGGAATGGATCTGCTGAACCGTATCCATTGTCACCGAGACCACAATCAGAAGCGATGTCCCGCCGAAATAGAAAGGCAACGAGTATTGCGAGATCAGAAGCTCAGGCAACAAACAGATAAACACCAGATAGGTCGCACCAATCGCCGTGATACGGGTCATGATGTAATCCAGATAATCAGCCGTCGGTTTACCCGGGCGAATACCGGGAATGAAACCACCGTGACGGCGGAGCATATCGGCATTCTCTTCAGGGTTGAACACGATCGCCGTGTAAAAGAAACAGAAGAAGGCAATCAGTGCGCCATACATCGCCATATAGATGGGTGAGCCATGCGCCAGATATCTTGCAATCGCCGCCGTGAAATCACCGCCTTCGGCGCCGATAAAACCGACCAGTGTCAAAGGCAACAGAAGAAGTGATGAGGCAAAGATCGGCGGAATAACCCCTGCCGTGTTCAGCTTCAACGGAATGAAGTTGCTTTCCCCCATTGTCATCTTGTTGCCCATCTGGCGTTTGGGATACTGCACCACAACGCGGCGGTGCGCCCGCTCCATAAAGACAATGAAGATAATCACAGCTACAATCATGAAGAGGATCATCGCCAGTACGGGGAACGAGAATTGCCCTTCCTGACCCAGTTCAAGCATCGAGGCAAAGGCACGCGGCAATTCCGCGACAATCCCTGCAAAGATGATCAGAGAGATACCGTTACCGATCCCGCGGGAGGTGATCTGTTCACCCAGCCACATCAGGAAAACCGTACCGCCGACAATGGTTACCACTGTCGAAATGCGGAAAAACATACCCGGATCGATCACTGCAGACCCTGAGGAAGACTGCATATTTTCAAGACCGATTGCCAAACCGTAAGCCTGAATGGCGGCAATAATAACCGTCAGGTAACGCGTATATTGGTTGATTTTGGTGCGTCCCGACTCGCCCTCTTTCTTCATGGCTTCCAGTGAAGGCACCATGGCAGCGGCAAGCTGCATAATAATAGAGGCCGAAATATAAGGCATGATATTCAGCGCAAAAATCGTCATACGTTTCAGCGCACCACCTGCAAACAGGTTGAACATATCCAGGATTCCGCCCGACCCTTTTTGATTGTAAATCTCGGCCCATAATGAAGGGTCAATACCGGGCACGGGAATGTAAGTTCCCAGACGGTACACGAGAAGGGCAAGAAGGACGAAGAGAATGCGTTGTTTCAGCTCTGTGGCTTTGGCAAGGCTTCCAAGGCTGGCATTTTTGGCCAGCTGTTGTACGGCAGATGACATGGTCGTTTAAATTCGATCTGTTTGAGTATCTTTATGTTTGGAATTTGTCCTTTAGGGAATTAGACGATCTTGGCCCGACTTTCAAGAGGAAAGCCATGTTGCATTGCAATCCCTTGCGCATAAAAAAAGCGGCCTCATCAGCCGCTTTTTAAAATTCTTGTCATAAAAGCCGAATATTATTTCTTGGCTTTAGGCGCTGCTTTCTTTTCGTTCTTTGTCTTTTTGGCGCTTGTATCTTTCTTCTCGCCTTTGACCAGAACGGTTTTCTCTTTTTGTGTCAGCGTGATCGAGCCACCGGCTTTTTCAACAGCTTCAACGGCAGGCTTGGAAGCAGACGCAATTTTCAGTGTTACTTTTGTTTTCAGCTCACCTGTTGCCAAGAGACGGATACCGTCTTTCTTGGAGCGGCGAACGACACGGGCCTTCACGAGAGCTTCCTCTGTGATTTCGCCTTTAGCATCGATTTGCTTGTTGTCCAAAGCTTCTTGCAGGCGACGCAACGTCAATGTTGTGAAGCTTTTTGCAAAGATGTTGTTGAAGCCGCGCTTAGGCAGACGCATGTGCAAAGGCATTTGACCGCCTTCGAAACCGGCAATCGAAACACCTGTACGGGATTTCTGACCTTTAACACCGCGACCGGCTGTTTTACCTTTACCCGAACCAATACCGCGACCAACGCGCATGCGTTTTTTGGTCGAGCCTTCTTTAGGTTGCAGTTCGTTGAGTTTCATCGGAATTCTCCTAATTTAAAAAATTCTTTTATCTTTTTTGGTCTTACGCCGCGTCGTTTTGCACTTCAACGAGGTGCGCAACAGTTGCGATCATGCCGCGAACGGATGGTGTATCTTCAAGTGTCGATGTACGACCGATTTTGTTCAGGCCGAGACCGATCAGGGTCTTGCGCTGATTAGCCAGGCGACCGATCGGGCTGCGTGTCTGACGAATGGTCACTGTCTTGCCCGAAGGTGTTTTCTTGGCAGCGGGTGCTTTCGCTTTCGGAGCGGCAGCAGCTTTAGGTGCAGCTTCCTTTTTCGCAGCAGGTGCTTTTTTCGCCGGAGCTTTTGTTGTTTTTGTGTCAGCCATGGGTCTTACTCCCGTTGTCTTTCGTCTTGAATCGTATTTTTAAAAATTACTCAGCGTCTTCGCTTTGTGTTTCCGAACCCTTCATGTTTTCACGTGAAGAGATGATCGAAGACACTTTTTTGCCGCGACGTGCAGCAATCGAGCGTGGGCTTTGTGTCTTGGACAGTGCATCAAGCGTTGCGTTGACCATGTTGTAAGGGTTTGAAGACCCGATGGATTTCGCAACAACGTCCTGAATACCCAGAGCTTCCAAAATCGCACGCAGAGGACCACCGGCGATGATACCCGTACCGGCAGGTGCCGAACGCAGGTAAACGCGGCCCGCACCGGAACGACCGTAAACGTCGTGGTGCAGAGTGCGGCCTTCACGAAGAGGAACGCGGATCATGCTGTTACGTGCTTGCATAGCAGCTTTCTTGATCGCATCAGGCACTTCTTTGGCTTTCGAGTGACCGGAACCAACGCGGCCTTTTTGATCACCGACAACCATGAGAGCGGCAAAACCAAAACGACGACCACCCTTCACCACTTTGGCGACGCGGTTGATACCAACCAGGCGTTCTGTCAGTTCAGATTGCTCTTCTTCACGATCACGTGCTCTGTTTTCGTTACGTGCCATCTTTTTCTCCAAAAGCTCTTTATCTATTCCTTAAAATTAAAACTCTAATCCGCCGGCTCTTGCACCGTCAGCCAAGGCCTTCACACGACCATGGTAGAGGTAGGAACCGCGATCAAACATAACCGCTTTAACGCCAGCCTTTTTAGCGCGCTCGGCAACCAGCTTGCCCACTTCAGTGGCAGCTTCGGATGTATTACCGGCTTTGACTTTTTCTTTCAAAGCGGCTTCAAGTGTCGAGGCAGCAGCCAGTGTTACACCTTTTGTATCATCAATGATCTGAGCATAGATCTGACGACCTGTGCGGTGAACGCTCAGGCGAGGATGACCGGCACGGTTGATTTTGCCCAGTTTTGCACGGACACGGCGGGCGCGGCGCTCAGCATTTGTTTCTTTTCTTGTCATGGTCTTATCGTCCTATCCCTTTGGCAGCCGAAGATTACTTCTTCTTGCCTTCTTTCATCATGATGTATTCGTTAGCGTAGCGGACACCTTTACCTTTGTAAGGCTCAGGCTTACGGAACGCACGGATTTCAGCAGCTACCTGACCGACTTTTTGTTTGTCGATACCGGTGACAGACAATTGTGTCTGCTTCTCAACAGCAACGTCGATACCCTCAGGAATATCGTAACGGACTTCATGAGAGTAACCGAGAGCCAGAACCAGTGTGCGGCCCTGCAAGTTAGCACGGTAACCGACACCGCGGATCTCAAGATCTTTCTTGAAACCATCGGTCACGCCTGTGACGAGGTTCTGAACCTGCGTACGGCATGTCGGCCAAACCTGACGGGCTTGCATCGAGTTGCTTTTCGGCGCCAGAGTGATCTGACCGTCTTCGAGTTTCACAGACACATCGTCGTGAACCTTGAATGTCAGTTCGCCCTTAGGGCCTTTAACTTTCACGGTTTGACCGCTGATTTCAGGTGTTACACCTGCGGGAACGGCTACCGGGTTTTTTCCAATTCTAGACATCGTTTTTCACCAATTCTTATCTTTAAATTCCGTTCAACTCTTAGAAGACCTGGCACAGAACTTCGCCACCGACATTCTCGTCACGGGCTTTGTGATCAGCCATCACACCGTGAGGTGTGGAAACGACTGTAACACCAAGGCCGTTATAGAAACGCGGCAT
>JBFWMN010000016.1:0-30190 GCA_050251555.1 Pseudobdellovibrionaceae bacterium | reverse complement strand
CATGAGCGGCCTTGGCTTCTTCTTTTTCAATTTTGCCGTCGCCGTTTCCGTCCATTTTAGAGAACATTTCATCACCATGTGATTGGAATTCGGACTTCGTCACAACGCCGTCACCATCCGTATCCATTTTTGCAAAAAAGCGATCGCCTTTAGGGCCGTCTTTCGCGCCACCTTCGGCAAAGGCGGGGGAAATGGAACCAAGGGCTACAATAGCTGTTCCCAGCATCAACAGTTTTTTCATGACATCATTCTCCTTAATGGGTTTGTCTTGTCGTTGGTTAGTATAAACCTCTTACGCATCAGAAAAAGACTTTCCTTCGCAAAGAAATAATAATTTTCATAAAAAAGCCGGGTTGCCCCGGCTTTTTCAAAACGCATTCGGCTTAATAGCCGTCGCCATCCGTATCAATGTTTGGCGTGCTGCGATCAATACGGCTTTCCGTGCGATTCATTGCCACTTCGGCGTCATCACCCATAAAACCGTATGGTTTTGCAGACGCTTCGTCACGGGTGACGATACCGTTTCCGTTCGTATCCATATCTTCAAAGCTGAAATTTTGAAGCCCTTGATAATGTGCCTGTGCCCAATCAAATTCGACAGGGTTGACGATATAGTTCTGGTCCAAATCCATCACTTCAAAGGCCTCAAGCTGCGTGTAATGCGGCGCATTGTTGCTGTGCTGCATTTCATTCGCCATAACGGGGGCATTCATCAGAGCAAGGGCTGCTGTTGTCAATGCAAGTTTCTTCATCGTTTCTCTCCTTAATGCTTTTACTTCGTCTAAAGTCATGCGGTTTAAACCGTCTTGTCATGAGCCAACGGATCACACCCTGCACTTGTTCCCCTGACACGACAAAAACAAAGGCCCGCTTTATAAAAAGCGGGCCTTTATCAATAAGTTAGATGTTAGTGCGTCTAACTTAATTCGCAGGGTATGTTGTCGTTGTACGGGTCGTTGTGTGACGCATGCCGACGGGCTCGGTCACAACCACTGTACCGGCAGCAGGCTCAACCACATCGACAACAACAGGATCTTTGATCACTGTTTTAACAATTGTTTTCTGCATGGCGGCAGCTGCAGGATCAACATTCTTGGCCTCTTTACGTGTAATGATGCCGTTATTGTTGATATCCAGACCTTCATAAGAATAGGCCGCAACATCCGGGTGGTGTTTCACTGCCCAATCATATTCGATTGTGTTGACTTCCCAGTTATTGTCCAGATCCATTTTGTCAAAGGCCTCAATTGGTGTGATTGTCGGTGTGGAGTAAATGACTTCCTGAGACACTGTGTCAGCGTGTGCGGCGCCTGTGACAGCCAGAAGGGCAACAGTTGCCATTAAAGTAATGCGTTTCATCGTTTTTTCCTTTCAAAGAATTAAATTCGGTCTCCTCACGCATAAACGCAAGGATGAAAGAAAAAGTTCATTGGATGCCCTCATTTTTTTTATAAAAAAAACAGGGCTTTGACCCTGTTGCGCTTCGTAAACACTTCTGAAGAAACAAATTACCCTGCAATCAGGGCGCCCGAGGCGTGCAACGTATCGACCGTCTGTCCTGACAAATTGCCGTAAATAATACCGACATATTGGAAGTCACTGTCGGCCCCGTCAACATTGACAGCCAAATTGGCGCGTCCGCTATCGACAACAAACAGGCGGACAAAATCATTAATGTCGGATACGCCTTCCGTGTAACCGCTCAGGATATTCGAAATATCCAACTTGTCATTTTCAAGGAGGCGGAAATCGAGCACGCGATCAACAGATGCAGCATCATCAAAGTGGAATGTATCGGCCCCGCCGTTTCCGCTCATGTAATCCAAACCGGCTCCGCCATAGAGATGGTCATTGCCTGCCCCGCCCGAAAGCGTGTCATTGCCCGCGCCGCCATAGATTATATCGTCACCGTTTTGACCGTAAAGCTTATCGCGCCCATCCTCACCATACAGAACGTCGTCATTATCACCGCCCTGTAGCTGGTCGTCGCCATTCCCGCCATACAGCGTGTCATTTCCGGAATGTCCGATAATCGTATCGGCATCATCGTCACCATACAGATGGTCGTTGCCCGCGCCACCATACAGCTTATCATTTCCGTTGCCGCCATAGATCGTGTCATCACCTTCCTGACCTGCCAGCGCATCGACATTGGCGCCGCCATGTATCACATCATTGCCGTTACCGCCGTAAATACGGTCAAACCCGTCATCGCCGCGCAGATCGTCAGCGCCGTCGCCGCCATAGATGATATCATTGCCTAGCCCCCCTGCGATCATGTCGTCGCCTAATTCGCCATACAGATAGTCACGCTGCGTTGAGCCTGTGAAATCGTCATTGCCGTCACCGCCATAGGCAACAATGCGCCCAACATCCCCCTCAATTATATCAGCACCATCTCCTGCATAAATTCTGTAATACCCGCCACCTGTAAGAAAGCCATCGTCACCGCCCTCTCCGTATAGATAGAATTGACCATCTCCTGCGTCTTCAAAGTGGAAAATGTCATCTCCATCTCCTGCGTAAACCTTTGCAATATGCGAGCTCAGACGCGAATGAACAACAATCTCATCACTGCCGGCATTCGTATAGACGCGCATACCTGTTGTGGAGGCCAGGCTGTCAAAGTCTATATAAAGATGATCTGAACCCAGACCTGTCGCAATTGATCCGTTTAGGGCATTGATAACCGTGATATCGGATGCGGCATTGCCTGTCACAGAAAGGGCGACATTGGCAAAATTCACAAGCGTCACATCCGCGCTAACCGCTGCCGTGAGGCTGACTTTTGTCAGAGGGCTGCCGCCCAGATTGGTCAGGGTGACACCGCTCAAATTACGATCGGCCTGAACGATATTGGAAGATCCCGCATAACCGAAATCGCTCGCCACAATATAGTCCGTGCCTGTGGCATCCGAACGGTAACCGTTTTCCTGCGTCCCATTTGAAAATTTGAAAAAGAGCGGTTCGGGTTGAGGCGGGTGGGCCGTCACATAGGCTTCGAGTTCGGCGCGTGTATATGTGCCGTTGCTAAAGGTGAATGTCTCAAAGTTTTTCGCAAGATCTTCGCCTAACGAGCCGATCAAATCGGTAAAGCGCACAGTAAGTGAATCCACAAATTCAATCAGGAAATTACCGACCGAGTCCGCGTAATTTAGTATATCTGTGCCTACGCCACCATCCAGAATGTCGTTGCCTGCAGACCCGTAAATCGTGTCATTGCCGCGCATCCCCGAAATCACGTTATCAAGGGCATTCCCGCGTATCGTATCATTCCCGTCACCGGCAATCACATTCTCTATATTCGAGCCATTTGCGATGATCAGATTATGACCGGCAAAGCTTGAGGTTGCGCCATTGGCAAGATTAACAGAGGCGTTTCCTCTGACCGCTGCCAGATTGAGCGTGTCTATACCGCCATTGCTGTCGGTAAGCGTTGTGCCTGCAAATTCGTCGGTAAAGTAATAGGTGTCATCGCTGGAAACGGAGGAACCCTGAATAGTGAGTGTTGCCGCCTGTAATGTGCCTGTTGCACCGCCCGCCGCATCGACAATCTTGAGCGTCCAGTCCCCGGCAGAGAGTTCGCCCCAGTTGGCAACGGTCGATAGAGGGGCATGTATCCCTTGATAGAAACCGACTGAATCATAAACATAGCTGCCATTGTCCAGACGGTTGACGAGGGTCGAGACCGTACCGTCGGGTGAAATCAGTTGAATAACCAGATCACCCGCACGCGCATGCGGCAAGGTAATATCCAGGATCACATGCTCGACATTGATATTTTGTGTCACCGTAAAGGTGAAATTCGTTGTGCCGTTATCGGCAAGCGCCTGATTGGGTGTGATTGTCTCGGTGAGAGTTTGCATGTTGGCATAGGTTTTTTGCTCTCCCCATGACTCGGCAAGGCGCACAGCCGAGTGCGCATCAATGAGGCCGAAACCGTAATCATGCGAGAAATGCATGCCGCCGCCATTCCAGTTCGTCGCACCGTTTGTGGCCCATGTCGTTTGCCCCAAACCGCCTCTGGAAGCCAGAGCCAGAATATCCTGCACGTCACGGTAACCGAGGTCGGCATTGGCTTCGTACATCAAGGCAATCACGCCCGACACGGTCGGAGCGGAAAAAGACGTCCCGTTCAAACCGACAACATCGCCCGACACAAATCCGTTCGAGCCTTCACGGTCGACCGAATAAACCCCTTCCGCACCCGAAGATGTGAGGATCGCCGCACCCGGCGTAGAATCGTCATAGAGGTTGCCGTTCGCATCCGTCCCACCCACGGTGATCACGTAAGGCGAGCTTTGTAGGCTGTGATTATTCACATCCTGATCGACACCGCGATGATTTCCTGCCGAAAAGACGATGGATGTGCCCAGACCGTCACGACCTTGGGAGACAAGATCAATCATCGCATTGTTCACATCGGCAAATGTTCCGCCCGCATAATTGATATGGGGGTTATCGGCAAAAGTGGCGGTATAGCCCCAGCTATTGTTAATGACATCGGCATTGTTGTTGAGTGCATGTGTGAAAGCTTCGAGAACGGGGGTGACACCACCCGAAAAATCAAGTCGGATGCCCGACAATTCGGCATCAAAAGCGACACCGACCATGCTGTCACCATTATCGTCAGCGCCTATAATCCCTAAGACCGCTGTCCCGTGGCTGTTGCCTGAGCCTGCGGCTGCATCATAATCGTTGGAGCCTGTCGTATCGAAATCGATGCTTGTATTGTAATTGGCGACCAGTTCGGAGTTGGTGTATTCAAACCCGTCATCGACGGCAAAAACGCGCACACCTGACCCCGTATATTCATCCCAGACCTGATCGGCGCGAATACCCCACGCCCCTGTCAAATGCCACTGGTAAAAGCCGCTTGAAGGGTTCAGGGACGGATCGGAAGGTGTACCTTTTGTGAAGGTTTCGGCGGAAGGGGCTTCTGCGGCGTAAGAAACGGCATAGGGTTCGGCAAAAAAGTCGTAGGCGGGATCATGACGCGTGTCTGCCACGTCATCTTCCAATACGCCGACTATTTGTAAATTCTCGCTCAAAACTGCCCTTAATCCTTTGATTCACAAAGGCCCTTTATCCATTAGATCATGAAAGTCTTATGGCTTCTTTAAATTTATCTAAAATTTTAGATTTCGGGGAAAGTGAAGGGTTTTAACCCGCAATCAGCGCGCCTGAGGCCAGAAGTGAAGCCGCATCTTGGCCCGTCAAATCGCCATAGAGAATGCCGACATATTCAGGGCCCGCAGATGGATCACCTTTATAGACTGCCAGATTTGCCCGTGTGGCATCCACAACATTAAGAACAACAAACTCATTAATATCGGAAATGCCCCAATCAGGATGTCCCAAAAGAACATCTGTAATGTCGATTTTATCGCCCTCTGCCAGATTAAAATCTCGCACGCGATCAATAGACAAACTGTCGAAATGGAAGGTATCGGCGCCGGCGCCGCCAATCAGGAAATCGTCACCCCCATCACCATATAAATGGTCATCCCCTGCACCGCCATAAAGCGTATCGCTCTCGGTGTTCAATGGATCGTAAACGCCATAATCACCATGCAACTCATCATCACCGTTGCCACCATAGATTTTGTCACGCCCATCACGACCATATATGATGTCATTCCCGTCTTCTCCGGAAAGAATGTCATCTCCCCAATCACCTGAAATCACATCATTGCCTACACCGCCATAAATCCGATCTATACCTTTACCGCCAAGCATCTCATCGTTTCCGGAACCACCATAAAGAATATCGTCGCCATCTCTGCCATTGAGGTAATCATCCCCGTTATCACCGTATAGATAATCTTTTTGAATCGAGCCGGAAAAATTGTCATTTCCTTCTCCGCCAAACCCAACGATCCTCGTTGTTCCGCCTTCTAGCGTGTCATGCCCTTCTCCTCCGTATATTCTGTGGAGCCCTTCCAGTGCCATGGGAGACAAATAGGGAGCTTCCCTGCTCGCATCAAAAAAATCATTGCCGTCTTCGCCGTATATGTAATTCGTGCCATAACCAAGTGCGAAGGTATCGTTTCCATTCCCGCCATATGCCTTAACGCGGCACTCTGTGTCATAACCATATATCTGTATAAAATCATTGCCGTCATTCGCATAAGCTTGAAAGGCGCTCTCTGCAGTGCCGGAAAGGTATATATCTATATGATCTGAAGCGGACCCTAAGGATAAGCTTCCCTTTTGAGCATACTGAACAGTTATTGATGAAGTAGTATCACCTTCCACTGCAATATATGTTGTATCAAATCCGGTAACACGCAGGCTTGCTACCGTTTCAGCTTGAGTCAAAGTAAAGCGTGTATATGGGCTGTTTTCAAAATTTTCAATTATGGAGAATGTTTGATCAATACGCTCAGCTTTTAATATTTGGGCTGTCCCAGGTAAACCCAAATCATAAGCGTAATAATAATTCGACCCTATCTCTGAAGCCGTTAAAGTGTTCTCAATTCCACTTCCTGCTATCTCAAATGTTATAGGAATAATATTTTCAGTATTCGTAACAGAATAGCTACGAAGCTCTTCAAGAGTGAATGCCGCATCATTAAAAACAAAATATTCTACACGCTGTGTCCAATCTCTCCCAAAGCTTGTTTTTGCATCTATAAAATCTACAGAACTGGCACCCACCACCCTTACTATGTAATCAGTAATATTCGCATCAAATACGACCGTATCAAAGCCTGCTCCCCCATCAATTATATCTTTCCCTTTTGAGATGTGAATCGTGTCATCTCCGCCCTCGGCATAAATCCAGTTATCCAACTCGTTGCCGTAAATGACGTCATTCGCATCACTTGCCGTAACGTTCTCTATCTTTGTGCCATCTTGAATGTGGAGGATTTGACCAGCAATCTGGGAATCAGAACCTGATACAAGATTGACGGTAATAGAACTACTGACACCGCTCAGATCAATAGTGTCTTCCCCGTCATCCGTATCAACAATTATTGCCCCGTTAAAAGCATCATTAAAGCTATAGGTATGATCTTCACTAAAAGAAAACATGGGTTCAGCAGTAAGTAATGTGTAGCCATAGGAAAGGAGTGCAGGAATATCCTTATCTTCCTCAAAGATAATACTGTCGCTTTGTATGTTTTGTGACGTCTCCAAAGAAATTCCTCGCCTTAAACTTTATGCCCCAAGGTATTAGAGCATAAAAATTATTAGGGTTTCCTTAACAAAGTATGAAAGATAACGGCTTTTAGCCTGCGTGAAATGCGCCTGACGCATGAAGCTCGTCAACAGATGTGCGGCTAAAATCGGTGAGGATCATGCCAACCGCCTGGAAGTCGTCGTCAGCACCATCCGCATTGACCAGGATTTGTGCCTGAGAGCGCGAAAGAACCTTAATCATCACAAAGTCGTTCACATCGGAAACGCCTTCATTATAGCCGCTAAGAATATCCGATACATCCAGCACATCGCCTTCTCTTAAGGAAAAGCCTTTGACCGTATCGACGGAGACCAGATCGAAATGGTAGGTATCGGCCCCACGATCACCGTAAAGCGTGTCATTGCCCGCACCACCGAAAAGATGATCGTCGCCGTATCCGCCATGCAGATAGTCGTTGCCTGCACCGCCCTCAAGCGTGTCATTGTCGTTTTGACCATACAGCTTGTCATTGTCATCGCCACCGACAAGGAGATCATCGCCGTTTCCTCCATAGATAAGGTCACGCCCGCCTTCGCCATAGAGCGTATCAGCGCCGTCATCCCCGTACAGGCGGTCATTTCCGTCCCCGCCGTATAAATGATCGTCGCCGCTATCACCTTTCAGGTAGTCGGCTGCACTACTTGCGTGGAAACTGTCATTCCCGTCCTCACCATAGAAAAGGACGCGTCCCGCACCCGTCACCGAACCGACATCGTCGCCCACGCCGCCAAAGATTTTGGCATAGCCGTCCTCAAGGGTGAACGTATCGTTGCCCGCGCCGCCATAGAGGAGGTTTTTACCCGCTGTGGCATGGATCGTGTCGTCGCCGTCCTCGCCGTAAACGGAAGACAGGATTGCGCCTGAACCGCCGATACCTGTGATGACATCATCGCCCTCACCCGTGTGAATGACGAGATTGCCTGTTCTGCGCGATACATCGGAAAAATCGAGGTCGATAGCGTCATGCCCGGCACCCGTGGTGATCGCACCCGCCAAAAGATCATGGAAAACGAGAGTGGAGTTCTCGGCCCCGCCCAGCGTAATATAGGCATAAGGAAAGCTGATGGCTGTGAGATCAAAAGCACGATCCATCGCCATTTTAAGAGAGGTAACCGGATTGCTGATATCCGTCAAACGCGTCAAAATCATCGCATCAGTTGAGCGTTCGACATGCACATATTCGGCTGTTCCGCGATAGCGTAAATCCGCTGCCTGCAAACCGAGCTCGCCTCTTTCTTCAGAGGTGAATGTGCTCCAGTAACGTCCTGCCCTGATGCTGTATTCAACGGTTTCCGTTACAGGGATGCCGCCCGCATGGTCAACCAGTTGCGCCCATGAGTAATTGTGATTACTGAAAAGAAATTGTTCGACATTGCGGATGATATTCGTCCCGAAATTGGTGACAGTATCAACAAGACGCGCCGACACGGCATCCAGAATATCGACAACGAAATTACCCAGATTGGCGGCAAAGCTGACACTATCAGTGCCTTCGCCGCCATCCAGCGTATCATCCCCAGCCGATCCGGTGATCGTATCATTTCCGCGGCCTGCATGAATGCTATTGTCGGCATCATTGCCTTTCAACGTATCATTCCCGTCGCCCGCATAAATATTTTCAAACGCGGACGGATTGGACAGAACCAGAGTGTCACCCGCAAAACGCGAGACTTGTGCGCCTGTCAGGTCGACAATGGCATTACCTCTGACCGCTGCCAAATTCAGCGTATCAATCCCGCCATTTGCGTCGGACAAAGTTGCGCCCGCAAATTCGTCAGTGAAATAATAAGTATCATCGGGGGTAACTTGTGACCCCAAAATCGTCAGCGTTGCACCGCGCAGGTAACCGTCATTGCCAGAGGCTCTGTCTTCAATGCGCAGCGTCCATGTTCCCGCAGAATGTTCGCCCCAATTGGCAACAGAATCCATTTTGGCATGAATACCCTGATAGTAACCCACGGCATCTGTCACGTAAGATCCAAAATCCAGACGATTGACGAGTGTGGACTCCGTACCCTCGGGGCTGATCAGCGTAATAACCAGATCGCCCGCCTTATCATGCGGCAGGATCAGGTTCAAAACAGCATGCTCGACCACAAGGTCGGCAGTGACATTAAAAGTAAAATCAGTAGAAGAACGATCCGCCAGATAGACATTGCTGGATGTGGAATAACTGGCCGTTTCCATGTTGGCATAGGTTTTTTGCGTGCCCCAGCTTTCCGCCAGACGGACTGCAGCATAGGCATCGATTAGACCGAAACCGTAATCATGCGAGAAATGCATCCCGCCGCCATTCCAGTTTGTCGCACCGTTGGTTTGCCAGCTTGTCTGGTTGGCTTTTCTGGAAGCCAGCGCCAGAATATCCTGCACGTCACGGTACCCAAGCCCCGCATTGGCTTCGTACATCAACGCAATCACGCCTGTTACTGTGGGTGCTGAAAACGATGTTCCGCTGATACCGACAATATCACCCGATACATAGCCGCGTGTGCCTTCCTTATCGACCGTATATACCCCTTCAGCGGGGGCAGCGGTCAGAATGGCAGCGCCTGGGGTGGAATAATCAAACAGATTGCCGTTTTTATCCGTGCCCGCGACCGCAATCGTATAGGGTGAGCTGGACAGCATGTGATTATTCACATCCTGATCTTCCATACGCCCGTTGCCTGCGGCAAATACGACCGACATACCCAGACCGCCGCGTCCCAAAGAGACGGCATCAATCAGGTCATTCTGCACAGAAGCAAACGAGCCGTCGGAATAGGGAATATACAGATTATCAACAAAGGTTGCGGGATAGCCCCAACTGTTATTCAGCACATCCGCGCCATGCGTCCAAGCATATTGAAACCCTTCGCGGATTGACTGGATACCGCCGTTAAAGTCGAGGCGAATACCCACCAGCTCGGCATCATGGGCAACACCGACAACACCGACGCCGTCATTATCAGCGCCGATCACGCCTGCGACAGCCGTACCGTGATTATCGGCAGAGCCCGCGGCGGCATCGGAATCGTTACTGCCCGTCGTGTCAAAATCAATCGAGCGGTTGTAATTGGCGGACAGCTCGGAATTCGTATATTCAAACCCGTCATCCAGAACGGCAATGCGCACCCCTGTCCCCGTATAATCGGGCCAGACCTGATCAACGCGGATTCCCCACGTGCCTGTCAGATTCCACTGGTAATAGCTTTGCCCCGTATTCAATCCCGGATCGGTAGGAATCCCCGCAAAATAGGCAAGCGGAACACTGAGCGCATCGTGTGCGTGCTCATCGTTCTCCAGCGCGCCTTGCGCCTCATCTGAATTTGTCACAGAATGATCCATAGCTGCTTATTCATACGACAGGATAAATGTGATCCTTTTGTCAGTCAAAAAACACATACAATATATTGCGCGAGTGTGCGAAAAATTATAGCAGGAATATGACAAAATGACAAAATCCGAACGTGGTCAAATTGTCCAATCGGTCGAAACGGACCTCATTCAGGATAAAATCTGGCTCAAAATTCTGATCGGTCTGGTTCTCGGGGTTGGTCTGGGCCTCGCGCTGTCGCCACAGGGCGGCAATCTTTTACCTGAGAATTACATTGCCCCCGTGACCGAATGGGTGGCCCTGCCGGGCGTCATCTTCCTTGCCCTTTTGCAAATGATCGTCATTCCCCTCATCGTCTTTTCGATTGTGACGGGGCTGGCAGATAGCGGCTCGCTTGAATTTGTTAAACGTATCGGCTGGCGCGCCGTCGGCTATTTTATTCTCACATCCGCAATTGCCGTGACAATCGGCATTGCCATCGCCCTCTTCATTCAACCCGGGGCCAATATTGATCAGACGCTTGTCAGCAAAAGCCTTGCTCAAAATTCTTCCCTTCCCCATGCCGCCACCATGGAGGCCGTAGCGGATCTCACCATTCCACAACGCATTGCCAATTTAATACCGACCAACTGGACGCAGGCCTCACTCGACAAAAACATGCTGCAAATCGTTGTCGGAGCCATTCTGATCGGCCTTGCTTTGATTGGCTTGCCTAAGAAAACGGCACAACCCGTACTGGATTTGTGTGTCTCGGGTCAAGCCGTCACCATGCGCATGATCGGCTGGGCCATGGCACTGGCCCCTTATGCCGTATTCGGATTGATTGCTTCGGTCGTTACGAAACTTGGCGCGCAAGCGATCACCAGCGTCGGACTATATATGATCTGCGTCCTGGCAGGCCTTTTTGCAATGCTGGTCATTTACCTTCTCATTGTCATGCTGGTTGGAAAAATGTCGCCGCTGACCTTTTTGAAAGGCGTCAGGGAAGCGCAAATCATTGCCTTTTCCACCTCATCCTCAGGCGCCACAATGCCCGTCTCGATTGCGTGCGCGGAAGAACATCTGAAGCTTCAAAAACCCGTCGTCCGTTTTGTCATTCCATTGGGCGCAACAATCAATATGGACGGTACAGCCCTTTATCAGGCCGCAGCCGCCGTCTTTTTGACGCAAGTCTTCGGAATTGAGCTGACCCTCACACAACTTGTGCTGCTGATGGTCACCACAGTCGGTGCCTCGATCGGCACGCCTGCCATTCCGTCTGTCGGCATTGTAGTTCTTGCCTCGATCCTGCTCGGGATCGGTGTCCCACCTGAAGGGATTGCCCTCATCCTCGGTGTAGATCGTATTTTAGATATGTGCCGTACCACAATTAATGTGACGGGCGATCTGACTGCCAGCACCGTTATGAACAAATTGGTCAGGGCTTAAAATTTCCTGACCATTTAAGAAAATGGTCACTTCTGAAACGTAGCGCCTCACATTTTTTCTTGACGCTTCAGGACAATGCCTCTAACAAATATTTCACATAACATAATTGTGAAAAAGGGGCATATCCATGCAACACTCTGAAAGTGATACAGACAACGCACATAACGGCGGCACCGTTTTTTCTCGTGCGGGGAACGTCTTAAGACAGGCTTGGCAAAGCGTTCAAGCCTTTGTTGAGAAATCCGCGCAGTCTGAGGCAGCACCACACACGACAGAGCGCGTCTTTTTCCGCCTCTCTCAAACACAGGATATCGGTGAAGCTCTGGATGTGTTTGATAGTGCCGAAGCAGAAATTGCAGACCTGAAAGCACGCGGCATTCTCGCTGAAAACTACGAGATCCCCTACGACCCTATTGATATGGGTATTTTCATGAATAATTGGGAAGATGCCCGCATCTATTTTGGGGCAGCCACTTCAGCAGCCCGCCTTTTTACCTACGGTTAAATCCGTCTTATTGGGAGAGGCTTAAGAGAATACGATGCCCGTAAGATCCTGCGGGCATCATTTTTCCCATTTTTACAATACGAGACGAACCGTTTAGCTGATAAATAATACGCGCACCGTCATTTGTCGGTTGAACACTATAGCTTGAAATCAGCCCTTTTCCTTTGCCTGACTTCACTGAACCGGCCTTTATGCCCTTCAACTCGACGACCAACAGCTTCTCGGTATTATCCAGATCGGTCGTGTAACTTGCCTCCACACCCGTATCGATAATGGCTTGGGTGACGCCCTTATCATTGATAAAGCGCAAACCGTTTAATACCGCCTGCCCCGTTACATTTTTCGAGGGTGCGGCCTTGGCTTTAGCAGGGACTGACACAGGCGTGGGCTTAGCCATCGGCTTATGCGCAGCAACAGGCTGGGGTGCATGATGCATTGGTGCAGGCTTTACGCCTTCTTCACCCAAAGCTATGGCAGCCATGCCCATGCGCGCCTTGATATCGGCGACCTCTTCTTCAAGCGCACGCAGACGCTTGGACATTTCGATACTCGAAGGAACAGCCTGATAGGCAGGTTTGGGGTAGTTGATGCGATCATTCAGCTTTTCGCTGGTGGGCGGGAGAAGCTGCCAGCTTTCTTCACTCGGCGGCGGCAATGCGCCATCCCCCTTATCTTGTCCACCCGCACATGCGGTCAGTGTCAGTAAGCTTGCGCACAGGATGAGAGCGGTTTTTTTATTCAAAAAACGGGCCATAGCCTTGGAATTCCTCGAAGATTTCACCTTAAATACAAAGCCCACAATGCCCCGCGAAACGGTAAATTGCAAGAGCAGACCCTTTTATTTTATGAGCCGCTGATAAAGATGTATGCATTTTTGCATCATCGCGGCAAAGGTAAATTCCGCTTCAAAGCGGGCACGTCCTTTAAGACCCATAAAGTAAAGCCTTTCCCGATCTGCCAGCGCATGCTTCAAAACCGAAGCCAGCCCCGCCACATCGTTATGCGGCACGAGATACCCCGTTTCTCCGTCAATCACGGCCTCTTTGACCCCTGCCACATCGGTGGCAATCACGGGAAGTGCGGCGCGCATGCCCTCTAGGATTGAGCGCGGGAAACCCTCCCAGTGCGAAATCAGGAAATAGACGTCGGCCTTTTCCAGCAAATCACCAATATCTTCGCGCTCACCTAAAAATTTGACCTTATCTGTCAGCCCCAGCGCATCGACCAAATCACCGACAGGCTTGTTGTCACCACCACCCACAAGAGACAATTCCCAGTTGGTGTCGGCAGGCAATTCGGCGAGAGCTTTGATCAGCGTTGCATGGTCTTTCTGGGGGCCAAAACGGGCGATCATCATGAGCTGTAAAGGCTCTGACTCAGGTCTTACCTCCCGTTTTGGAGGGGCACGGTCGGGCATACCGTTATGGATCGCGCTCATTTTCGAAGCGGGTGCGACGCATTTTTTAAGTGCCAGATCACGGTCATATTCGGAGACTGTTACGATATGGCTGGAAAAGAGCGAGGCAAAGGTTTCAATCACGCGGTAAATCATGCGCGGGATGAACGGCACATTCTCTGTAAAGGCCCAACCATGCGCGGTAAACACAACGGGCACACCGACAGAGCGCGCCGCCAAGCGCCCAATCAGCCCCGCTTTGGATGAATGACAGGAGAGGATATCGGGCTTGATCTCTTTGAGAGCAGCACGCACCTGTTTGAACGCTTTGAAATCTTCCAAAGGGCTGATCGGACGAACAAGATCATGGATTTCCGTATAAGGGATATCCATATGCTCGAGATAATCCGAGACCTTGCCGGGCCAGCCGGACATCACATGCACTTCGTGCCCCTGCCCTTTCAAACCCAAAGACAGGTCGCGGATATGCACTTGGGCTCCGCCATATTCATCCATACGAGTAATCAGATACGCGACTTTCATGCTTGGCATGATGGCAGGAAAAGGTTTAAAAACAAAGGTCTTAAAACCAAAACCTACCAAGGAAAATTTCCCCATGAAAATAGCAGTGATCGGCGGCAGCGGCTTTATCGGAACAGAGCTTACCCCTCTTTTGCAGAAGATGGGACACACGGTTATTCTGGGCGATATCATTCCTTCTGATACTTACCCGGAACTGTCGGTCAATGCGGACCTCACTGATCCCGTCTCACTCGAAGATGCCTGCCGCGGATGCGATCTCATCATAAATCTGGCTGCCGTCCACCGCGACGATGTGCGCCCTCTGTCCCTTTATGATGATGTGAATGTGAAAGGGTCTGACAATCTGTGTCAGGTTGCCGACAAACTTGGCATCAAGCGCATCATTTTTACAAGCTCGGTTGCCGTGTACGGCTTTCAAAAGGGCATGCCGAATGAAAGCAACCCACACCTCCCCTTTAACCCATATGGGCGCACAAAGTCCGAAGCCGAGGATGTGTACCGCGCATGGGAAGCCCACGACCCCGCCACAAAAGGATTGGTGATTATCCGCCCGACTGTCGTGTTTGGGCCAGGTAACAGAGGAAATGTCTATAATCTTCTTCGCCAGATTGCTTCGGGCGCATTTGTCATGATCGGTGATGGGCAAAACCGCAAATCCATGGCCTATGTCGGCAATGTCGCGGCCTTTATTGCTTATTCCCTGAAATACGAGACGGGTGTTGAGGTCTTCAATTATGTCGACAAACCCGATTTCACGATGAACCAGCTTGTCTCCAATGTCCGCCGCATCATGGGCAAGGGGGATGGCGTCGGGCTGCGCCTTCCTTACTGGTTCGGGATACTGGCAGGGTTCGGCTTTGATGTGCTGGCAAGGCTTACGGGAAAAACCTTCCCTGTGTCACGCATCCGCATTCAGAAATTCTGTTCGAATACGGTTTTTGACGCATCAAAAGTTCATGAGGAAAGCGGCTTTAGTGCGCCGTATGATCTTGAAGCTGCTCTTCTTGAGACGATGAGCCGCGAATTCGGCGCAAAAAGCGAATAAAGCTGTTGGGCTTAAAGGTCAGTTGCGCGTGCGCAATCCAGAGGATAATCCAGATATAGGTCAGCACCCAAACAGGCACGCCCGTTGCAGGTAAAAACACACCGATAGCTCCTAGAAGGGCGGCATAGCAGGTGATGATAACGGTTGTTTGTCCGGGGGTAAAACCGGCTTCCAAGAAATGATGGTGGAAATGGCGGCGGTCAGGCGAGAACGGATGACGGCCCTCACGAATACGTGCCGAGAAGAGACCAAACGCATCCCAGATCGGGAAAGCCAGAATCCATGCAACCGTAATCGGCGCAAAAAGCGCGTAAGGTTCTTGGGAGAGGCTCATTGCGTACCAAGCCAGAATTAGCCCGAGCGACATTGAACCCGCATCCCCTAAAAACACAGAGGCTTTCTTACGGAAAGGCGAGCGCAAATTATAAACGAGAAAACCGCATAAGCCGCCGCCCAGCATCGCAAGCCCCGTCGGCATCACCACACCGTGTGTGACACATGCCAACCCTAAAAAAGCGACAATCACCAACGACACGCCGCCTGCCAGACCGTCCACCCCGTCAATCATATTCATCGCGTTAATCAGGTACACAACACAACAGACCGAGAAAAACGGTGCCAGCATGCCAAAGTCCGTGATGCCGTAACCGAAGAGATTGCCCATGGTCACCAGATTGGCACCGCCCCATACAACGAGAATCGCGGCGATAAAATGGATCACGAATTTGAGCTTGGCATTAATGTGACGCGCATCATCAATCACACCTGTAATCAGGAGAAGCGAAAGCGCACAGTAAAACGGTGTCGAGGTAAAAACGGTTTCGTCATTTTCGGCAATCATCAACGCCAGAAAAGGCAGAAAGATTGCAATACCGCCGATCGGGGGGATATTCCCCTCATGGGTTTTGCGTTCATCGGGCTTATCCGTGAAACGAATACGCAGGGCCAGCCGCTTTAACAGCGGCACAAAACAAAGGGTGATGGCAAAAGAAATTAAAAAGCTCATGAGATTGGTTATCCTTTTACCATGAGACGCTTTTCCTGCTCAAGCGGGTTGATCATGCGCCTTGCCGCAACACTTGCCGAAACCAGCCCGTGCGACCCGTGCGCGGTTGAGACATAAAGCCCCCCGTCTAACGCGCCAAACAGCGGAAATCTTGACTTTGCCGAGGTACGAAGGGCGGCCCTGCCCCCCACGATTTTCACATTTTTCAGGGCGGGAACGGCCTCTTCTAAATTGTTGATAATGTACTTATGGTCCTCTTCACGGACTTCCGTGCCCACCAGCCAGCGCTGAAAGGTAGACCCGACAACATGCATTCCGTCCCGTGCCACTGAAATATAGCCGCCATAATGCAGATTGCATTTCAGCGGGAGGCTCGTCTCATTGACCTCAATATAGGATAATTGGCCCCGCACCGTGTGGGTTTCGGGAAGAACAACAGGCGAAAGCGCGCTTGTTTCAGGACCGCCCGCCAAAATAACGATATCGAAAGCCTCACCATCCACAGACCAGCCATTTGCTGCCTTTACGATGTTTTTGACAGGTGCTAGCAGGCGGATTTCCGCGCCTTTTGCCAACGCCGCGCAAAAAGCCGGCGGATGGAGAGAGGCCGATTGCGGCAGGTACAGCGCCCCATGTTCAAGCGGTATACCGGCAATTTGACTTGCCTCATCCGCATTGACCAGTTCCATATGATCGGTATGCCAGCCCCAATTCGAGCATGTTCCCTTGAAACGCTCTTCCTTATCCGTATTGGTGATCAGATGCAGCGCGCCTGTTTCCGCATAATCGATATCGTTGTCTTTCGCTATTTGACGGGCCAGCTTAATCGTGCGGGCAAAACCCTCCATGTAAAAATCAGCTTCGTCGGATTTCAGCTTAGAAAATCTCGGATTGATCATCCCGCGTGGGTTGCCTGATGCGCCTCCTGCCAGCGTGTCACCAGCCTCAAACAAGGTTACTTTTGCCCCTGCAATTTGCGCTTCATAGGCAGCGGCACATCCTGCAATCCCGCCCCCGATGATCGCGACACGTTTCCCTTGAAACGGTGATGTCGGGATATCTGCCCCCTCGCCCTGAAAGGTTCCGACCAGTCGTTCGCGTTTGCGCCCGAAGCCTTCGGTTTTTTGTACGTCAAAACCCACCTCGCGAAGGCCGCGCTTTACAAAACCCGCCGCCGTAAAAGTTGCGAATGTCGCATGCGGCGCACTGAGGCGCGCCATATTCTCAAACACGGTTTGCGACCACATTGCGGGGTTTTTGGCAGGGTTAAACCCGTCCAGAAACCATGCATCGACTGCGACATGCCCGATTTGCGGCAAGGTGTCATTGATATCGCCAAAAACAAGGGTCAGGCGGTGTTTTTCAGATAAACGCAGATCATGAATACACGGGATGCGTAAAGGATAATGGACCAGCAACTCATCAAAAGCGTTCGGAAACTCGTCCTTCCAGTGCGCGAGAGAAGCTGCAATCTCGTCTTTTGAAAGCGGGTATTTTTCAAAGGAGATAAAATGAAGCGGCAGGTCGGGGGCATGCTTTTCAAGAAGGGCGCGTAATGTCAGGTAATTTAATCCCGTGCCAAAGCCCGTTTCCGCAATAACCAAATGCTCTTTCCCCTTGAAAGCAGCGGGAAAACCGTTACCTTCTAAGAAGACAAAGCGGCTTTCCGCGAGGCCGTCGTCACGCGAAAAATAAATATCATCAAACTCTTTTGAAACGGGTACATCCATCAGCTCTCGTTTCTTAACTGAAAAAACAATAAAAAACAAAAGGCGTTCTTTAAAAACATGGCTTCCTCATCCGACAATCCGCTTCTGTCCAAAAGCCCTCTGCCCTTTGGGGCCGCACCCTTCGATGCGATCAAACCGGAACATTTCATTCCGGCTTATGAGGCTGCCATTCAAGAGGCCCGCGCCAATATCGACTCCATCAAAAACAATTCGGAACCTGCCTCCTTTGCCAATACGATCGAGGCTCTGGAAATGGCCTCTGAACATTTCGGCTATGTCGCCTCAATCTACCATACAATGCTGGCCCTGATCGGCGGCGAGGAATATCACGCGCTGTCAGAACCCTTAAGCCATATGGCCTCTAGCTTTTCATCCGATATATCGCTGGACCCCGCTATTTTTGCCCGCGTAAAAGATGTTCACGACATGCGCGATGATATCCCGCTGGAAACCGTTGAAAAGACCCTGCTGCAAGATACCTATGACGGTTTTGTGCGTTCGGGTGCCTTGTTAAACGATGCGGATAAGGAAACCTTACGCGCCATCAATGCCGAATTGTCGCCTTTGGCCTCCAAATTTTCCAAAAACGTCATCGATTCTTCGGCACAGTTCGAGTTGAAGATCACCGATGAGGCCGACCTTGCAGGCTTGCCTGAATTTTCGATTGAGAGCGCCAAGCACGCCGCCGAAGAAAAAGGCTATGCCGATTGCTGGCTCTTTACGCTGGATTACCCGAGCTACGGGCCGTTCATGACCTATGCGAAAACAAGCGAGTTGCGCCACAAAATGTGGGAAGCCTTTTCAAACCGCGCCTACAAGGACGAATTTGATAATTGCGCATTCATTGAAAAAATCACTGATTTACGCACCAAGCGCGTGGCATTGCTGGGCTATGACACTTACGCCGATTTCGTACTGGAACACCGCATGGCCAAATCAGCCGAAACGGTGATGGCATTTTTGGATAAGTTGCTTGCAACCTACCGCCCCTCTGCCGAGGCTGACCTCAAGATTTTGCAGGCTTACGCCAAAGACAAGGATGGCGTCGAGGAGCTCAAACAATGGGATATCGGCTATTATTCGGAAAAGCGCAAAGAAGAACTATATGCGTTTTCGGATGAAGAGCTGCGCCCCTATTTCCCGCTGGAAACCGTATTGGACGGGACTTTCGCGCACTTTAAAAAGCTCTTTAATCTGGACTTCAAACCCCGCACCGACCTTCCTGTGTGGCACGAAGATGTCAAAGCCTTCGAAGTAGTCGATCAGGATACGGGCGATTTATTCGGTCTGCTTTACACCGATTTTTATGTCCGCAAAAACAAGCGCTCTGGCGCATGGCAAGCCGGTCTTCGCGATCACGGACGCTATGATGGTGAACAACTGCCCGCACTGGTCGAGATCGTGTGCAACTTTGCAAAACCGACCCCAAGCAAGCCCTCGCTTCTTACACATAATGATGTACTGACCCTATTTCATGAGATGGGGCACGCCGTGCATACGCTTCTCGGGCGCACAAAATACCCGTCGACCAGTGGCGCGAACGTCAAATGGGACTTTGTCGAACTTCCCTCGCAGGTTCAGGAAAACTGGCTCTATGAGCGCGAGACCCTCAATATGGTCTCAGGACACTATGAAACGGGCGAGAAAATGCCCGATGATCTTGTTGAAAAGATGCGCAAAGCCCAGACTTATATGACGGGTTGGGTGGGCCTGCGTCAGGTGTCCCTCGCTATGTTTGATATGAAGGTACACATGCTGGGCGGAAAAATCCCCGCCGGCGATGTCGCCAAATTCGAGGAAGACGCCACCAAACCTTGTGCTTTGATGCCAAAGCGCGGTGGGCCGTTTGCCACATCCTTCTCGCATATTTTTGCAGGAGGATATGCCGCAGGCTATTACAGCTATAAATGGGCCGAGGTTCTGGACGCCGATACGTTTGAACTGTTTAAGGAAAAGGGGTTATACGACCGCGAATCCGCGCTGCGTTACCGCCACGAAATTCTGGAAAAGGGCGGCAGCGAGGAACCCGATATCCTTTACAAGCGATTCCGCGGGCGCGAGGCTGATCCCGAGGCGCTGTTACGCCGCGAAGGATTGCTTAAAAAAGCGGCTTAATTCCAGTCACTTAAGAAAAAAATAAGTTAGGAAAATTGCCCCCTTACTTAGGGTTTCGGCAATTTTCACTTCACATAAAAGCAAGAAATTCAGAGTTATGAAAAATTTTTTTCGGGTATTTTTCATATTTTCTATTGCTTTTTCGCATTTTGCTCTCTATAAAATTTGATCAGTAAACAAAAAGGTTATAAGAAGACAGATATGTCCATTTCCACAGCACAAATTCGCGGCGCACGCGGCATCCTCAACTGGTCCCAGCAGGACCTGTCGGAGCGCACAGGAATCTCGACCACCTCCATCGGTGCGATCGAGAAAGGTGCGACCCAGCCGCGTGAGAGCAACCTACAGCTTATCCAAAAAGCCTTTGAAAATGCCGGCATCGAATTTTTCGAAAATGATGGTGTGCGCCGTCGTGCTGACGAAATCCGTATCTTTGTAGGCCGCAACGGATATCTGGACTTCTTTGAAGATGTTTACAAGACACTGGAAGACAATCCCGAATCCGAAGTCTTCGTCAATAATGTGGATGAGCGCCGCTTCATCAAAGCGCACGGCGATCAGGCCGAATATCACCTGTCGCGCATGTCGAAGTTAAAAGAAATCCGCTACAAAGTGCTTTTACGTGAAGGCGATAATTTCTTCGCCGTCACGCAATATGCCGAATATAAGTGGCTGCCGAAAACATTGTTTGCCACAGTCCCGTTTTATTCCTATGGGTCAAAGCTCGGCATTATTTTGCTGGATACGGAGCCGAAGATTATCGTCATTAATCATCCGGCGGTATCCGAAGCCTATCGTATGCAATTCCTGAGCATTTGGGAGCATGCGTTGACACCAGATGTCGATACGATAAAAACCTATCACTCCGGAACGAACGGCTAGGGCGTTTATGACTGCGATGCGTAAATTAGATTGTGATTGCCTCCGTCCTCTAACCGAGGATGAACAGGAAACATTCCGTACCTTTTCCAACCTTTTGGCTGGAAAAGAAGAAGGCACGGCTTCACATCTGGCCTTTTTGTCCGGCCCTGTCTCCCATGACCCGGGTGATGGTCTCTTCCATTGGGAAGAAGCCTGCCGCATTAAAGAATTCCCCGTAAACCGTGAAATCGGATTGGCGCGCAACCCTCAGACATTCGAGCGCGTTGCCGATGCTTTTGCCCAAGCCGCCAATGAATCGCGCCGCGGCGCCCCCAAACAGGTCAGCGTCATCGAAATCGGTGCGGGTCTCTGGGAAGCCGTGGAAATGAAAACCGTTCCGATGATCGAAGCACTGAGAGCCAAAGGCTTTGAGATTGCCGAATATATCGTGATTGACCCGTCTAAAGACTGCGCGGATGCGGCTGCCGAAGGAATTGGCAAGCTTTACAATATCCCGACACGTGCCTTGCACGAAAATTTCGAAGACGTCGGTCAGTTAAACACCAGCGCGATCCCCGTGACGATGATGTGGGGCCCGACCATCTGGAACGCCTCCAAAACGCCGAATATTCTGGACGAAACGGTTCTGCAGAATCAGTTGAAGGTCGCAGGTGCCATGACAGGCGGCTACATGATCAGCACCTATTACAGTTCGGCTGATCGTGAAGTGGATGCCAAGGCCTATAATGACGAACGTAACCTGAAGCTTGTGAAAGCTGTCGGTCACCGTATTGCCCACGATTTGCGTGGTCACACGGACTTTGACCCCGATACATTTGAAGCCGCTATTGAGTATGTCGGCAATGGTGTCGGTCGCCACCGTATGCGCCTGGTCAGCAAAATCGACCAGACTATCCATCTGGGCAGCCTGACCTATAATTTGCGTGCCGGAGAAGGCTTTACCGTGAATAATTCATGGCGCATGGACGAGCCGTCCTTCTACCGCATTGCCGGTCGCGCCAATCTGGAGATCAAATCCGTCGAGTACGACAAAGCCAATGCGGCAGGAATCTTCCTTGCCAAGCATATCAGCTAAGCTAAGCGGATTTCGTCAGCATATCCTTCACGAACGATTTGAGATTTTCCAGTTTCTGCGCCGGAAAATAGCGGTTGCGCAAATGGAGATTGGCTTTTGCCCCTTCCCATTTCGCGCTCAAAGTCGGCTTCACTTTCCGCTCGACATATAACAGTTTTGGCTCCCCGATAAATTTGCCCTTATGCACCACTTTAAATGCCGCATGATACAGCAATTCGGCATGCTCATTGCCCTCAAGCGGCCCTGAATTCAGCAACACACTACGGTCAAAAACCGCCGACGACCCCAGAAAAGGAACACTATGCGACAAAGCGCGGTTGAGCACGCCGCCTGTGGCATCCTCAGGGGCGATTAACCAGTCTTTTTGCGTGCCATCGGGAAATTCCTCTCGGGCCGAAGCCGCACACAAAACCGCCCCTGCGTGATTTTGCAAATGCTGGATCTGATAGGCCAGCCGTTCGGGTGCGGAAATCCCGCCAATATGCTGAAGGCTGACATAGCGACCGATAGCTTCGCGCAAGGCGAGATTAACAACATCGCTTAAAGGCTCGGCTTCTTTACGGGTAATGATCCGAATGCGAGAATCCACAGCCACAGCCGAGGCCAGAATATCGGGCGTTTCATCCGTTGATCCGTTATCGATCACCAGAATTTCGATTTGCTTGAGTGATTGCTTCAACAGACTTTTCAGACAGGGCGACAGCGTTGCCTCGGCATTATGCGCCACGACCAGAATACTCGCGAGAGCCTTGGGCTTGGGCGGTGTAAATGTCTGAGGGCCGGAAGAGGTCATTTTGTTATATTAGCATATCCATAGTTACTATTGATTAAACTAGAACAACTCCATGATCAGACAACGGGCCGAACCACCGCCATAATGCTCGATGGTCGGGATATCCGTCCCGATGATCTTGGAAACATGGGTGCCAAAAGCCACTTTCTGCGCATCGGTCAGATGTTTTTGCGCGTGAGCGGACATCACCAGAAAACGCTTGCCCGATGCGCCGACCACTTCCAGCGAGTTACCGCAATAATTCTTCATTTGCTCTTCGGTGAGGAATATCACGTCACGGTCTTTTTCTAATGACGCGACAACCTGTTTACGTGCCGTGTCATCCGTGATCGCATCAGCACAAATGGCTGCAAAATCTGTGCCGATCAACATGGTCAGATCGGTATGATAAACGGGTGCGCCAGTATGGGAGCGCATGACAAAGGTGAACAGCTCATACCCCATTTTATCGGCCCATTCACGTGCCAGAGATTCCGTCGTGCGGCCTGAAAGTGCGACATAGGCGCGTTTATGAATATGATCCATGACGATGGAGCCCGTGCTTTCGAGATAGCGCCCCTTTAACTCTTCGTCACGGATGTCGAGCTTCAGCTCATATGTCTGCTCAAGCAACGCCAGAATTTCGGGTGTGCGCTCGGCTCGGCGATTGGGATTGAGCATCGGATAAAAAACCAGCGAACCGTCAGGGTGGGTTGAAGCCCAGTTGGGAAAGAGGTGGTCGGGCGAACCGATACGCCCTTTGACGGTGGTCACCTGAATGCCGTGTTCGACCAGATGGTCGCGGTAGACACGGAACTCTGCTAAGGCCTTATGAAAGGTTGTGTCGTGGCTTTCATGCTCGTCAAACTGGTAGACATTGGTCTCTACCGTTTCCGGATTCATATAAAATTCGGCGGGTTCAATCAAAAGCAGGTGATTGGCGGATTGGCGTATATTCATCGAGAAAAATCGGGAAAAGCTTGTGAGTGTCTGTCCCACCACGTTCGCCCCAATCGCTTCCCGCGTCAAGGTCGGGGCAATAAAAAAACCCGAGCATGCATCTCGGGTTCTTTTCGTCATATAGTGATATTGTGCGCTTAACGGTTCAGGCTGAGACCTGATTTCATACCGATAGAGGACATTCCTGCCGCCGCGCCGAATGACGTAACCGCGGTACAGGACGCGCCCTTATAGTCCGCCGCGAACAAAGCGGGTGCATCTTTAAAGTCAGCCCCCAGATTCCCACCATCACTCATAATAAATTCTGCCATTCTCGTATCCCTTCCCTATGCAGCGATTTTTCCGCGTTCAACGTCAGCTACTACTGAGATATAGGCAGGGAAACTTGTTTTGCCCTGAATATATTCGATCATACCAACACGCGCTTTTGTTAGAAGACGCTTTAAGACTGCGTCCTGATTGCAATACACCTCTGTGTAAGACTCGCCGCCGAGTTTAAACACGATTGAGCGCTCATGAACCTCTAAGGACATGGGCTCGTCTTTGGGTAGTGTAGTGGGAACAACAATGATGATACTGTCATCCTCCCCCATGATAAAACCGCAACGCTTGAACATTGGATTTACCGTCCCCCTTTTTGTTGTTGTCTTCGTGTCCCTTCATGATGGCGACAAAAGGTTAAAAGAGGGTTAATCTATTTACATAAAATTACTCTTTATGGAATTCCCATGTGCTGTAGGTGCGCAGACGGTGGAAGGGGTAGGATAATTGCTTGATAAAGCGCTGCGGGACTTGCTCCGGCAGGCCGACATTCACAGGCGGGCGACGCTTTTCATCACGAAAATAACTGCGAAAAACATGGTCCCACAACATCAGATTTTCGCCGTAATTGCGGTTCCCTTCTGACAAATCACGGCTGTGATGCCAGCGATGCAGCTCGGGCGTATTGAAAATCCATGACAGGAACCCGAATCTCATCTCGATATTGCAATGGGTTAACACGCCAATAAAGGCGGTAACGGCGGACAGCCATTGGATCATTTCTAAGGGCGCACCAGCAATCAGAAGACAGCCAATTCCCAGTATAATGGAGACGAGCGTATCAACGAAGTGAAAGCGGCCCGTATTCACGACCCACAAGCGCTCAACCGAGTGATGGATCGCGTGAAAGGGCCATAAAGGCTTCCACTCATGGGCAATGCGGTGAGCCCAATACAGACCGAATTCGGCAACAATCAGCGCCAGAACAATCTGGGCGGCCTGAGGCCAGTGTGTGGGCCACAGCCCTCCTTCCAGATCAACGGAAGGTTTGATGATTTCAGACAAGCCGATAATCCCGCCGAACAGAATGACGGCTTGTACAGCGCCTTTGCTGACCAGCGTATGACCGATATCGGCCCAGAATTGTCCGTCGGATGCCTTCCACTGTTCTTCGTGGGGCATGCGGCGTTCCAGCACCAGCAACGCAATCACAATCAGCGCATAAGCGGCATTAAAGCCAATCATCGGATGCCCGAGATCAAATCCGATTTGCGTAATCGCAATACCGCTTATCAGTAATGCGGGCCACAGAAGATAGCTTAATATTTTTCGGGTCATCGACTCATCCACCTCAATATTTTGACCGTATACACATATGACATTGCAATTAGTGATGTCGAGTGGCGTTTTCAATCTGCCCATTTGGGGGATCGTTAAAAAAACGCAACTTCCCAAGCTTAATGAAAGTTGGAAAGGAAAAAACGATGACACTTTCAGTCTTAAGACCCTATCACGGCGTCCGCCGTTCCCCTGCAAAACACTGCGCAACGCCCCCCTCCTCTTCGGGACTGGGTGCTTTCTCACGCGATATTGAAAGCCTTCTGGACGGCTTTCTGACCCCTTTCGCGAGCTCTGCGCCTATCAAATCGGGCCGCATGGATATCGCGGAAACCGAAAGCGCGTACGAGATCCACGTCGAAGTCCCGGGATATGCCGAAGACGACATCCATTTGTCGCTGGAAGGCGATGCCCTTACACTGGAGGGGACAATCGAAACCTCTTCCGAGGACAAGCCAGATGATGGCAAGACCTGGCACCGTATTGAGCGCCAGCAAGGTGCGTTCAAACGCGTTCTTAAATTGCCTGAAGATGCGGATGCATCGAAGATTGATGCCACGCTGAAAAACGGCATTCTTTTCGTCACAATCGAAAAGGCCAAAGAAATGAAATCCAAGACGAAGGAAATCAAAATCAAAAGCGTCTAATCAGTAACTCCCTTAAGAAGGTAAATATCATCTCCCCTCGGATATTTACCGCACTCCGGGCCAGTTGCCATCCCCTCGGCAACTGGCCTTTTTCTATGCGCTTTAAGGACTTGCGAGAGCTGCAAAAACCAGTATTCTTTCTCCCGATATGGCACATAAAATTTTCGTTACCGGTGCAGCCGGATTTATCGGTTTTCATCTGACCCAGCGTCTGATTGCGGAAGGTCACAGCGTGCACGGCATTGATAATCTGAATGATTATTACGATGTGCAGTTAAAAGAAGACCGCCTTTCCCAATTGCAAAAATTGGAGTGCTTTTCCTTTACCGCAGGCGATCTGGCAGACCGCAAAGCCATCGAAACCATTTATGCCGATTTCCAACCCGATGTGACCATTCATTTGGGCGCGCAGGCAGGGGTTCGATACTCGCTTGATAATCCATATGCCTATATCGATTCCAACATTGTCGGTACTTTGAACATTCTGGAGGGCTGCCGCCATACGCCGACCAAGCATCTGATTTACGCGTCTTCATCGTCCGTATATGGCGCAAATACAAAAGTCCCGTTTGCCGAAGAAGACGGTGTTGATCATCCCGTCTCGCTGTATGCCGCGACCAAAAAATCCAATGAGATGATGGCGCATGCTTATGCGCATCTTTATCGCATTCCTGTCACAGGCCTGCGCTTCTTTACGGTTTATGGGCCGTGGGGCCGCCCTGATATGGCTTACTTTAAGTTCATGAATGCGATGGTCGAGGGTAAACCCATCGATGTCTATAATCACGGCGACATGATGCGCGACTTCACCTATATCGACGATATCGTTGAAGGGATTGTCCGCCTGATCCCGACGATCCCGACACCTGATCCGACATGGGATTCATCAAAACCTGCCATTGCCTCATCATCCGCCCCCTACCGCGTTTACAATATCGGCAATTCCGCCCCCGAGAAGCTGATGGACATGATCCGTATTTTGCAGGAAGAAAGCGGACTAACGGCAAAGCTCAATATGCTGCCGATGCAGCCAGGCGACGTCTATGCGACCTCTGCCGATACCTCATCCCTTGAGGCTGTAACCGGCTTTAAGCCTTATACGCCGCTTCGCGACGGTCTGGCCTCTTTCGTGCGCTGGTATCGCGATTATTACGGCCTCGGTAACGGCCCTGTTGCCAAGGAAGCCTAAACGCCCTTTATGGTAAGCTTCCTTTAAGGGTTTCTGTGTCATGCTTTCTGGCCCGTCATACGCGGGTATTTTTAGACTTACGCCTTTAAGGTTTTCGCTCATCATGCAGAGGATGTTTAAACCCCTAGAAATACTGACACTTTTCGTGTTGCTGCTGTTTGTAACACTCTCTTTTCTTGCCTCCCATTCCTATGATCGGGAGCAGTTCGCCGATTTGCAGATGGAGTTGCATGAAATCATTCACGGCGCATCGACTAAAGCGACGCTATCCAAAGACAAAAACGCCGCGGGCAATCGTGAAGAAGTCGCCCAAAGCCTCAAAAATCTTGAGGATTTGCTTAACGAGATGCAAGCCAGCCAGCTTCATAGCTATTTGCAAATCTGGCCTGATTACCAAACGGTCCACTCCATACTTGAGAGTGCTTACGCCAAAATTGGTGAAATGAGAGAAGATAGCGCCACCACGGATTACCCTAACGCCAAGACATTCAACACGCTTTTCAAGCTGGAGATGGAATTCAATACGTTGCGGGAAATCTTCTATGTGCGGGCAAGCGTATTCCGCACCCTTGCCTATTTTTTCACCGTCGCGCTGGTCGGCTATGTCTGTCTTCTGTTTATCCTGCGCTTGAGAACTGCAAAAGCCGAGGCCGAGCGCCTCAATCAGGCCAAATCCGAATTTCTGGCCAATATGAGTCATGAAATCCGCACCCCGATGAATGGCATTATCGGGATGACTGAGCTTCTTCTTGAGACTGATTTGAACCATTCGCAAAAGCGTCATGCCAAAACGGTTCTGGCTTCTGCCGAAGCCTTGCTTGATATCATCAATGACATTCTCGACTTTTCCAAAATCGAGGCTGGCGAGATCGAGATTGAACCCGTCCCCCTCAATCTTGCCGAAATTTTGCGTGACGTGATGACGACCTTGTCGCGTAAAGCCAAGGATAAGGGGATTGAACTGATTATCGATTACCCGTCCGTCCTGCCGCGCTACTATATCGGCGATCCCGTTCGCTTGCGCCAAATCCTTTACAATCTGGTTGGCAATGCCCTGAAATTCACTGAGCGCGGGCATGTCCGCGTGACTGTCAGTTTTGACCGTGAAGCCGCCAAGGACATACTGGGGGCCAATGAACGCATGGTTCTTTTCGAGATCGAAGATACGGGGATCGGTATTCCCGATGAAAAGAAAAATCATATTTTTCAAAAGTTTGCGCAAGCCGACAGCTCGACAACCCGCAAATTTGGTGGGACGGGTCTGGGCCTATCCATTTCCCGCCAGCTTGTTGAGATGATGCATGGCGAGGTTGGCGTGACCGACAATATCTTCGGTGGAGCGACTTTCTGGTTTACCACGCTTCTGACAGAAGATGCGGCAAAACTGGCCAACAGTGTCGATATCGGCGAAGAAGCCATCAGCGCGCAGGAAGATATCCGCCAAAAACTGGAAGGAAAAACACTGCTTCTGGCAGAAGATAACCCCGTCAACCGCGACTATGCGACAGAGCTTTTGAAGGATTTGGGCGTTGAAATCCTCCATGCTGAAAACGGCGCGGAAGCCCTCAACATCTATAAAGAGCGTCAGCCTGCCCTTGTCCTGATGGATTGTCGTATGCCCGTCATGGATGGTTATGAGGCGACAAAGGCCATTCGCGATTTTGAAACAAAAGGGGGAATGTCGCCCTGCTGGATTATCGCTCTGACCGCCAATGCGCTGGTCGGCGACGAGGAGAAATGCATTGCCGCAGGTATGGATGATTATTTGAGCAAACCTTTGCGTCGCCCCAAACTCATGGAAAAACTGGAAGGGGCAAGTTTTGGCGGCGCAAAACCTGCCAAACGCGAAAAGCAAAAAACGAGCTTACCCGAGACATCTGCGTCTCCCCCCTCACCTGTTCTGGATCGGGAGTTGTTTGACGGGTTCCGCGACGTGATGGGTGACAAGCTGGCACAAGCCATGGCGGTCTATTTTGAAAGCAGTGAAGGCTATATTGAGGCGATCCGACAGGCCTTAGAAGCTGACGATCCGCGTGCCGTTGCCGAACAGTCCCATACGCTCAAATCCTCCAGCCGTACAATGGGAGCCGTTGCCCTTGCCGATGCATGTGAGGCTGCGGAACACCGTGCCCGTAAGGATTTAGGCACCATCTCCGAAGATGTAAAAATTCTGTGTGACACAATTTTTGAAGCCTATGATGAAGCGATTGCCGCTTTCGGGGAAGCCATGGAAAAACCGGTTGAGGGGGTTTAAGAAAAAGACATGCTGTGGAACAGAAAAGATAAGAAAGACAAGAAAGACACTAAGGATAAAAAGCCGCCTATTTTGAGCATTATCCTTCATGTCGAGGATGACCCGCTTGTGGCGATGTTGTTTGAAACAACGCTGTCCCGTGTTGAGGCCTTTAAAAATGTGCGGGTCATTCCCGCAGCGACAGGTCGCGAAGCGCTGGATATCCTTAAATCCGGCAAGCATTTTGATATGGTGGTGCTGGACTTGCATCTGCCCGATATGGAAGGTGAAATGGTGTTGAAAGAGCTAACTCTCTCCCGCCCGGAAACCCCTGTCATCCTGATGAGCGGCACGCGCTTTGCGCCGGAATATATGGAGAAGGTAAAAGAAAAGACCGCCGTGCTGGGCTTTATCGATAAGCCCTTCTCACCAGCGAGTTTAAGCAAAGACCTTGATCGTTACTGGAAAGCGTTTCTCGCCAAATTTTAAATGAAGTGAGTCAGTCGATCTTCGTGAAGACGAAGGGCGGCTTTGGCACGCTTAATCAGTGATCTGACGCCCAG
>JBFWMN010000015.1:0-30747 GCA_050251555.1 Pseudobdellovibrionaceae bacterium | reverse complement strand
ATGACGAGATCATCCTCGTCAATCGCGGGCGGCTTTTCACTGAGAATTTTACCGACCCCAAACCTGATACGGGAGAGAGCGGCTCAATCAAGGCGGTTGTGACAGGTCTGGTCCAGACAAGCCCCCAATCCGCCTTTTCTTTTGCCGCAAAAAACGATCCCGACAAGAATGTCTGGCTGACCGCCAATGCCGACGATATCGCAGCCCATGAGGGCCTTGAGAATGTCCGCCCGCTTCTGATGCAGGCGGAAAAATCATCTGTTGCCAAAGACCAACTGGAAATGCGAGACGCAACCCCACCCACCTTACGCAACGAGCATCTTCAATATGCGATCTTCTGGTACGGGATGGGCATTGTCCTTTTCATCATCGCGCTAATCCGCTTTCGTAAAAAATCAGCTTAAGACACAAAAAAACCGCCTGTGAAAAGGCGGTTTTTTAAAATCTCGTATCTTCAAGATATCAACGGTAAACCGTTTCCGTATCCGTGTCGCGCGAGGCGAATTTCAGGCCGTTGACGAGTTTCTTGAACTGTTTCTCGTAATCACCCACTTCGTTTTTGAAGCGTTTCAACTCAGCACCGGCAAGGACTTTGCCTGTCGGGACCTTAACCGAGGTCGGGCTGACCTGTGAATTATTGACCAGTACTTCATAGTGGAGGTGCGGGCCTGTTGAGCGGCCTGTCGTACCGACATAACCGATCACTTCACCCTGCTTCACATGTGTGCCGGGCTTGATACCTTTCGCAATACGGCTCATGTGGGCATAGGCCGTTGCAAGTTTGGAATTATGATTGACGCGCACATAGTTACCGTAGGAACTGAAACGTCCGGCGCGTTGAACTTCACCATCACCCGCAGCGTAGATCGGTGTTCCCGTAGGGGCGGCGAAGTCCATCCCTTTGTGCATTTTCGAGTAGCCCAGAACCGGGTGACGACGCATACCGAAGCCGGAAGAGACGCGTGCTCCGTCGATCGGGGTGGTCAACAGGCCTTTTTTGGCAGAGTGACCATCAGCGCGGAAATAATCGGTTGTGCCGTTATCTTGTTCAAAGCGATAGAAAGCGACTTCCTTTTTGGCCTGAATGAGCTTCACGTAGTAAGGCTCGCCTGAGCGGACATACTGACCGTCATCGGTCATATAGACATCGTACAGAAGCTCAAATGTATCACCGCTCTTAATATCACGCTGAAAGTCGACAGACCATGACAGGACTTTAATGGCTTGCGCGATAATCGGCTCAGGCACGCCGGATTTGGCGGCAGATCCGTAAAGTGAGTTTTTCACGTCAGCTTTGACCGCGAACATTTGCGGCAGAATTTCTTTTTCAGCAACGGAGGTTTCCAGATCGCCTTTTTTCGAGCGTTTGACAACGACTGTGCGGATCGGATCAGACACCAGCTCCATGCTGGCAAATTGCAGACGGCCCTTTTCAGGCACCAGTTTCACGCGGATATCCTGACCCGGGCGAATGAGGCGCGGATCATACTGAGAGGAGACAGCCTTGACGATATCAAAGGCCAGTTGTGCATCCACACCGGCATTTTGCAAGGAACCGACCAGCGTATCACCGCTTTGTATATCAATCTGTCTGTCTGTCGCGACCAGTTTGGGCGGCTTAGCGGGGCGAACCACCATCGCGGTATCAAATGCGCCGCTTTTTCCCTGAACGGAAAAAGATGTCGCGTCACGCTGACCTTGGGCAGAGAAAGACAAGGCCGCAACATCCAGACCATGGGATGCCGTACCTGCGGTTGAAGCCACAGAGGCCATCGCCGTTTGTGAACCGAAATAGACGCTGTTCATGCTCATCACGCGGGGCACAATGGATGAAAGAATCGAGATAGCAGCCACAGCAGCGAATGCGCGGCAACGGTAACGGATACGACCGTCACGTGTTTTGATATAACGCTCCTTAAAGCACAATGTACCTGCAACCTGTGAAGAAACACGGTGCAACGTGTATCCAGCACGGGAGAGTATATACATCAGGTTTGAAGCTGAGGAATCTTGGGGCATGGGTGGTTTTTGTCAGGTTTTCTTTTGAAAAAAAGATGTTTTCCGGTGTGGTTTTTTTAAGTTCTGTTATCCCTGTGTCTTGAACTGTTTCCCAGAATAAGGGAGCAGTGCAGTTGCAACAAGGTCTATTTTCATTCTCTCACAGTTTTTTCATCCGTCTTTTAGACGCCGCAGGCTTTGCTGATGGCCTCATAGGCAGCGCCGCTACCTTTTAAACTAAATGTATCCGTTGTCAATGTTCCACGCGATGATGTGCCTTTCACAACCATCTTCGAACCCTTCTGGATACCGGCGGCAATGCGCGTATCTGTCGCAGGATCAGGGGCCCACGCGGTTTCATCATTCGTAAACAGACTGAAATCGGTTGTGTCGATACTGACCGTGACATCAGAGCCCGGCTTGTATTTATAGCCCGTCATGTAGGAAAACACATCGCGTGTATTCTCAGCAGGACGGTGGGTAATCAATGCGAAAATATCGCCGCGCTTAGCATATTTTCCTTCATCCTTAATCGGACGGGACACCATGTAGCAAACTTTCTTGCCATCCTCCTCCAGCGTGTAGGCCGACCATGCGCCGTGCTTACCCAAAAGCTGCGGGTCATCGGCACGGGCCATATGCGGGGCAGACAAGCCACCCAAAAGCACGAGGCCGGCTAGAAGAGACAGACGGGGCATGGAAATTGCGCGCATCAAGTATATTTTCCTTTTTATATTAATCACTTAAAGGTTTATCGTTCAGTCTTTTATGTCGCGAGGATCGCGCTCACTCAGGTCGCGCTCCGTCATACTTAAAACCCTTAGGCAAACAAGTCAAGTCGGGCGTTGCATCGCCTTGATATACGGCTGTTTTTTGATGATCCTTCGGCATGCCTCTATTGAAATTTGGATGATGCGGCGCATATCCCTTTCACATCCCAACAAAAAAGGGGTAGTTTACGCCTGATATGAGTGCATTACAGCAGACCGCAACACAACACGAAGACGTGACAACCCGCGACATTGCGGGCTGGCTGGAGCGTATTGCACACCATAAAGACCGCGCCGCCTTTCGCAAACTCTTCGATTATTACGGACCCAGGTTGAAATCCTTCCTGATGCGCGGTGGCTATGCGCCTGAACTGGCTGAAGAGCTGATGCAGGAAAGCTTCCTTTCCGTTTGGGAAAAGGCGGCTTCCTTCGACGCGACGAAATCTGCGCCCTCAACATGGCTTTACACGATTGCCAGAAACAAGAAGATTGATTATCTGCGTAAAAACGGGCGTGCCGCCTTAAATGAAGGCGAAATGGCAGAGCTGGCCCCGCCACCCCTTCCTCATCCAAATGAGAACCTGATGCGTATACAGGATTCGGAGCGGGTGATGCATGAAATTAACAAGCTCCCCGACGAACAGAAGATTCCGATGATGAAGTCATTTTATGAGGACAAATCCCATTCCGAGATTGCCGAAGAACTCGGTATTCCGCTTGGCACGATCAAATCGCGCATTCGCCTTGCCATGCTCAAACTGAAAGACGAGCTGGGCGACATTGCACCACAAGAGGGGGCCCCTCATGCGTAAAGCGCCTTATCGTTATGCCGGCTCGCCCGAGGAATACGAGAATCTGCTTTTTGCCTATGCGGCAGGGCAATTAAATGAAACCTTGTCCTTAATGGTCGCCACGCATATACGCTTTTGCGAAAACGCCCAAAATCTGGTGGCGCAAATGGAACATGTGGGCGGCGCGCTTCTTGAGGCTCATTGTCCGAAGACGGAATTGAGCGAAAGCTGCTTTGATGCGCTGATGGGAAAAATTGAGGCTTTTGAAAAGCAAGGCCCTTATGCCCCCGACACCTCGTGTCGCTGCCCGAAAACCAATCAGGCCATTGCCTGCCTTAAGCCGCATGATTACGGGGATGAGCTGATCGCTTATCTTATCCGCAGCCTACCCACGGCACGCGAAGACATGGCCGCAAAAGGGTTGCACATCTTGCATATCGGCGCCGCCGAAGACCAGCCGCAGGCCGAAATCACCTATGTGACAGCGGAGATTGACTGCTATACGCAGCGCGCCGCCAATGAAGGGCTGGAAATCACGCTTATTCTGGACGGGGAAATGGAAGATAACGGCGTGACCTACCCACGCGGGGCGCTGCTGGTCGCCGATGCCTCCATTCAGCATCATCAGCGTGCAACGGGCAAGTGCCGCTATACGTGCCTTGTGTTTTCCGAACATCCGGCACGCATCTTGAGCCTTCTTATTACCCTTTTAAATTTGATGCTTTAAAATTCTCGGGCTGCATGCCTTTTGGCCCGCCCGCCTTGACGGGACGCGGCAGATAACGGCCCGATGACACGATTCTGTCATACATAACAAGAGCACCCGCCACCCCGACATTGATACAAAATTGCGTCGGGATGATAAGTTTATGATCACACATCGCCAATGTCTCTTCAGAGACCGAGGAGCGTTCGGGCCCCAAGATATAGACCGCAGATTTCGGGTGGCGGAATGAGGGCATCATCACCGCATCATCCATAAACTCTACAGCCACATATTGCGCACCTTTAGGGCGGGGCATGTCGGCAAGACGTTCATATTCGTAATAAGGAACACTTGAGAAAGAGCGTGCCGTATCGGTGGCGCGAATACTTCTTACATCGACATCCGGCGAAATTGTAAAAAAGAAATTCGCCCCGAACGCATGCGCCGATCGTAAAAGATTACCGACATTACCGGGTTTATGGATACCCTCGACACCGATTCCGAAATACCCGCGGCTCATCGCCGTTTCCTTCCCTCATTTTTTTAAAAGGAGGTGGTTTTAAAAGATGGCCTTGAACCCTTTGTCCAGACGGTTGAGTGATTCCTCGAGTCGTTCTTCGGAAACCGCAAAACACAGGCGCATCCACCCTTTGCAACAATCCCCGAAACCTTTGCCCGGCGCAATGCTTATTCCCGCCTCATCAATCAGGCGTTTGGCAAATTCAATACAGTTATCCTGACCGTCCGCCTTGAAAAAGCTGTAAAAACCGGCCTCGGGAACAGAGTAGGAGACTTGGGGATAGTCTTTGAAAAATTCAGTCATACGGTCACGATTCTTGCGCCACAGATTCATCTGATCGCTCAAAAATGCCTCACCCTGTCTCAACGCTGCCAGTCCGCCATATTGCGGGAAATTCGCAACCCCAAGGTTATCGTAAAGGATGAGATCGCGAATGCGTTCTTCGGCACATACGGGGCCGACCAACCAGCCCAAGCGCCAGCCTGTCATCGCCCAGGCCTTTGAAAAACTGTTCACGACAAACAGCTTGTCCGTACTTTCAGCCACTTCCAAAAAGCTGGGGGCATGCGTTCCCTCATAGACAAGGCGCGAATACACTTCATCGGCAATGACCCAGATATCATTACGGCGGGCAAAATTCATAATCTCTTGAATATCTTTGGCGCGCATCACCCAGCCTGTAGGGTTGGACGGTGTCACCAGCAACAGAGCTTTGGTCTTGGAATCAACCATCGAAAAGAGTTTATCGAGGTCAAGCGACCATTCGCCCTCATTAAAGTCCAGCGGGCACTGGCGAACTCTGCCTTGTGCAACCTCGACCGCGCCCAGCAGGTTTTTCCAGATGGGGGTCACGGCAATCACTTCGTCACCCTCATCCAGAACAGCAGTCAGGGCCAGATGCATCGCGGTTGTGCCGGATCCTGTCACATAGATACGGTTGGTCGGCACCGACACTTTGTAATGGCGCGCATAATAGGTGGAGAGCTCTTGGCGCAGTTCGGGAATCCCCAGAACCGGCGCATAAAAGGTTTTGCCTTCTTTGGCGGCCTGGGCTGCGGCATCAATAATAAAATCGGGTGTTGTACGCGATCCTTCGCCCTGCCCCAGCGAGATTGTGCCCTCACGTGCCCAACCATAGCGCAGGATTTCCGCCCCGACATTCGGTGTCAGATTCTCCAGCGCACGGCGATAGCCGGCTGACTTCTTGCTATTATCGCCTGAAAACGGTGCGGGTGTGGGGTTCAATGAATTCTCTGTGTCACGCATAGTGGGTACGATTTGGGGTGAGACCAGCATGGTCGGGTTTACCTTTTCTATATTAGAGATTTTTCCCCTCATGCCAAACCATGAGCGGGGTTTATTCTCGTTTTTCTTTTTTGGGAAGTCTGTGTCGGGCGCGTGTCTTGCAACGCTATGTTCTGAATATTATGCGGAGCGACCCGCCGCACACGCGGCGGCGCCGGCTGCTGCTGCAGCTGCTGCGACGATGGCGATGTTTGCGCGGTTCATATTCATAACATCATCATGTAAGCCAGATTTCTCATAAAAAGAAAAGCTCTTTTTTAAAATCAGGCTGTTTTTAGCTCAGGCAAGTCTTTATAAAGCTCTAAAGCTTCAGGATTTGCAAGGGCTTCCTTGTTTTTGACAGGCCGGCCGTGAATAATTTCGCGTACCGCCAATTCAACAATTTTATTGGATTTGGTGCGCGGAATGTCCGTGACCTGCAAAATTTTTGCCGGCACGTGGCGTGGCGAGGCACCGACACGTATACGCGTCTTAATCTCCTTGATCATGGCCTCATCCAGTGTCAGCCCGTCTTTCAATCTGACAAAGAGGATGACGCGCACATCACCGTCCCAATCTTGCCCGACAGCAATGCTTTCCAGCACGCCCGCAACCTGTTCAACCTGACGATAAATCTCTGCTGTGCCGATCCGTACGCCTTGGGGGTTCAGTGTAGCATCCGAACGCCCATGTACGATCAGCCCGTGATGCAGCGTTTTTTCAACCCAGTCGCCATGATGCCAGACACCTGCAAATTTCTCGAAATAAGCGGCTTTGTATTTTTTACGGTCCGTATCGTTCCAGAATCCAACAGGCATAGAAGGGATTTTATTCGTGCATACAAGCTCACCTGCACCGGCACCTTCTGCCATCACTTGACCGTTTTCGTCATAAATATCGACAGGTGTCGCCAATCCTGCGCCTTGCAACTCCCCGCGATAGACGGGGTCCCATGGGTTGCCGATACCGAAACTTGCCGAAATAATGTCCGTCCCGCCATAAATCGAGGCCAGATGTACGTCTTTTTTAACACCCTGATAGATGTAATCGAAACTTTCATGCACCAGAGGCGACCCTGTCGAGGTGATAATCTTCAGATCGGAAAGATCATACGTCTCACCAGGCTTTAACCCCGCATTCTTGCACGCATCGATATATTTTGCGGAAGTGCCGAAAAGCTTACATTTATGGCGCGAGGTGTACTCCCATAGCATATTGCCGTCAGGATGGAACGGTGAGCCGTCATACAGCAATAGCGTTGCCCCACACGCCAAGCCCGAGATCAGCCAGTTCCACATCATCCACCCGCAGGTCGTGAAATAGAAGATGACGTCCTTGTCTCCGACATCGCATTGCAGGCGGTGTTCCTTCACATGCTGCAATAAAGTACCGCCATGCCCGTGCACGATACATTTGGGCACACCCGTGGTACCTGACGAAAACATAATAAAGAGCGGATGATCGAAAGGTACTTTTTCGAAATGAATATCGCCTTCAATCCCTTTTCCTTCCCACTGAACGGCATCGGTAAAGACCGACAAATCAGGCTTGTCCTCAGTCAGCGGCACAATAATCATGCGGGGGTTAGCGGGGAGAGCCTTTTCGACCTCAGCCATTTTGGCCTTACAATCAAAGCTTTTGCCGCCGTAATAATAACCGTCGACCGCAATCACGACTTTGGGTTCGGTCTGTCCGAAACGATCCAAAATCCCTTGAACACCAAAGTCCGGCGAGGCCGATGACCAGATCGCGCCAAGCCCTGCGGCTGCCAGAGCGCCAATAATAGCCTCGGGCATATTGGGTAAAACGCCCGCCACTCGGTCACCTTTTTGTACGCCTGCACTTATCAACAGTTTTTGCATAGCGCATACCTGTTGATAAAGCTGTTGATAAGTCAGTTTTCGCTCGGGTCCGGTCTCGGTCTTGAAGACCAACGCCAAATCGTCATTTTTCTTTCTGAGTAAGTTCTCAGCGTAATTCAGATACGCATTTCCAAAAAATCGCGAGTCCATCATATCGGCTGCGGGTGAAAAAACTGTGGATCCTTTATCACCGAGTATGTCTGCCCAATCCCACAAAGCATCCCAGAATTCGGCGATATTGGCGTTCGTCCAGCGCCAGAGGTCATGGTAGCTGGAAAATTCGCCAAATCCGGACTTTTTGACAAAATCGGTGAGTTGCGAACCGGCAACCCGTTCAGGTGACGGTGTCCATAAAGGCGCGTCAGGCGCGCTTTGTGTGGCAGGAGTCGATGTCATTTTTCAATTTCGTCCTTTCATAGAAGGATTTGGCGTTGCCGTTGACCCATGAACGACATAAATTATAGATAATTTTGTAACCGGACAAGCGGTCACCCCGTAATGATCCTGTGAAAGATTGAAAAATCGGCAATTCAGGCCCCATCCACAACCAAAGATATACGCTCCATGATATCCACGCTCCGCATTTTCTTCCTGACCCTCACGCTTCTCGTTGCAGGGGTGATACCGCAAGCCTACGCCCAGAACGCGCCCGAAAACGTCAAGAATGCGTTATATGCCGATGTGTCTCAGGCTGCCAAGGGAGAGAATTTTCACATCCTGTTAGAGCAAGTCATTCGTCCGGGGTGGCATACATACTGGAAAAACCCTGGGGATTCAGGTCTGCCCTTAAGTGTAGAATGGTCACTGCCTGACGGCGTTTCGGTTTCCGAGTTTTCTTACCCGACCCCACATATCGAAGCGATCGAATCAGTCGTCAATTTCGGTTTTAAGGATCGTACGCTTTTCCCTGCGACCGTCACCGTGCCCAAAGATTTCCAAGGTGAGTCCATTGAGCTTACGGGCGATTTTTCATGGCTAGTCTGTGATGAGATTTGTATTCCTGAATCCCAAAGTCTCTCGCTGACAATCCCTGTTGGTGACACGGCTGTGCCCGCTAATAGCGAGATTTTCGAATCAGCACAGGACATGATGCCGAAAACATTCAGCGGTGCGGTCAGCGCCTATGAAGACAATGGCGAACTGGCTCTATCCTTTACGCCTGCCCCAAAAGAACTGGTGAAAGCTGATAATATCAATCTCTTCCCTTCCGAATGGGGCCTGATCGTCAATGGCGATGCCCCAGAAATTGTAACAAAAACCGATGGGTCTTTTGTGATGAAGCTGGCACGCGGCGGACGTGAGCTTGCAGATGTCAGCATGTTCGATGCCGTTGTCACCTATAACTATCAAGGTAAAGAAAAAGCCATCGGCTTTCCTGTCAATGTCACAGGCAGTGCCGCGCCAATGAATAATGAGGAAGCAGAATCTGCCATCGTCGAAGACGAGACAGTCATGCCTGACACGCAGCCACTTCCCGACCGCGCCTCACATATCGGCGGCGAAGATACGGCCCAATTCACCTTCTTGACCGCCATCCTGTTTGCCTTTACAGGCGGCCTTATTCTGAATTTGATGCCATGTGTGTTTCCGATCCTTTCAATGAAGGCACTGTCCTTTGTGAAGCTTTCGGACAAAACCCGCAAAGAAGCTGTTTTGCACGGGGTCAGCTATACGATGGGTGTGATCCTATCGATGCTTGCCATTGCAGGTCTCTTGATTGTCCTGAAAGCCGGTGGTGCGCAAATCGGCTGGGGCTTTCAGTTGCAAAACCCGATGATCGTCTTTTTCCTGTTTCTGCTGTTCTTCCTGATCGGAATGAATTTGATGGGCGTTTTCGAAGTGCCTTTCGTCTTCAGTAATGCAGGCCGCCGCTTCCAGTCCTCCCACGCCTTTATCAACGATATGGCTACGGGCGCACTGGCTGTGATTGTCGCAACGCCTTGCACAGCCCCATTTATGGCAGTTGCCTTGGGTTACGCCTTTTTACAACCCGCCTATGTCACATTATTCGTCTTTATCGCACTGGGCTTGGGTCTTGCGGCCCCGTTCCTGTTGCTGGCGGTTGTTCCCGCCCTGCAGCGCTTTATGCCCAAACCCGGAAGTTGGATGGTGACATTCCGCCAGATCCTGTCCTTCCCAATGTTTGCCGCCGCGATCTGGCTGATTTGGGTGCTGTCCCAGCAGACAGGCGCAGATGGTACGGCAGCGGCTTTGGCAGGCCTTCTGGCAGTGATTTTCCTGATGTGGTCATCCGTGCGCTTGCGTATTATCGGCAAAATCATCGTGACGCTGATTGCACTGACCGTTTTTGTCAAAGCCGTGACTGCGATTCATGATTCCGAATTGCCTGCGCACAGCTTTAACGCTGGGGCCGTCTTGAACCCCGAAACGGGAGAAGTGTCGCATATCCCATACACGGCAGATGCACTTGAAACCGCTCTTAAAGGCGATGACCCCGTCTTTGTGAACATGACTGCCGCATGGTGCATCACCTGTAAAGTCAATGAGCGCACAACACTGGAAAGCGACACCGTCAAACAGCTCTTTAAAGATAACCACGTGCATGTGATCACGGGTGACTGGACGCTTTTTGATGAAACCATTACCGCCTATCTGGAATCGTTCCAAAGGAATGGCGTGCCCATCTACGTATATTATCCGGCACGCCTGAATACGGGTGAGCGTCTTGCGCCCGTTGTCCTGCCACAAATTTTAAGTCCCGACATGCTGGTCGAAATTGTTGAGCAGCACTAAATGAAGGGTCAACGCGTCTTTTTTAAACCGAAAATGAGGAGGAAAAAATCCTATGTCACCTAAACTCTTTCTAACACTGGCTGCACTTGCGGCTGTTCCCGTCGGGCTTTATGCATCAACGCAACTGATGCCCAGCGCACAGGCCAATCCCGCCGAAACGGCAGCAAGTGAAACCGTTGCCCCTAAAATCGGTGCTGCTGCCCCTGAATTTTCAGGAGTGGATATCCTCTCCGGTCACGACGTCGATCTGGCGGGCCTCAAAGGCAAAATCGTTGTGCTGGAATGGTCGAACCACCAATGCCCGTTCGTGCGTAAACATTACGATTCGCAAAATATGCAAAAACTTCAAAAAGAGCTCGCAGGTGATGATCTGGCCTGGATCACGATTGTTTCCTCTGCTGAAGGCAAAGAAGGTTTTGTAAACGCCGAAGAAGGCAAAAAGATTGTCGAAGACGAAGGCGCCGCCCCTACATACAAACTTCTCGATCCGACAGGTGAGATCGGTCACAAATACGGCGCATCCGCTACACCACACATGTTCGTGATTGATAAAGACGGCAACCTCGCCTATCAGGGCGCGATCGACGACAATCCTTCACCTCGTGAAAGTGCTGTTGAAGGCGCACACAACTATGTTCGTGCTGCTGTCGAAGCCTTACGTGATGGAAAAGCCGTGGAAACAAACACCACCCAGCCATATGGTTGCGGCGTGAAATACTAAGCGCTTTTCAAATTCCCTTTCAAAACCCCGCTTTTTGTTGACATAAAGCGGGGTTTTTTGTAGCTTGCGCGTCATGAATCGTCATAAAGATCTTAGCTTTAGCGGACGCCGCCTGCAGATTTTCGAGCCTTTTGAGCTGACCGAACAAGCCCAAGAGGAACAAATCGTCTTTGTCCACCCGCCGAAAACCGGCGGGACAAATTTGTCCTTTCTGGCGACAGCCTGGTCAAAAACACAAAGCGGCTTTCCCGTGCATCGCTTTGCCGTCCCGCGCATTGAAGGGCAGTCCCCTAACCTCATCACCTATGGCTGGGAAGGCGGATTGGCTGCAGCTAGAGAGAGCTTACGCTGCGATCCGCTCATGGCTGATGATTTTCGTCTGGTCAGCGGTCACTTCCCTTATGGCTTGCATGAGATGACAGGTTTGCCGACACGCTATGTGGGGTTGATACGCAACCCTGTCGAACGCGAGATTTCCGCGCTCAACTTTGATTACCAGCGCGGCTTTGTTGATGAAGAGCGGGCGCTTATTTATCTCAATGAGACGATGATCAATAACCCGCAAACGCGCATTTTCGCAGGCGGTACGGACGCCTTTGCATGCGATTCAAACATCGATATGTGCGATATCTATGATCGCGCCCGAAAAAATATTCGCGACAATTTCACCTTTGTCGCCCCGACCTCTGCGGCATTTGAAGCCGCACAAGCTCTCGCAGGATTGTGTGACATGCCTGCATTTGCGATGCCCCGCACCCAGGTCACAGGGGTTAAACTGATTACGGATATCTCTCCTGCGCTCAGGGATAGCCTCACCTCCCGCCATCTTTTTGATGATTATTTATTCGCAGATGGCGTGCATTTCTGGGAAGAATGGAAGAGCAAGAACGTCAAAGGCACAAAACCGCCGCAAGACGGTGAAAAGATTCTGACACTTTTGCCAGACTTTGCGCGTACAAAAACGCCTGTTTTCATGAGCCGCGAAGAAATAGAAGCCTATAACGACGCATGCGACGATGACCTGTTTGAACAATCTCAAGCCTCCGACACGCCGTTTTTTGCACGTGACCTGAAATAGTCATTGCTGCAGCGCATTATTTCATGAATTACTAATACAACAGGCTCCCTCAGGCGGGGAAAAGCTTGTGAAACGTGGCGGTTTCATATTATGGTATTAGTGAGTGATTCGTATTCCTGTGGGTCGCTTTCCTTGCTTGAAAAATCCCTATAATTTTCATGGCACAATCTGAATTGAAACACGATAGCCGCATTGCGGCCAATACCGATTCGACGGGCTCGCTCGCTTCGAATGACAGCGCACGTCGCCTTCTGATCGATGGATCGGGGAAGATCCGTTTCATCGGTGAGGAGCTTGCTGCCCTTTTAAAGACAAGCCCGCGTAGCGGTGAAGAAGTGGCTGAGAGCCATTTCCTGTTTACCGAGCCTGAGAATCTCTATGACGGGGGCGGCTCCGCCTTATTCGGAGATACGGCATCCCAACTGCATGAGCCTGTCTTCTGGCAGGATGTCAGGGACGGCGCACACGAAATTATCTGCAAGGATGGGAAGCTCCGCGACCTCTATATCAGCCGTATCACGACGGATTCGGACGAGATTGTCATTGCTTCGCTGTTTGACCCTTCCGAAACGGGAGATTACACACTTCCCGAAACCGACTTTTTAAGCGGTTGGGCAACCGAGAAACTGCCGCGTGAGCCGCAGAAAAAAACGAAATCGGCAGACGTACACCTGAGCAGCGAAGACATTCGCAGCTTTATGGACATGTCCAACGATGTGTTGATCATGTGCTCTAAAAACGGCGCGTTGCGTAAGGTCAATTCCAGCTTCCTTGGGCTTTTTGAATATAAAACAACACAGGTCGAAAAGCTGGATTTCCTTGATCTGGTGCACCCTGAGGACAAAGCGCGTATTCGTCCGCATTTGCAGCGCATGAAAAACGGCGACGTCTCCAGTAATCAGGTTCTGGACTTTGAATGCCGTTGCGTCACCAAAACCGGCACTGTTTTATGGATGGAATGGCGCCAGAAAAAATACGGGCACGCCTTTTATCTGGTTGGGCAGGATCTGACGCGTCTGAAAACGAATGAAATGATCCTGCGCCGTCAGACCAGCCAGCTTTCCGAAGCGCAACGCATCGGGCGCATGGGCCACTGGATCTGGCGTATGTCGGATCAATCCATTGAATGGTCGTCTGAACTGTTCCGTATTTTCGGGGTCGATGAAGAGAGCTTCACCCCCGACATTGATAATGTCACAAAGCATGTGCATCGCCGCGATGTGGGGCGCACCATGCAGGTTTTCCAACGCGCAATGATCGACAAGAAGAATTTCGAGGTTGATTTCCGCGTCACACGCGCCGAAGGCGAAACGCGTTATGTACGCTGTCAGGGGAAATGTGAACGCGATTCATCGGGTGATGTGACCGCCATGTTCGGTATCTTGCAGGATGTGACCGAGCGCCATTCATACGAAAACGCTTTGAAAGGTGCCAAGGAAAGTGCAGAACGCGCCTATGCCGCCAAATCGCAATTCCTTGCCAATATGTCTCATGAACTCCGTACCCCCTTAAATGCCATTATCGGCTTTTCGGAAATGATTGAGCGCCAATTATTAGGCCCTATCGGCAACGAAAAATATCTCGATTACATCAGCGGTATCAGAGAGAGCGGTGAGCATCTCCTTGATCTCATCACCGATATTCTGGATATGTCGAAGATCGAAGCAGGACGCTATGAATTGGTGGTTGAGGAAGTCAAAATCGCCAAGCTGATGCAATTGGCTGCCCATATGATGGAAAGCCGCGCACTTGACGATTCCATTAAACTGTCAGTTGAGGCCGAAGATGACATGCTTGCCATTAAGGTCGATCGCCGCGCCGTCATGCAGATTATGCTGAACCTGCTCTCCAACGCCGTGAAATTCTCGCATAAAGGCGGGCTGGTGCGCGCCGAGTGTCTCCAGCGCGAAGATTATATCGCGATCAAAGTTCATGATCAGGGGATCGGTATTCCCGCCTCGAAACTGGATGCCATCACCAAACCGTTCGAACAGGTACAAAACCAGTATAGCCGCTCTCATGAGGGATCAGGCCTCGGTCTTGCCATCACGAAGGAGCTGGCGGAGCTTCACGGCGGGGCTCTGTTTATCGAGAGCACATACGGACAAGGTACAACCGTCACTGTCCGCCTCCCCTATGATGCGAATGTGACGCGCAAAGACCGCGAAAACGCGGCCTGACGGGTATAAATACTCTGATTCTTTAAGCTTTTTTGCTGGCGGCTTCTTGGGTGCGCATCACTTCAAGGCAATTCTTCAAGCCTTCGCGGTAGGTGGGATAAATCAGCTCAATCCCCAGATCCGCTTTCACCTTCTTATTGATGACGCGCTTGTTATCCGAATAAAAGCTCATTGTGATGGGCGCCAGATTGGCATTTTCAATGGCAACAACGGGTGGCGGCGCGATATCGAGAAGCTCACACGCATAGCCGATGACTTCATGCGAGGGGGCAGGCTCATCATCCGAAACATTGTAAATCTCACCCGGGCGCGGGTTCATCATGGTTTCATAGACGATATTGACGATATCACCGACATGAACGCGGTTGAAAACATGACCTTCCTTATAAATACGGCGCGCAATACCTGCCGTAACCGATTCAATCGCAGAACGTCCCGGGCCATAGATTCCCGCCAAGCGAAAGACCTGTACGGGCATGTTGTGTTTTTCAAACAGCGAGAGCCATTGTTGCTCTGCCAGCTCCCGACGCGAACCGCGGATGGTTGACGGGCGAATTTCAGCCGTCTCATCAACTTGCGCGCCACCACGATCACCATAGACACCCGTGGTCGAGAGATAGCCGATCCATTCGGCGTCAGCGAGTTCGACAATGTCTTTCGCGTATGCACGAAATACGGGGCAGCCTTCCTTATCAGGCGGCGCGGAAATCAGAATATGGGTGACACCTTGCAAGATGGAGACGAGCTCAGGCAAAGGAGAAAGAGTGTCATGGACAAAAAGGCGTACATCGCGCTCTTTGTAATAATCCTTTTTTTCGGGGTCACGGGTTGTGCCTTTCACGACCCAGTTGATATCTGCTGCCTCAGAAGATTTGAGAAAATTTGCCAAATGCACGCAAGTGTAGCCGAATCCGAAACAGAAAATAGTCTTTTTGGGTTTGGAAGAGGCGCTTTCGCTCATGTGACACCGTTATTTTTGTTGTTCTTGATTGTTTCGAAGATGTGAGAGTTTTTTTAAATCCTAGAAGTTCACATCTTCGTAGTGTTTCACAGGGACAAAGCCCGGGACTCGGTCTTGTAGAAGGGGCTGGAAACTTGGGCGCGATTTGATCCGCGAATACCAGTCACGCGCCGCATGGTGCTCATCCCACGGCACATCACCGATATAATCAATGGCGGACAAATGGGCGGCAGCCGCGATATCGGCCAAAGAGAAATGCTCGCCTGCCAGCCATTGGCGGCGCTCAATCAGAAAGCCGATATAATCGAGATGATAATGGATATTGGCATGACCGGCACGCACCGAAGGTCCGTGCGGTTCACCCAAATGCAGGACGGATTTCATCAGTTTTTCACCAAACAGATTGTCCGTGACCTCGCGGTTGAACTTCACATCGAACCAGCCGACCAGACGACGCACTTCGGCGCGTTGCACGGGATCAAGCCCCAGAAGGCTGATTTCAGGGTAAACCTCTTCCAGATATTCGCAAATCACTGCCGAGTTGGCGAGTGTGGTGCCATCGGGTTCGACCAGCACAGGCACGTCGCCCGCAGGGTTGAGGGCCAGAAACTCCGTACGGCGTTCCCAGACTTTTTCGATTTGTGTTTGAAACTCAAGACCTTTTTCAGCCAGAACGATACGGACTTTACGGGAAAAAGGCTGAAGCCAGAGGTGATAAAGTGTTCTCATAATTGTGAAAGATCATATCAGTTTTCCCCCCTGCCCGTGAAGCATTTTTCTAGTCTTGAGGGACAGCAATCATATGCAATTTAATCATAACCGTGTCGCCGACAATGGCTGTATCAACCCAATCGCCGCTGCCAACGCCATAATCCAGACGCTTTACCGGAAATTGCGCATCCATGACACGGCTGTTTTCTTCACCCTCGACCAAGGTAAAGGGGAAGCTGATTTCTTTGGTTACACCTTTCAGCGTGAAATCGCCTGTCACCGTAAAATGCGTGTCATCGGTCTTGGAAAAGCTTTTGGAGACAAAGGTGGCTTCGGGGTATTGCGCGGCATCCAACCACGCAGCCCCCGTTACATAGCCTGCAACATCCTGAATTTTGGAACTGACCTGTTCCGTATTGATGGTTGCCGTCACAGATGAGACTTCAAGATCATCCGCATCAAAGGCAATCACCGCATCCCATTTCCCAAAACTTCCGGAAAAAGCCTCGCCGCGTTGCACGCCTGAAAATTCCAGCGAGGATTTCCAAGGTTGCACAGTCCAGCTTTGCGGCGCAGCCTGTGCCTCTTGCCCACCCAAGGACACTATCACCAGGGCCGCCACAATTACCGGTTTGACGAAAGGCAGCATGCGGCGCAAGGTCGCGTCCTTATCAATCATATGGTGCTTCAATGCACCTGCAAAATGTAAACCAATCAGGCCGATCAGCCCCCACGCAGTAAGGGCATGAATCTCTTTAAAAAGACCTGTGAGATCCTTACTTTCAGGCGTAATGGCAGGCAGGTTAAACAGCCCGAAAATATGCGCCCCGTAGCCCGAAGATGACGACATAGCCCAGCCTGAAAGCGGCATGGCAAAGGCACAAATATAAAGTGCGACATGTGTCAGGCGGGCTAAAACCTTCTCCCATTTTTTATGCGTGAGAAGGTGCAGCGGATAAGTCCGGCTCAAACGCCAGAGAAGTCGTAATGAGATCAGCAGTAAAACAGTAATACCGAATGACTTATGCAGATCATAAAGCTGGAGTTTCGAAGGCGAAAACTCCAGCGTGTCCATATAAAGCCCAAGGCACAATAAGCCGATAATCAGCAAAGCAATGACCCAGTGGAATGTTTTTGCCACCGGATCATACGTTTGCTTTTCAGGGATCGGGGTGCCGTTTTCCATTATTCATTTTTTGGTGCCGGTGTTTCCCCATGCACTTCCAGAATAATGTCAACCGTGTCACCAACCATAGGAATACCGTAGCCCATTCCGAAATCGGAGCGTTTCAACTCGCCTTTTGCAGAAAAACCGGCAACCGTCAGCTCTTTCATCGGGTGCGGACCTTTTTTATTAAAGGTGACATTCAGTGTGACGGGTTTAGTTACACCCAGCAATGTCAGGTCGCCCGTCACGATGCCGGTGCGCTCACCCGTCTTTTCGATTTTTGTAGAGACAAAATGCATCGAAGGGAATTTCTCGACATTGAAGAAATCCGCGTTTTTCAGGTGCTCGTTCCATTTTTCGTCATCCATCTCAAGACTGTTTGTATCAATGGTGACATCAATAGTTGCCGCCTCGGGGTCGCTCTCATCAAAGGTGAAGCCGCCATCAAATTTCAGAAATTGACCATAGGATTTGGTAAAGCCCATATGGTCGACCGCAAAGAGCACTTGCGTATGCGGCATTTCAAGCGTGTATTTCTGGCTTTCGGCATATGCCGCCCCAGTGCCTGTCGCCGCCAGAAGAAGGCCTGCAACAGCTAAAGTCCGTAAAGGTGTGGTGATGATCTTCACGTTTCCCCCTATGAAGTTGGATTAAAAACAGGTAGATATTAGAGATAAGCGCATTCGCGCAAGCGTCAAGAGAAACGCTATCGATAATATAACACAGCCTTCAAAAACTTATGCCCCTATTTCATCTGATTATTCTGGCTCTCGTTCAAGGTATCACAGAGTTTCTGCCGATCAGCTCGAGCGGTCACCTCATTCTGACCCATTGGGCACTGGAAGGCGAGAATGCTGCGCAGATCAATTTTGCCGCCAATCACCTTCTGGATATCGCCGTTCATGTCGGGACGTTACTTGCGGTTATCCTTTATTTCAGAACGGATGTCGGACATCTGATCGGTGGCGCATGCGACATCATTACCCGCAAAGAAACGGCAAATCGCCGCCTGACTCTTCTTGTACTGATCGGCTCCCTTCCCGTCATTTTAACGGGGGCCCTCATGCAATATTACCTGCCCAATATTCTGAATTCCGTTGCAGTCATCGCCACCATCAGCATTGTCTTTGGGCTGCTGCTGGGGTGGGCGGACAGACGCCCTGAAATTAAGCAAGATGCAGGTGAGATGAGCCTTAAGCAGGCCTTGATGATCGGGTTGATGCAGGCTGTTGCCCTTATTCCGGGGACTTCCCGATCCGGCATTACGATGACGGCGGGACGTCTTTTAAAGCTGACACGTGTCGAAGCGGCCCGCTTCTCACTCCTCTTATCAATGGTTGCCATCAGCGGAGCAGGCGTGCTGGGCGGTTTGTCGCTTTATCGAAATGATGTGCTGGTGATCGGACAGGACGTCGTGATCGGTATTCTCCTATCCTTTTTTTCGGCTTACGCGACAATCTGGGTGATGATGAAAAGTCTCAAAAGCATGTCCTTCATGCCCTTCGTTATTTATCGCGTGGCACTGGGACTCGTCTTATTGGCGCTTCTTTTCTTCGACGTTCTTTAAAGACTTAACGCTCGCTCATCGATTGGGTCAGGGTCTTCACGAACGGTTTCAAGAGATATTCCATCACGGTTTTTTGCCCCGTCAAAATATCGACCTGTGCCTCCATACCCGTTGAGATCGGCAGGACTTCACCTTTTCTGTGTAGCTCTGTCTCATTGGTTTTGACGCGCACGCGGTAGAAAGTCTCACCCTTTTCATCCGTGATGGTATCGGGAGAAATATCAATCAGCTCTCCGTCCAGACCGCCATAGATCGAATAATCATAAGCCGTAATTTTGACAGTCGCTTTTTGTCCTGCATGATCACCCATGCGCGGGCGCAAGAACGCAACATCACGCGGCTTGATCTTAGCTTCGACAAAAAGCGGCTCGCCTTCCGGTACAATCTGGACAATCGGCTGTCCTGCTTGAACCACACCGCCTTTGGTGGTGACTGTGATATTTTGCACGATCCCTGTGACAGGTGATGTCAGTTCGGTCCGGTTTCTCTTATCTTCAAGGCCAGTCAGCGCTTTTTCAATGGAGCTTAACTCAATTGTTTTTTCCGAAAGCTCCGTTTGCGCATCGGCCTTATAGGTGCTTTCCAGCTCACTGATACGGGCTTGCGCCTCATTCATGGCAGAGCGCGCACGCGGGATGCTCTCGCGCACCGAGTTCAGCTCCGTCTGGCGCTCGGCAATACCGCGCTCCAATTGAATCAGTTCGATTTGCGGTGCGGAGCCCCGTTTCACAAGCGGCTCAATCATGCTTTTTTCCTGTCTGGAAAGGGCAATGGTACGGCTCAAGTCAGAGGCGCGCTGCTGGGCCTCGTTGATTTCCTGCCGACGCTGCGCCAACTGGCTTTCGAGAACCATTTTCTGCTCTTCAAGCTGGCGCTTATTCGTGCGGAACGTATTCAACTGCTCGCGCACCGATTTCGGGGCACCTTTTTGCACGTCCTCGGTAAATTCAACCGTTGCAGCACCGTCGACTTCAGCTTTCAATCGCGTAATCGCAGCCTGAAGACCGAGATAGCGCGCTTCGTTCGTTTCCAAATCGGACGTTGCCGCCACATCGCGCAGGCGTACAAGGACCTGCCCCTGTTTCACGCGGTCGCCTTTTCGCACCATAAACTCATCGACAATACCTGGCTCAAGAGAGGCCACTTCCTGCAATTCGGATGAGGGAATAACCTTACCGAAACCGCGTGTCACTTCATCCATCTCGGCAAAAGAGGCCCAGAAAATAAAGAATATGAAGAACAATGTGATAATGACGAGCGTCATATGCGCGCTCATCGGAATATCCTCATCCACGACAAAAGTGCGTTCGGCGTGGGCCTGCAGTTTTTCAACCTGACGCTTGGCCCAGCCCATACGGATTTTTTCCCAATCTTCGGTCTTATTGACGCTCAGATCCATGGTGACGGTTTCCCCCTCTTCCATGGTCGGGATATTGTCCTTTTTCGGTTTGGTGTTTTTATTCTCAGCCATTTATCCAATTCCCTTAAATATCTGTACGCTCGGCTTCGGTACCGTACTGGCGGGCCTGCAGGTTGCGGATGACCTCGTCTTTGGGGCCGTAGGCAATCAGGCGGCCGCGATCGATCAGAATGAGCTTGTTCACAAGAGACAGCATTGCACCTTTGTGTGTGATCAGCAGCACAGTCTTGTTCTCGGCAATCTTATGAAGACGCTTGCGCAATCTGTTTTCAGACGCAGGGTCCATGGATGCAGTCGGTTCGTCAAGAACCAGAACGGGGGGATCGTACAGAAGGGCGCGGGCAATCGCCACGGACTGGCGTTGACCACCTGACAAGGCCTCACCGCGTTCACCGACTTGGGTATCCAGACCTGTTTCGGTATCACGTAAAAATTCCATCACACCTGCCAGTTCGGCAGCACGCAAGACGGCTCGGTCAGGCGCTGTTTCATGGCCCATCGTGATATTTTCACGCACAGAACCGAAGAATAGCTGCTCACCCTGCTGCACTCCGCCGATATTGCGACGGAGATCACCTGGATCAATCTGGCGGACATCCGTCCCGTCCAACAGAACCGCACCGCTTTCAGGCTGATAGAGATTAAGCAGCAAACGCTCAATCGTCGTTTTCCCTGAGCCCACGGCACCGATAATTCCGACCTTGTCGCCCGGCTCAACCGCAAAGGTCAGACTTTGCAGTGCGGGGCGGGTTTGCCCGGGATAACGGAAGACAACATCACGGAACTCGATGCGACCACGCACATGATTGAGAGAGATGAAATGCTTGCCAGCAGGACGCTCAACCGGGCGCTTCATCAATTCTTCGAGTTGTTTGTAGGACTGCCATGTCTGGTTAAAACGTGTCAGAAGACCCGCCAATTGTGACAAAGGTGCCATCGCACGTGCCGACAACATCACAGAGGCAATCAATCCCCCCATGGTCAGCATGCCTTCGGAGATCAAGTAAACTCCGACAATCACAATGGCGACACTGGTAAATTGCTGAACGAGAACCGAATAGTTCAGGGCAAAAGAAGACACGCGACGCGACTTGATTGATGTCATCGAAGCTTTTTCTGTCAGCTCTTCCCATTTGCGCTGGATATGCCCTTCGGCGGCCTGCGTTTTAATGGCTTCAAGACCCGTAATGGTTTCGAAAAGCAGCGCGTTTTTCAGCGCACTCTCATGAAGAGACGCTTTGACGACGGCACGCATCGGCTTTTGCAAAAGCCAGCCGCCCGCAGCAACCAGCGGAATGGCAACCAGAGGCACGAAAACAATCGGGCCGCCGATAACCGCAATAATGACGAGGAAGAAGAGCGTAAAGGGCAGATCCAGAAGCGCTGCCATCGTCACAGATGTAAAGAAGTCCCGGATCGTTTCAAATTCGCGCATATTGGCTGCCAGAACCCCCGCGCTTGAGGGCCGTGCGGCAAGCTGCATACCGAGCATTTGCTCAAACAACTGACCCGAGATTTTGACGTCAGCTCTACGGCCCGCCGCATCCAGGAACATGGCGCGCAGGTTTTTCAGCGTAAAATCAAAAATAAAGACGGTGAACACGCCAAGCGCCAGAACCCACAGGGTTTCAAAAGCTTGGTTCGGAATAACGCGGTCATACACATTCATCGTGAAAAGCGTCGTTGCCAGCGCGAACATGTTGATCATTGCAGAACCGGCAATCACCTCACGATAAATTTTCCAGTTTTCTTTAATCGTCCCCCAGAACCAGTCGCGGGCCGTATCAATTTCGGCAGGGCCTGCACGGTCATCGGTACGGGCCACGGGACGCACGAACAGCGCATAATCCGTATAGATCTGGCGCATTTTCTCGAGCGTGATTTTCTTTTTCTCGTCCTCGGTTTCAGGGAACTGAACGATAAAGGCGGTTTTCTCATGCAGCTCAACAGCTTTGCCGGGCTCTTTGGTCGGCTCGCCTTTTTTCGGATATACGATATCCCACAAAATACAGGCCTGATTGCCTTCAAGTGTCAGAATGCAAGGCAGGTTCGGGGCAATTGCCAGAGCCTCAAGGCTTTTTTCGGCAAGTTTTGCGTGCATATCAACACGGGCTGCCGCACGGATGAAAAGAGAGGGCGTGATACCGCTTTGCGGGATCGGCAAGCCTGCAATCAATGCGTTTTTGCTGGTACGACGTCCGTAATGACCCGCCATAATGCGCAAACACTCAATAAGCGGATCTTGCACAGCGAGACGGTCGGCTTCTAAAGGCCATGCATCGGTGGGAATATTATGCGCGGCAATCGCACTCGGATCATCGCTTAAATCCATATCATCACCCATGTCGGCATGCGGGGCATCCGCAGCCTTTTTCATGGAACGCGAAGGTTTCTGCGATGTCCCGTCGCTGTACGGGCCATCAACATCGCTGACGGTAGAATCGTCGTTTTCTTTTTTTGACATGAAGGTGAAGTCCTGATCAGAAAGGATAAAAGGTCCTGATCAGGATATCATTTTTAGTCCTGCGGGTCTACTTCTGCCTGATAGGCAACGTCGAGTGCAGGAAGCAGTTCGCCTTTCAGCGCCAGAAGGCGATAAACGGCAAACATTTCAAGGATTTGGTTGTTGATCGCATTGGAGCGAGAGACGAATAATTCGTTCTGTGCATCCAGAACGTCGAGCAATGTACGACGGTCAAGATCAAACTGGTCTTTATAAGCCAGAACAACCTGTTCGTTGGCTGAAGCCTGATTGGTAAATTGCTTGGCGCGTTCTTTGGCAGAAACCATCGAAGCCCATGTCTGGCGCACATCATTTTCAACCGAACGTGCGGCATCATTGCGCTGCTCTTTGGATTGGGCGTGACGGTATACCAGCTCACGCTCACGGGCTTTATCACCACCACCGCGGAACAGGTTCCAGTTCATCAGAACCAGAGCCGACGCGGAGCGCTCATTGCCTTCCACACCGCCAAGGTCATTTCCTTGCTGACCCTGCAATTGCAGATCAAATTGCGGATAATAGGTGGAACGTGTGCCTTTATATTCAGCCTCGGCAACATTGACGTCAGCTTCGTAAATATCAAGGGTCGGAGAATGTGTCAGCGTTTGCTTGACTTCCTCATCAACATTTTCCTCGAGACGGTCAATCGGGGCAACAGGCACTTTCAGGTTACCGGGCATATCGCCGACTTGTGCGTTGAAAGCGGCTTCTGCCGTGCGCAAGGATTCCGTGACATTGGCCTCGTTAGCGCGGGCAGCAGCCAGACGGGCGCGAACCTGCTCAACGTCGGCATCGGTCGAACGACCGGCATTGGCGCCATCTTCGATCTGACCCATGATGTCCACGTGCTGGGCAACGTTATCGCGCGCAATTTTGAGAAGTTCGCGCTGGCGTACGACATCAAGATAGGCTTCAACAATATCCAGACCGGTAAATTCGGAATTTTCACGAACACGGTGGGCAGCAGAACGAACACGCTGGGTCTGACGCTCGTTCTCATAATATGTTTCAAAGCCGTCAAACAGCATTTGCGTCAGCGTGACACCGACTTGGTAACGATCCAGCGTTCTCCAGTCATCACCGCCTCCGCGTGTATTGATGTTATCGGTGGACTCATAACCGGCATCACCCTGAGCATCAATTGAAGGATAATAAAGGGCACGGGCCTGTTCCAGTTCTTCGGCTGTGGCGCGGCGGTTATTTTCAACAACACCGGAAGATGGGTTTGTTTCCACACCGATCGAAACCGCTTCGGTCAGCGTATCGATCTGAGCTTCACCTTCATGTTGAGCCTGAGCCATTGCCGAGGCGGCAAAACCGCCGCTCAACAGTGCAGTGCAGGCCAGCAAACGTAGCGTTTGTGTTGCTTTCAACATAATTCTATTCTCCTCCGCGAGATCCAAGACTTCCAGACACATGAAGAAATGGGAAAGTCTTAGTTTTGATAATATTCCTCAACTCTACTTATGACGCTTTTGCGTTTTCAAAGCAAGGGCTAAGTCTTTGTAAAAACATTGCCCCGATGCATGTAGTGCAGTTTTGCCACACCTTTTTCCCTGCCTATGTGAAACGCCCCTTTTTTTGAGGAAGGGGCGTTCAACTGATTCCTTATATCGTCAAGCCTTAGGCGGCGTCCTGAACTTTCTGGGCATTCAGAACGAGATCCTCGATATCGTGACCGTGGACGTTGTCCAGCACCACAATATCAACGGCTTTCGCTGCATCGCCTGAACCGTTCACATCAACCGAAATAACCGTACCTTCAGACGTTTCGCGTTGGAAGACGAAGGCATCGATCGATTGCGTTACAGGATCGTAGTTGTGCAGGAAGTCGGACAGGTCGACAACATCACCTTCAGCCGTGCTGAAATCGTGGATGGTGTTCGTACCAATCTGCGAACCTTGAGCGAAGAGGAACGTATCTGCTCCGCCGTCACCCCAAAGGTCGTTGGCACCATCAAGTCCCGTTTCGCCTTCGGCTTTGCCGCCGACAACAAGAATGTCATCGCCTGCGCCACCGTGGACGATATCGGCACCCGCACCGTCATAGATGATATCGGCACCGTCATCACCGTAGATGACATCGTTACCGGCACCGCCATAGACAACATCATTTCCGTCACCGGCGTGGATATTATCCGAACCGCCCTTGCCTTCGATCACCTCATCCTCGGCGGAGCCTTGGATCGTATCGGCGGCATTGGTTCCGGCAATCACTGTGCGACCTTCAGGCTGTACCAAGAAGTCATGGTGCAGAACTTCCGAAGAGTCCATGGCTGTCGGATCGGACGAGCTCAGGCCCTGTGTTTGATGGGCATTGCTGGAGCTGGATGTCATATCATCATCAGCAACAAATTCCGAACCGCTCACATTGGATGTGGTTGGTGCAAAAGATGTCGAGGACAATGTTGACGCACCGCCGTTCTGAACCAGAACAGAGAGCTGGGCTGTCGCGATATCACCGTCACCGTCTGTGACTGTGTAGGTGAACGTATCTGTGCCCTGCCCCGTGTTCTTAGCGATGTAGGTGTACTGACCGTTGTTATAAATATACAGCGTTCCGTACAGGCCCAGCAGCGCAAAACCTGCAGTACCGACAGAGTGGTTAGCCGTGCTGCCCCAACGGATGCTGGTCAATTTCTGACCTTCAACCGAGACATAGTCGTTGGTAAAGACGTTACCGTCGACACGTCCCTGATTAGGCGAGACAGCACCAACACCGTCATTAATCGCAATCGGCGCATCGTCGTAGACTTCAAGAACAACCGTACCTGTTCCGACATCGCCGTCAGCGTCCGTTGCCTTGATACCGATATTGAAGGTGATCAGGTCGTTCATGTTGTTGCCGTCTGCATGATCCAGCGTATCGAAGACACGGATAGAGTAGGCACCTGTCGACTGGTTCAGTGAGATCGTGAAGATCGTGCGACCATCCGAAGACGTACCTGTTACGCTGTTGGCTGTCACGTTGACATTGATTGGGTAACCGTCAGATGTCAGCGCGTTGTTTTTCAGCGAACCGACTGCCTGGAAGCTGCCTGTGAAGGCCAATGTTCCGGGGCCGTCTCCGCCGTAATCCACATGCGCCGTGTTGGTCAAGGAAATGACACCGCCTGAGGGCGAACCGGCCCAGAGGAATGTCTCATCCGTTGTACAAACGGTTGTTGTGATTGTCGGCGTGGCATCCGTATCCTGAACAGTCAGGTTCAGGTTGGCGGTTGCCGCATCACCATCATGATCGTGGATCGTGTAGGTGAAGTGGTCCGTACCGGTTGCCGTGTTCTTGGTTGTGTAGGTGTAAGACCCGTCAGCCTTGATCACGAGCGTACCGTATGTGCCCTGAATGGTCGTTGTGCCCGAAGCCGCAACGGCATGATCCGATCCACCGAAATTGACCTTGGAAACAACGATACCTTCGTCGAAACCTGTCGAGTCGTTGGCAAGAACATTACCTGTTGTGCTTGTTGCACCGTGCGGGATATTGCCTGTGTCATCACGTGCGACAGGAACGTCGTCCTTCACAGCAATCGTGATTGTCGCAGAGGCCGTATCACCGTCCGTATCGACCGCCTTGTAGCCGAAGGCCAGATTGATCACATCATTCGCGTTTGACCCGTCTGCATGATCCAACTGATCTTTCAGTGTGAAGGTGTAGGTGCTGTCAGAGTTGATCTTCAGCGTAAAGACTTCGCGTCCGCCAGCCATACCTGTGTAGGTGTCACCTGACAAGGAGACTGTCACAGCCTGACCTTTCGATGTCAGCGCACCGCCAAGCAGAGAGCCCGTCGCATTAAAGCTGGACGCATTTGTCGGCATAACCGTACCTACGCCATCAGCCTGATAGTCGACATTGACCGTGCCGTTATATGTGCGTGTGGCTGTCTCATCAACAGAACCTGCCGCATTTGTGGCAATCGGGGTGGTATCGATATCGTTGACCGCAAAGCCAAGCTTGGCTGTTGACGTGTCACCATCATAGTCACGGATCGTGTAGGTGAAGTTATCGACACCGGTCGCCGTGTTTTTCGAGGTGTAGGTGTAAGATCCGTCAGCCTTGATCACCAATGTCCCGTAAACACCGCCCACCGTGCGTGTGCCTGTGGCAGGAACAGAGTAATCCGTACCGTTGAACGAGACTTTGGTCACGATTGTCGCATCATCCTGAGACACATAGTCATTGACCATGACGTTACCCGAAATCGTGCCGTTGACCGTGTTGCCGCCATCATCGACTGCAATCGGGGCATCGTCATAGATTTCAAGAATGACATTTGCGTTTGCGCTGTCACCGTCAGAATCCGTCACTGTCACACCAAAATTGAAGGTGATCAGGTCGTTTGTGTTGTTGCCGTCAGCATGGTCGATCGTGTCATAGACCTGTGTGCGATACTCACCCGTATTGGCGTTGAGTGTCGTTTCAAAGATCGTGCGACCATCAGCAGACACAGCCTTGATGGTTGTGTTTGTGATCTGGAAGGTCACTGCCTGACCGTGCGATGTCAGTGAACCGCCTGCAACAGAGCCAGCTACGCTTGAGCCGCCATTGAACTTGAATGTTCCGGGGCCGTCAGCTTTAAAGTCTGCAACGATTGTGTTCGTCAGCTCAATCACGCCCGCTGAAGGTGAACCACTCCAGAGATATGTCTCATCCGTTGTGCAGATCGAGTTCTGTACTGTCGGGGTCGTATCAAGGTCACCCACTGTCAGATCCAGATTGGCTTGGGCCATATCACCGTCATGATCTTGGATCATGTATGTGAAGTGATCCGTACCTGTCGAGGCATTGGCAGATGTGTAAGTAAACGAACCGTCAGCCTTAATGACCAGCGTTCCGTGATCACCTGTAATCGTGCGTGTTCCCGATGACGGCACGGTGTAATCCGTACCGTTAAAGGACACTCTGATCACTGTGGCATTATCATCGAAACCTGACGAGTCATTGGTCAGAACATTGCCGTTGACGCTGTTAGATCCATTCGGGATCGAAGCACTGTCATCATGGGCGACAGGCGCATCATCCTTGACCGCAATATTGATCGTGGATGTGGCTGTGTCGCCGTCCGTATCCGTTGCTTTGTAGCCGAAATGCAGGTTGATCACGTCATTCGGGTTATTCTTGTCAGCGTGATCCAGTTGATCCAACTGATTGAAGGTGTAAGTCCCGTCAGAGTTGATTTGCAGCGTAAAGACCGTGCGTCCGCCTGCCGTACCCGTGTAGGTGTTACCCGACAGAGATACACTAACCGACTGACCTTTCGAAGTCAGTGCGCCACCCAGCAGAGAGCCGTCCGAGGAGAAGCTGCCTGCAGATGTTGCAGAAACCGTCCCTGGGCCATCGGCTTTGTAGTCCACATCAACCGTACCGGAAACAGAATGCATGTTGGTTTCGTCAACCATTGCATTTTCCTGTGTCGCAATCGGTGTCGTATCAACGTCGCCGACTGTCAGGTTGAGGTTCGCTGTCGATGTATCACCGTCATTGTCACGCATCATGTATGTGAACTGATCCGTGCCTGTTGAGGCATTGGCAGACGTGTAGGTGTAAGCACCGTTGGCATTGATCACCAGCGTGCCATGCGCACCGACAATCGTTGTATTGCCAGAGGCTGATACGGTGTGATCCGTGCCATTGAAGGTCACTTTAATCACTTTACCAGGTTCGTCATAACCAACCGTATCGTTGGTCAGAACATTGCCGGTCACGCTGTTTGCGCCATTCGGGATCGAAGCGCTGTCATCATGGGCGACAGGCGCATCGTCTTTGACCGCAATATTGATTTGCGAGTTGGCAACGTCACCATCGGAATCTGTCGCCTTGTAACCGAAATGCAGGTTGATCACGTCATTCGGGTTAGCACCATCAGCATGATCCAGTTGGTCTTTCTGCGTGAAGGTGTATGAACCGTTTGCATTGATAACCAGCGTGAAGATCTCGCGTCCGCCTGCTGTCCCTGTGTAGGTGTTACCCGACAAGGAAACTGTGACAGCTTGACCTTTTGAGGTCAGTGCGCCACCCAGCAGAGAGCCGTCCGAAGAGAAGCTGCCGGCAGATGTTGCAGACACCGTTCCCGGGCCATCGGCTTTGTAATCAACACTCACTGTGCCAGAGACAGAGTGCATGTTGGTTTCATCAACCATGTTGTTGGCCTGTGTGGCAATCGGTGTCGTGTCGATGTCATTGACCGCCAGATCCAGTTTGGCAGTCGATGTGTCACCGTCATAGTCACGGATTGTGTAGGTGAAGTGATCAACACCCGTGCCCGTATTTTTGGACGTGTAGGTGTAAGATCCATCAGCCTTGATCACCAATGTCCCGTAAACACCTTGGATCGTGGCAGAACCCGTGGCAGGAACATTGTAGTTCGTACCGTTGAAGTTCACACGGATAACAGGTGTTGGTTCATCCTGAGAGACATAATCGTTTGTCAGGACGTTACCGGAAACAGATGTGTTCACAACTGTCGAACCGTCATCTTGGGCAATCGGGGCATCGTCATAGATGTTCAGAATGATTTTGCCTGTGGCTGAATCACCGTCAGAATCTGTCGCCATCACACCGAAATTGAAGGTGATCAGGTCGTTCATGTTCGTGCCGTCAGCGTGGTCGATCGTGTCGTAAACCTTCGTGTTGTACTGACCTGTTGAAGGATTCAGGACTGTTTCGAAGATTGTGCGACCGTCAGCCGATACCGCCTTAATGGTTGTATCGGTAATCTGGAACGACACCGCCTGACCGTGCGAGGTCAGTGATCCACCGGCAACTGAGCCGCTGACACCGGATGTACCTGTGAACTTGAATGTTCCGGGTCCATCGGCTTTGAAGTCAGCCACGATTGTATTGGTGATATCGATGACACCGCCTGAGGGCGAACCGGCCCACAGATAGGTTTCATCTGTTGTGCATGTTGAATCCTGAATAGTCGGGGTCGTATCAAGGTCGCCAACGGACAGGTCCAGTTTGGCGGTTGATGTGTCACCGTCATAGTCGCGGATCATGTATGTGAAGTGGTCTGTACCGACACCCGTATTTTTCGAGGTGTAGGTGTAAGATCCGTCAGCTTTGATCACCAATGTTCCATAAACACCCTGAACAGTTGTCGAACCCGTTGCATTCACTGCATAGTCCGTACCGTTGAAGGAGACTTTAATCACCGGAGTCGGAGCGTCTTGTGACAATTCGTCATTGTTAAGAACATTGCCCGAAACGGATGTGTTGACCGTTGCATTGACATCGTCATGCGCAACGGGGCCATCATCAGCCACGTCGATCTGCAGGAATGTCGAAGCGCGGTCACCATCGGCATCGATACCGTCAACGCCGAATTTCAGCCAGATGACATCGTTCGGGTTGCTTGCATCAGGGTGATCGATTGTGTCGAACAGGTTAAAGACATACTTGCCTGTATTCGGGTCAAGTGTGGCTGTAAAGATCGTACGACCGTCAGAGCTTGTCCCCGTAATCAGGGTTGCCGTGACAGAAACATCAACAGCCTTGCCGCCTGAAGTCAGGTTCAGAGCCGTGCCGAGTGAATCCTTGACCGCCATGACAGTACCGTTAAACGCATATGTGCCGGGGCCGTCATCTTTGAAGTCGGCATTGAAGTTACCCATGCGCATGATCGGGCCGCCCGGCAGGTTCGTTTCATCGACATATTCGATATGCATGTCGATTGTCGGAACCGTGTCAGCGTCAGAGACATTAACATCCAGCTTGGCTGTGGCCGTATCACCGTCATAATCACGGATCATGTAT
>JBFWMN010000014.1:0-34489 GCA_050251555.1 Pseudobdellovibrionaceae bacterium | reverse complement strand
CGATAATGCCAATCTGGAAGTGACACTGATTGCACCGATCGCGATGAGCGAAGGTCTGCGCTTTGCGATCCGCGAAGGCGGTCGTACAGTCGGCGCCGGTGTCGTTGCCAAAATTATCGAGTAATTTTACCCGATCATTTAACGGATTAATAAAAGCCGCCCTTTCTGGAAACAGGAGGGCGGTTTTTTCTTTTGACGTAATTCTTTTTCCTCTCTATAAGATTTTACGAAATACGAATAATGAGAGAGATCAAATGAGTTTAATGGGAAATTACGGTCACTTGAGCGCCAAGGCAGTCAATGCGCGTTGCAATGCCGCCAAGGAAGAGGGGCGGAAATATCTTTTGCATATGGAATGGTGGTCGACCCGCGATTATAGCGGCTGCGGCGATGAGTTTACTTTTGCCTTCGACTCTCGGGAAGAGTTGTTCGGTGGACGCCTTTACCAAGAGGTAAAAGGGGTGGACGATATGGTTGCATACGGCTTTAAGGACTTTTTTGCCCTTGATGGGTGGACGGGTACAGGCCGTGGCCCTCTGAGCGATGATGACTATGCTCTGCAAGAAGATATCCAAGCCTATCTGCAGGTGCGTGAAGACCATTTGCGCGCTATCGGAGCGTATCAGCATCAAAATTGGATGGAGCGTCAATTGCGCAGCTTTTTCATGGGGACAGCCGATCCGCTGGCGGATGTGCGTGAACGGGGCGGGGTTCTTTACTGTCCGCACTCGAATGAGCCGTTGCCCACGCGTGACAGAATTGCTGCACGGTGCATAGCAGACGGTCTGATTTTCTCGTAAAAAATAAAAATTAGAAAAGGATAAAGAACATGGAGTTTTCAATGAACCGCTTCTCGACAACATTTTCATCCATCTGGAAGGGCTTTACGGATTTGGCAGCAGGCAAAGTCCGTTTCATTCCCCCTGAAGATCGTTGGATGATCCGTGGCCCCCTCCTGCCCGGAAATATCACGCCCCCCGAGCCTGAAAAACTTGAGATTGAGGGTGTGCACCTTGAGCTTTATGTGCCCTTAGGCTTAACCGCCGAGCAGTATAGAGGCGCGCTGGATCGTCTGGTGGCCTTTAACCTCGCGGAACCAGAGCGTGTTGATTTCCACCTGTCCAAGGCTTTTGGTAAAACCGACGAGGCCACCCGTCGTTATCGGATCGCGGCTTATGCCTTTGTGGACATGATGGATGAGCAAAGCCGTGCAGGGCATTCCCCATATTATGCGGCTCGTAAGGCGTTTGATGTCTTAAACGGAACGGGACGCATGGCAGGCACGGTCGCCGCTTTCGATTGAGGCAGCGCAGCACAAGATTTCCTTTTCAAAGGGGGTCAAATTGTCTCTAATGTTTTTCATAGAACAAAAAACCGAGTTAAACAGGGAGATTACAATGAAAGCATTATGGGACAGTCTTGTCGATTTTGTGTCCGAAACAACGGGTTATAAGCATCTGGACTTAGGTGCCAGTTTACAGGACGCTTTTAACCAGTTTGGTCGCGAAGCAGGGCTGACACAATATTCGCTCTCAGAACGTAAAATGACATGCGAGTGACAGGGAAGAGGGCGAAAGCCCTCTTTACTTTTGTCCTAAACCCGCTATAACTGCGCTGCAAATTACTTTCGTTTTTGAAAACGTAACAAGAAGGATTTGCAAACCCCATGGCTCTTTCCCAGAAAACAATCCGTTCAGGCCTCACATTTGACGATGTGTTGCTGCTTCCTGCCGCTTCCTCCATTCATCCGAATGACGCCGATACGCGCACACGCGTAACACGTGAAATTGAGTTGAATATCCCGATTCTCTCCTCGGCGATGGATACAGTGACAGAGGCCGAAATGGCGATTGCTATGGCGCAAAATGGCGGTTTGGGAGTTCTTCACCGTAATATGTCGGTCGCCCTTCAGGCCGAGCACGTTCGCCGCGTCAAACGCTTTGAAAGCGGAATGGTGCTTAATCCGATCACGATCCGCCCCAATGCGCCGCTCTCGCAAGCTTTGACGATGATGGAGCAAAATAATATCTCGGGTATTCCTGTGACCGAAGACAGCGGCAAGCTGTTGGGTATTCTGACCAACCGAGATGTGCGCTTTGCCGAAAATCCCGATACGCCTGTCAAAGAACTGATGACTGCGGATAATTTGGTGACGGTGACACGGACCGTTTCCAAGGAGGAAGCCAAAAAGCTTCTGCATAAACACCGTATTGAAAAACTGCTGATTGTTGACGATGCCTATAATTGCATTGGTCTCATGACAGTCAAAGACATTGAAAAATCACGCCTGTTTCCGAACGCGTCGAAAGATGCCGATGGCAGACTTCTGGTCGGTGCGGCAGTGGGTACTGGCATGAGCGCCTATGAGCGTGCTGAAGCCATGGTTGAGGCAGGCCTTGATATTCTTGTTGTTGATACGGCACACGGTCATTCCACCAATGTTCTGGAAACCGTGCGTTCGGTGCGTAAACTCTCCAAATCCTTGCAAATTATCGGTGGCAATATCGCGACAGGTTCGGCTGCCGAGGCGCTTATTCAGGCAGGTGTTGATGCCGTAAAAGTGGGGATCGGCCCGGGTTCGATCTGTACGACACGCGTTGTGGCAGGTGTCGGTGTTCCGCAACTCACCGCTATTCAGGATGTCGCACAAGCCTGTAAGAAATCGAAAACACCTGTAATTGCCGATGGCGGTATCAAATATTCGGGTGATTTGGCAAAAGCGATTGCCGCAGGTGCGGATTGCGCCATGTTGGGTTCGATGTTTGCAGGAACGGATGAGGCTCCTGGTGAAGTGATCTTGTATCAGGGCCGATCCTACAAAACCTATCGCGGTATGGGCTCTGTCGGGGCTATGACACGCGGGTCTGCCGACCGTTACTTCCAAGGGAATGTGACGGAAGCGCAAAAGCTTGTGCCTGAGGGTATTGAAGGCCGTGTTCCCTACAAGGGAGCAATCGGGGCTGTTGTGCACCAGTTGGTCGGCGGGCTTCGTGCCTCGATGGGTTATACGGGCTGCGGAACCATCAATGATATGAAAGAAAAAGCCGAGTTCATGCAAATGACCTCGGCCGGATATCGCGAAAGCCACGTCCATGATGTTACCATCACCGCCGAAGCTCCCAATTACAGAACAGAAAGTTAAGTGCCGGTTGGCCCTGTCATAATGGCATTCATGCCCTGATCGCGCTGGATGCCCAGCTCGTTGATTTGTTCTTGGGCGGTGAGCTCCTGCTCATCACGTCCGAATGAGAAGTAATTGGCTGTCCACGGACAGGATTTGCTGCCCAGTGTTTCAATGTTCAACTCTCCATCTTCATCAAAGTGGGCGCCGTCATTATAGGCTTCCAGATCACGAATGGCGACATCCACCATACGGGCCGCTGTATTCGGCTGAACGCGTTGTCCATCCAGTACGCTTCCGACAACTTCCGTGGCGCATGCCCCGATAAAGGCGTCTTTTAACTGGATTTGTGTATCTTGAGTTTGATCTGGCATAGCAAGCTCTCTTTTTTTGTTTTCTTGAAGTCCCCTCACTTTATGCAAAATATGTAAAAGATTGTTTAATCATAGATTGCATTGTATCTAAATGGTCATGAGCACGATTGAGATTTATCAGGCAAGCGAGAAAGAAGCGGGAATTCTCGGCGTTTTACATGTCGAGGGTTGGCACGGCTCATATGACGGCATTGTTGATGCCGACTATGTGCAAAGTGTGACGGCAGAAATGCGCGAAAGCCAATGGACAGAGTGGATGAAAGATCCCGATATGGAGGTCTGGATTGCTTATGTTGCCAATCATCCTGTCGGCTTTGTCTCTTTCGGGACTGTCAAAACCAACCCGCCCGGTAATTCGGCGATCCGCCCGCTTTATTCATCGGAGATTTACGGGCTTTATATCATCCGCAATTTCTGGGGGCAGGGTGTGGGCAGGGCGCTCATGCAGAAAGCGGCTTTGCGTCTGAAAGAGCGGAAACATACATCGCTTTGCCTTTGGGTTTTGGAAAAGAACAAAAATGCGATCGGTTTTTACGAGAAAATGGGCGGGCAACGTATCGGAAAACAGATGCGCGAGCTTGGCCCTCATAGCTACAAGGAAGTTTGTTACGGTTGGCGACACACGGGCGGCTTACGCGAATCGGATAGTTCCCGCACCGCACAATAAAATATTTCTCTAAGTGACTGGAATTTTTAAGGTATTTGTCACGTTTTTCGATTATATTGATCTTATGAAGGAGAAAAACATGGACGGATATAATAAATTCGGCTTTCCGGACGTACATAAAGAAAAGTCTGCAAAATCTGCTGACCGCACAGTACGCCGTCCTGCACGCGCTGATGAGCTGAAGGCGAGGGAGATTGTTCCTCACTCGAAGATGCAGGCACTGGCAGGGTCCGCAATGACCGAAACAAACGACTGACCATTTCGAAAGCGTCTCTTCAGGCGCTTTTTTGTTGCGGAGATTTTGTTGCAAAAATCCGCATCCCCTTTCTTTTTCCTCATGAAAATCACTTTTTGATCTGACCACATGGAATTTTCTCCATCCTCGGCTGTTTGGGTTCAAACGCGTCCATAAGGAGAGAGAAAATGGTTCACTACAACAGATTCGGTTTCCCGATGGTTTTACCAGAAGAGCGCCACGCCGCCTCGGAAATTCCCGTCCATGCCAAAATGCAGGCATTGGCAGGAATGGCTCTTTATACCCGTCACTAGACAAAACTTGCATTTTCTTGACGTCCCGTCTAAAACCTCAGGCGGGAAGTCGGCGCGGGCGGAAGCCTCGCCAATCCGGTCAGGTCCGAGAGGAAGCAGCCGCAACGAATATTCCGGGTCGTGTCCGGCTTCCTTTTCTTTGTTCCCCTTGGGGACAAGCACCCCTTCCCCCTATCTCTAAGCCTTGTCGAAAGTGCTCTCACGCGCTAGAACAATAGGGTATGGCTGAGTCTTCACCCGATATAGAAACACCTGACGCGCCCGCGGCTGAATACCGCGTTCTGGCGCGTAAATACCGTCCGTCCAATTTTTCCGAACTGATCGGACAGGATGCGCTGGTTCGCACCTTGTCCAATGCCATTGAGTCGGGACGCATTGCCCATGCCTTTATGCTCACGGGTATTCGCGGGACAGGGAAAACGACAACGGCGCGCATTATTGCCAAGGCCATTAACTATACCGGCCCCGACGGAAAATCCGGCCCGACAACAGGCCCGACAGATGATTGTGCTCTTTGCCGCGCTATTACCGAAGACCGTCACCCCGATGTCATTGAGATGGATGCGGCCTCGCGCACAGGGGTTAACGATATCCGCGAGATTATCGAAGGTGTGCGCTATGCGCCCGTCGAGGCCCGTTACAAGGTCTATATTATCGATGAAGTGCACATGCTCTCGACAAGCGCCTTTAACGCGCTTCTCAAAACGCTTGAAGAGCCGCCGCCCCATGTGAAGTTTATTTTTGCGACCACCGAGATTCGCAAGGTCCCGATCACGATTCTCTCGCGCTGTCAGCGTTTTGATTTGCGACGTGTTTCCGTCGATGAGTTGGCTACCCATTACACCAATATTGCCGCGCTGGAAAAGGCTGGGACAGAACCCGAAGCCATGCAGATGATTGCCCAAGCCGCTGATGGTTCGGTGCGTGACGGGTTGAGCCTTCTGGACCAAGCCATTGCCTTGGGACAGGGTAAGGTGGAAACGGATATTGTGCGCTCAATGCTTGGTCTGAATGAGGCGCGCCGTGCGCTTGATCTTCTGGAACATGCGATGGGCGGAGACGTTGAGGCGACATTAAAGCTGGCCTCCGATCTTTATGATCGCGGGACGGACCCTTTAACGCTCATTCAGGATATGAGTGAGGCCGTACACCTTCTGACAAAACTTAAAGCCGCCCCGCAAGCCAAGCGTACGGTGGCACCCAATATGGCTGAGGACGATCTTTTGAAGGCGTCTGCCTTAAGTGCGGAATTGAATATTCCTGCATTAGGGCGCGCCTGGCAGATCCTTCTTAAAGGGACAGGCGAGGCGGTCTCTTCTTCGATGCCCCAAGCCGTACTTGAGATGGTTCTCATCCGGCTTTGCTATGCGACAACGCTGCCTGATCCTGCCGACTTGGTCAAAAAACTGACCGAAGAGGGTGGCACTGCTGGTGCGTCGCGCTCGGTGGGAAGTACGTCTTCGGGCGTAGGGGCACGTGCCTCCTCGTCGGTCAGTACATCCATGAGCGGTACGCCCCGTACGGCGGTACAAACAGCATCCGCCCCTGAAACTGCTCCTGTCGCACAAATTGCCAACGGCAATCTGGATACGCTGGAAGATATTGTTGCGCTCTTAGAGGCGAACGGTTCGATGATTCTTGCTTCATCGATTGATCAGTATGTGATGCCGATTTCGATAAAGGGGACGGCAATGGCGGTCGCCCTGACGGATGACGCCCCCCGCGAGCTTTCGGGACAGTTAACGAGTGCCTTGAATAATCTGACGCCCGGAAAACGCTGGGTCATTACGATCGGCAAAAAAGAAGATGCCAAGCCGACATTGCGCAGTGTGCGCGAGGAGCAACAGCGTCTGGCCCATGAAAAGCTTTTGAATGACCCGCTGGTGTCCGCAGTGATGAAGACCTTTCCGGGTACCGAACTTCTGTAAGATCAATACAATATGAAGGAGAAAACGACATGTTCAACATGGCGCAAATGATGCAAAAGGCGCAAGCCATGCAAAAGAAAATGGCTGACCTGCAAGAGCAGCTCGCAGATGTTGAGGTGGATGGTGCCTCAGGCGGCGGTATGGTCAAAGTCACAATGACCTGCAAGGGAATCGTCAAAGCCCTCACCATTGATCCCTCGCTGGTCGATAAGGACGAAAAAGAGATGCTTGAGGATCTCGTGATCGCTGCGATGAACGACGCGCGCGCCAAGGCTGATGCCAAAATGGCGACAGAAACTGAAAAAGCCATGAAGGATATGGGCTTACCTGCCGGTGCATTAGGCGGACTGGGCGGTCTGCCCTTTTAAAGGCGGTATATTTTGAATATTGAGGCTCTCAAACCGTCGCAATTTTTCGATGAACGGCGCAAAGGACCGTCGGGAAGTCGTGAGCTGCGCTTCGTCATTCTGTCTTTGCTCCTAGCCTTTACTTTTGCAGGTCCGATAGCTCTCCGCGACATCTTTCGGGAAACACTTGCCAGTGCGTATATTCAGGTCTCGTCATTCGTAGCGATTACATTGCTGATTTTCTATGTCGCTGAATACGCCTTTAAGCTCAATACCAGTGAATGGCTGAAGAAATACAGTCAATGGGAAATTCCCATCGCCGCCATTATGGGCGCGATGCCCGGATGTGGCGGGGCAATCATCGTGATCACGCAATATGTGACAGGGAATCTCAGCTTTGCTGCCGTCGTATCCGTTTTGTGTGCGACCATGGGGGATGCGGCTTTCCTTCTTCTTGCGCAAGCCCCGGAAAAAGCGGCCCTTGTCTATCTCGTGTGTTTCATCTCAGGGAATTTTATGGGGTATCTAGTGCATTTTCTGCATGGGAAAGATTTTCTGCGGCCTGAAAATCCATGTAATGACCGTCTCGTCAAATCTTTCGAGCCCAATCCGCATATCCGTTTTTTCTATTATCCTTGGGCGTTCTGGATGATCCCCGGGCTGATACTGGGGATAGGCGCTGCCTTTCAGGCGGATACAGACCAATGGTTCGGCCCGCTTTCATCCTATTCCCCCACTGAGTGGATTGGTGTGATCGGCGCACTTTTATGCGTGCTTGTTTGGGCTTGTTCGCGGAATGCGGGACCTTCGCAAAGTAACCTGTCGGGAAAACGAACGGATTTGCACGGCTGGCGCATCCATCTGGAACGGGTAATGATTGACACAAACTTCGTGACGGTTTGGGTGATTACGGCGTTTCTGTCCTACAATCTGTTTCTGCATTTTACAGGGTTTGATTTGAAGGGCTTCTTCGAAGTCTGGCAACCTTTGATGCCCTTGATCGGTGTGTTGGTCGGTTTTGTGCCGGGATGCGGTCCGCAGATTATCGTGACCTCTTTATATCTACAGGGCATGATTCCGTTATCGGCGCAATTGGGCAATGCCATCAGCAATGACGGCGACGCGCTGTTCCCTGCCCTTGCATTGGCACCAAAAGCAGCCATTCTCGCAACACTCTATACGGCTGTCCCCGCCTTGATTGTCGGTTACTTCTGGTTCTTCCTTTTTGAAAACGGAGCTTCGCATATACAATGGTAAAAATCGCCACATGGAACATTAACTCGGTCCGCCTGCGCCTTCCAATCGTCCTGAAACTCTTGGAAACCTGGCAGCCAGATATTTTGTGTTTGCAGGAAACGAAATGCCCTGACGAATTCTTTCCCTATGAAGATATACGTGCGGCGGGCTACAAACATATCCATGTTCACGGGATGAAGTCCTATAACGGGGTTGCGATCATTTCCAAGCTCCCCTTTACCGATACTTGTGTCCACCACCGCGTGGGACGCGAAGATTGCCGCCATGTCGCCGCACAATTTGACGGGTTCGAAGTACATAATCTCTATATCCCGGCTGGCGGCGATGAGCCGGACGTGAACATTAATGATAAATACGCCCATAAGCTGGATTTCGTTGATGAGATGGCGCGCTGGTTTGCCGATAATTACACGGCAAAAGATAAGCTTGTCGCTGTGGGTGACTTCAATATTGCCCCTTTTGAACATGATGTCTGGTCGCATAAGCAGCTTTTGAATGTGGTATCCCACACGCCTGATGAAACAATACGGCTTGAGAAAATGCTCGGGTCACTGGACTGGACGGATGCCGCACGAAAATTTATTCCGATGGAGGAAAAAACCTATACGTGGTGGTCCTACCGCAACAAGGATTGGAAGGCCTCCAATCGCGGGCGTAGGCTCGACCATCTCTGGGTGACACCGCCGCTTGCCAAGGATCTAAGTGCGTATGAGACGTTCCCCGAGGCGCGAGACTGGGAGAAGCCATCGGACCATATCCCGTGTATGATCACGCTGGACGTTTAAGACCGTCAGGGATATTCCAACTGACCGCAAGAGGCGGCAGGAGCGCAGGGTCGCGCATCACATAGTTGTGCTTATCCAAAGCTGTGCCATCCAAGGGACGTACAGCGCCGAGTGTGTCCGTATCCATGTAGGTAAAGCCGCATTTCTCAATAACGCGGCGGCTTTTTTCATTGTCCTGATAATAGTTGATATGCACTTCTTTGGCACCGCCCGCTTGAAACGCATAATGCAGCACGCCAAGCGTGCTCTCGGTTGCATAGCCGCGCCCTAAAAATTCGGGTGCTACCCAATAGCCCGTGTGATATGCGTCGGGACCAGCGTCTTTTTCCTTATTGAGGCCTGTCGAAACAGCAAAGCGGCCCGTTTCCTTATCCAGTCCGATCAATGAAAAATCACGACTGGCAAAATCCGATTGCGCCCTGATGAACGCTTTTGTGGACTCGATGTTTTTAGCGTCATCGAATGACCAACTCATCCATAGCTGGAGTTGATCCCAGACGGCTTCCTTGGCGGCTTGAATCTCCTCCACATAATCCATATGCGGTAAAATCAGCTTCAAACGCGGTGTTTCAATATAAAAACCAGTGCTCATCACGATCTCATTTTTAGGCGTTGGCTGTCTGGAAACGGGGGTTCCAGGCTTCAAAACGCAGCGTGTCTTTGCCAACCTTATCATTAAACACAAAGCCCGTTCTCTGTAAAACATACTGGGCTGCCAGATTTGTTTCTTCGGCAATGCCATAGATGTTGACCAATCCCAGATCGGCATACGCGCTGGCGATGATCGTACGTAATAGCTCGGTGGCATAACCGTTGCCGCGCTTATCGGACCTGATTTCGTACGAGATGGATCCTGCCCGCCCGTATGCCTTTTGGCTGACCACAAGGTCGGCAGCTCCGACAAAGGCACCGCCTGATTTTTCAGAGGCCTGAAAGCGGTACGTGGTGGAATCGACCTGTATGACCTCGACTCTCAGCCTTGAGGACAGAAGCGGTGAATCCGGTTCTCTGTAAGTTGCTATTCTCATTTTAATTCCCTCTTGGGTTGGTATGGTTTAAAAACAAAACCATGCCGTGACCGAAAAGCCGGACTATTCAAAAAGCGGAAAGATTAAGGGAAATTCTGAGGTTTCGTCTTGGTCTTCAGCCGTTTTTTGAAAGGTTCGGCTGGACAAGACATGGAGGTAATCACAGTCTAATTGCCGAACAGGCCCTTCATGACGGGGGACCAGGACATAAGTTGATGAAGCACTACCATACACACAACAGCCCAGCCCCCGAACGCAATATTGCGACCGAAATCCTGTTTGGCTGTACGTGTCTGGATCTGTGTTTTCAAAATTCGTGTCCCTGTATGTTACAACGTAATTCTAACTGTACTTCCTTAAGGAAAACATAAAATGCTGCGAGGACGCAATCTTTTTTATTGAAGGGAACGCCAAATTCGCTTTCACCGTTTGTTGTTCAAGATTACAATGAAACGGATTTTCCTTTTACCTAAAGGTTTTATAGGCCCGCATGCCGACGCTTGAAATGCTCTTTGTTTTTGTCGTGTTGGCAGCCATTTTCTATGCCTTCGTGACAGAAAAGCTCTCTCCCGATACGGTTGCTATGGCGGGGTTCGGCATATTGATTGCCGCTGGCGTTGTTTCATCTAAAGACGCGCTGTCCGTATTCAGTAACTCCGCACCCATCACAATCGGCGCGATGTTCGTGATCTCGGCGGCGTTAGAGCGCACGGGATGTATTGAGTGGCTCGGGCAAATGGTTAAACGTTATACTGGTCGCTCGCAGCTCTCGATTCTGATTATCATTTTACCTGTCGTTATTCTGGCCTCGGCTTTTATGAACAATACCCCTGTGGTTGTTGTGCTGACCCCTTTGATGATCAGCCTCGGGCGACAAGTCAACATCGCAGGCTCAAAGCTGCTTATTCCGCTTTCCTATTCGGCGATTCTAGGGGGCACGACGACCTTGATCGGGACCTCAACCAACCTGCTGGTTGCCGGTATTGCCGCAGAGTCCGGCATGAAACCGTTCGGCATCTTCGATATCACGTTGCCGGGATTGATGATGGCGGGTCTTGGTTTTATCGCGATGATGATTTTTTCGCGCTTTCTGTTGCCTGATAGACGCTCGCTCTCCAGTGTTCTGGGCGATAAATCCGATAAAAAATATCTTGTTCAGCTTTATGTGACGAAAGACTCGCGTCTGATCGGTCAGAAATTGAGTGACTCTACAATTGCCACAGCGGGTGAGACAAAAATTCTTGATGTGATCCGTCACAGAACCTCGTTCCGCTTTGCCATGCGCGATATGGATATTCAGGGCGGCGACCGCATCATTGTGCAAACCAACAGTAACGAAGTCATGGCTTTTTACGAGCATGACGGTTTGGATTTTTCGACGGGACAATTTGCCGAGATTGAATCTTCGGATGATAACGTCATTGTCGAAGGGATTGTCGGGCCCAATACGACCCTTGTTGATGTTCCCGTGTCTTCGTTGCAATTCCGCCGCAATTACGGCGTTTACATTATGGGCATATATCGCGACCGACAAATTTTCGAGAGCGATTTTTTCGGACTGAAATTGCAAGTGGGTGACGCGCTGATGCTGGTCGGTGCCCCTGAAGACATCAAATTATTGTTCGAAGAAAACGGCCTGACCAACCTGTCGACACCCGATGCTTACCCGATCCGCAGACATAAATCGCCGATCGCCTTGCTGACATTGCTCGCTGTTGTGTCTTTAGCGGCGTTTAATGTCATGCCGATTGAAATGCTTGCGATTATGGGGGCAGTTTTTATCGTGGTGACGGGCTGTATCGAGGCTAAGGACATTTACAAGGTGATTGATTGGCCGATCCTCTTTCTGATTTTCGGAATGCTCGGCGTCTCGATGGGGATGGAGAAATCGGGGGCAGCCGAATATCTGGTATCGCATCTTGTCGGGTTTGTTGCCGATTTAGGCCCGCTCGGGGTTCTTGCAGGTCTTTATATTCTAACATCTGTGCTGACGGAGATGATCTCCAATAACGCTGTTGCCGCGCTGCTGACGCCTATTGTTATTTCGCTTTGCCATGCGCTCGGCTATGAGCCCGTTCCGTTTCTTGTCGCGCTGATGTTTGCGGCAAGCGCATCCTTTGCCACTCCGATCGGCTATCAGACCAACACCTTCGTCTACGGGGCGGGTAACTATAAGTTTGTCGATTTTCTGAAAATCGGTATTCCGATGAATATTCTGATGTTCTTTGTCGCGATGTTTGCCATTACGACTTTCTGGGATTTGCATTGATTTGCCGCCCCTTTTTCGCGTATAAGCTGATCCCACGATGCAAAAGCAAGCCGCCGTTAAAGCTCCGCGCCAAGTCAAAGCCGCCCCGAAAATCGGGATGGTTTCTTTAGGCTGCCCGAAAGCCCTCGTTGATTCCGAGCGCATCATGACGCGCCTGCGTTCCGAAGGGTATCAGTTCGTGAATACTCATAAAGGCGCCAATGTCGTAATTGTAAACACATGCGGCTTTCTAGATTCTGCGAAAGAAGAGTCGCTGGCTGCGATCGGCGAAGCCATGGATGCCAACGGTCGCGTGATCGTCACGGGCTGCATGGGCGCTGAACCCGAGCAAATCACCGAAAAATATCCCAATATTCTGGCGGTCACAGGACCGCATCAATATGAACAGGTCGTCGAGGCCGTGCATGGCGCCGTGCCACCCGCCCATGACCCGTTTGTTGATCTCGTACCGCCCGAGGGCCTGAAGCTCACACCGCGCCATTATTCCTACCTGAAAATTTCCGAAGGCTGTAACAACCGCTGTACCTTTTGCATAATTCCGGCGCTCAGAGGCGATTTGGCTTCCCGCCCCATTCACCATGTGATGTTCGAGGCCGAGCAACTGGTGAAGGCTGGGGTCAAGGAGCTCCTTGTTATTTCGCAAGACACGTCGGCCTATGGTGTTGATCTCAAATATGCCGAATACCCGTGGCACAATAAAAAGCGCAAAACGAAATTCTATGATTTGTGCGAGGCTCTGGGCGAGCTTGGTGTCTGGAATCGTCTCCACTATGTTTACCCATACCCGCATGTCGATGAGGTCATACCGCTTATGGCGGAAGGTAAAATCCTGCCTTATCTGGATATCCCTTTCCAACATGGTTCGCCCGGAGTCTTGAAACAAATGCGCCGTCCCGGCAATCAGGTGAAGACGGCTGAACGCATCAAAAAATGGCGCGAGATTTGTCCTGATCTGACACTCCGTTCGACCTTTATCGTCGGCTTCCCCGGGGAAACCGAGGATGATTTCCAGCAGCTTCTGGACTGGATGGAAGAGGCCGAGATTGAGCGTGCGGGCTGCTTTAAATATGAGCCCGTGCAAGGCGCGCAATCGAATGATCTGGATGGGCACGTCCCCGAAGAAGTCAAGGAAGAACGCTGGCACCGCTTTATGGAGCACCAGCAGGCCATTTCCGCACGTCTTTTGCAAAAGAAGATCGGCAAAACAATGGACGTGATTGTCGATGAGATTGAGTCGGATGCACTTGTCTGCCGTGGCCCGGGTGATGCCCCCGAAATTGACGGCAATGTCTATTGCAATATTGTCGATGGTGCGCAAGTCGGCGATATCCTGAAATGTACGATTGTTGATGCCGATGAATATGACCTTTGGGGGTCGATTGAATGAGCCTCATAGATGTTTTTCTTTCGGCCTTTATCGCCCTGTTTGTTATTGCCGACCCGATCGGGACAGCCAGCATCTTTGCCGTTCTCACGCGCACAAAATCACAAGCGCTCAGCTTCAAGATTGCTTTAAAGGCTACAACCATTGCGGTGTGTATTCTCATTCTTTTCGGATTTGTCGGGGCGTGGCTATTGGGCATGCTCGGCATCACCTTGCCCGCTTTCCGTATCGCAGGCGGCTTACTCCTCTTTGTGACCGCCTTCCGCATGATTGTCGGTTTTCATGACCCTGATCAGGTCGAATCGGAAAAATCCAAATACGGGAAAGATGATGATATTGCCGTTTTCCCGTTGGCGATCCCGCTTTTGTCAGGCCCCGGCTGTATGACGGCGGTGCTTCTCCATATGACAGCCGAACCCGGTGAGTGGCAGGCGAAAGCGGCGGTTGTTACCGCAATTTTATGTGTGCAGCTCATTGCCTTTCTGGTCATGGTTTTCTCGCAACGCATGATTAAGGCTGTGGGCGAAACGGGCGGATCATTGCTCGCCCGTATCATGGGGATTTTATTGGCAGCCCTGTCTGTGCAATTTGTTGCTGACGGTATCAAACAGCTCTTTTTTGCATGAATTTTTTGCAGGTCTGACTTTTCCACTTTGCAATGTGGATAATTCCGTGATACCTTGTGGGTAGAATTTATCTTCAAAGCAAGGGCTCTCCTTGATTTTATCAGATCGAACCGACATACACAGCGCGAGATACGCGCATCCAGACGGAGGACTCCTTCTCCGGCCTTTTGCAGCAGATTTACTACCTCTCTCTCTCCCTCATACGCAGCCCCTAAAAGGCTGCGTTTTTTTTCATGTCCCCTTTCCCCCCACCAAAACCCAAGGAGGTTTTCCATGTCGAAGAAACAACGCAAAGCTTTAAAGCACCTGCAAAGCATTGAAGGCGGTCGGATCGGAGAACTCCCCTATGGTAAGGGAAGCGACTGGCACCCGCTTGATGAAGAAATAGACGGTCAGCGCGATAAGAAATACGTCAAAAATATCAAGGCCCGTTCTGAAGGTCAGCAGGAGCTGATGGATGCGATTGCGTCCCACGCTCTTTCTTTGGCAATCGGCCCTGCAGGGACAGGTAAAACTTATCTGGCAATTGCCTGCGCTGTCGAGGCTCTGGAACAAGGCAAGGTCGAACGGATTATTCTCTCGCGCCCTGCTATGGAAGCAGGCGAGTCGCTGGGATATCTTCCCGGCGACATGCACGAGAAAATGGCCCCTTATCTCAGACCTCTTTATGATGCTCTGGGTGATCGTCTGGGTGGCAAGAAAGTCCGCCAGTTCATTGATGATGGTACAATTGAGATCGCACCGATCGGTTTTATGCGCGGACGGACTTTGAACAATGCCTTTGTGGTCATTGACGAGGCGCAAAACTGCACATACCAGCAACTCAAGATGTTGCTCTCGCGCCTTGGCTGGCACTCGACCATGGTCATTACAGGCGACCCTGCGCAAAGTGACCTTCTGGACGGGCTGTCGGGTTTGGCTGATATTGCCGCGAAACTTGAGACCAACCCGCATATCGGTGTTTGCCGCTTGGCCCAAAAAGATATCGTGCGCCACCCGCTGGTTGCCGAAATGCTCGACGTTTTATAAGTCCCCCTTTATCCTCTTAAATAGCCCCCTTCCTGAACAAGGACGGGGGCTTTTCTTGTCAGTGCTCTGAAACTCGGTTACAAAGAAAGTCATGACACCGAAGATGATTTTGCGGATTTTAGCCGTTGTGATTGTGGGCGTTCTGATTGGCGCGTTCGCAACCGAAATGTTACGTGATGCACCCCGTTCTTCCCAAGGGAAGATCCGGGTTGTCGCCGAGGATTTTATGCCCTCTTTTACCCTGACCGATCAGGACGGGGCGAAAGTCTCCGATAAAGATTTACGGGGTGAATACCAGTTGGTCTATTTCGGTTTTACCTCCTGCCCTGAAATCTGCCCGACGGAAATGCAGAAAGTTACCAATGCGCTTGCCGCTCTACCTGTTGAGCTGAAAGAAAAAATCCAGCCTGTCTTCATCACTGTTGATCCCGAGCGTGATACAGAGGCGGCGTTAAAATCCTTCCTTGAGCCTTTTGACCCGTCTTTCATTGCGTTGCGCGGTACGGAAAAAGAGATTGATGAGGTCATGGATGGTTTCAAGGTTTATGCGCAAAAAGCCGATGACCCCAAATTGTCCGATTATACGGTCAACCACAGCTCTTACATCTATTTCATCTCGCCTGAAGGCGATTTACTGGCGATTTTCAGAACCGAGGACAGCCCTGAAACGATTGAGGAGACGATGGAGAGCGCTATGATGGCGAATGACGTTCCTGCTGCCGCAGGCGTCGATGCTCATTCAGAAAGTCACTAACCAGCTCCCGCTCGGTCAGGCTTTCGTCCAGACAGAAATCACAATTGATGTCGCGCAATTCATGCAGTTGCGCGACATATTTTTTCTGGGGCATTTCATACGCCCCCAAGCTTGCCAGATGATCGGTCATAAACTGTGCATCCAGAAGCTGAAAGCCGCCCTTCCACAAACGCGCACAAAGATGGACAAGCGCGATCTTGCTGGCGTTTGTAACTCTTGAGAACATGCTTTCCCCGCAAAAGACCGCGCCAACCTCGATGCCGTAAAGCCCACCGACCAGACGCGGGCCTTCCCAGACTTCAATTGAGTGTGCAAGACCTTTGGCGTGATATTCAGCAAAAATCGCAGAAATGGCGGGATTGATCCATGTCTCCAGGCGCTCTGGCCCTGAAGGGGCGGCGCAAGCTGCCATCACCTCTTTAAAGGCCGTGTCGTAAGTTACGGAATAATGATGGGTGTTGATCGCCCTTTTGAGCGAACGCGCAATGTGGAGGCCTGTAATCGGCAATAAAGCGCGTTTATGCGGGGTGACGAGATTGAGCGACTGGCTTTCCCGCGTATCAGCCATCGGAAACTGGCCCTCACGGTAACAGCGATAGATCATGTCGGCCAAAGATGCGCTCATAATGAAAAAACCCTTCCTTTTGAAGTTTGAAGGAAGGGTTTGATATTACATCTCGGCGAGTTTCTTTTCCAGCCAGTGAATCGTGTACTCACCTTTCAGGAACTCGGGGTCTGCCGTAATCCAGAGGTGAAGCGGTAGTGTGGTTTTGACACCGTCAATAATCGTTTCCTGAATGGCGCGGCGTAAACGCTGGATTGCTTCTTCGCGGTTGCGACCGTGGACAATCAGTTTGCCTACCATGGAGTCGTAGTAGGGCGGAATGCGATAGCCATTATAAACGGCAGAATCGAAACGCACGCCCAAACCGCCTGCGGCATGGAATTGCTTAATTTCACCGGGTGAGGGAATAAAGGTTTTCGGGTCTTCGGCGTTGATACGCACTTCAATCGCATGACCGCGCAAGTGAATACGATCCTTGTTCACACTCAACGGCTCACCTGCTGCGACTTTGATTTGTTCGGCGATCAAATCGATCCCAGTGATCATTTCGGTGACAGGGTGTTCCACCTGAATACGTGTATTCATTTCCATGAAATAGAATTTACCGTCTTCGAAAAGATATTCGATCGTGCCGGCGCCGATATAGCCCATCTTGCGAATGGCATCGGCAGACAGAGAACCGATAAAGTCACGTTGCTCTTCGCTCAGAACAGGTGAGGGGGCTTCTTCCAGAACTTTCTGGTGACGACGTTGCAACGAGCAATCACGCTCGCCAAGGTGGATAGCGTTGCCGTGCTTGTCACCAAAGACCTGAATTTCGATGTGGCGGGGTTTGAGGAGATATTTCTCCATGTAAACCGTATCGTCGCCGAAATTGGCTTTAGCTTCGGATCTGGCGGTGGAATAGGCTTCCTTGAATTCTTCGGCTTTGTGAACGACCTTCATACCCTTACCGCCGCCGCCTGAAGCTGCTTTGATGAGGATGGGGAAGCCCATTTCTTTGGCCGTCTTCAGGCCTGATTCCATTGATTCAATCGCACCGTCAGAACCCGGAACGACAGGCAAACCCAAAGCCACAGCGGTACGCTTGGCTTCAACCTTGTCACCCATTTTGACAATATGCTCAGGCTTAGGGCCGATAAAGGTAAAGCCGTGCTCTTCGACCATGCGGGCAAATTCCGCATTCTCTGACAAGAAACCATAGCCCGGATGAATGGCATCGGCATGAGTCAGCGCCGCAGCCGAAAGAATGGCATGGACGTTTAAGTAACTGTCACGTGCGGGGGCAGGGCCGATACACACAGATTCGTCAGCCAGACGCACAGCCATCGAGTTGGCATCTGCCGTCGAGTGAACCACGACGGTCGAGATTCCCATTTCTTTACAGGCACGGTGAATACGAAGCGCGATTTCACCTCTGTTTGCGATGAGGACTTTTTTGAACATAGTCGCTGGTCTTATCCGAGGTTGTCTTATTCGATAACCAGAAGAACCTCACCGTATTCCACGGGCTGCTCGTTCTGGACGATGATCTGGGTCACGGTTCCGCCTTTAGGGGCCTTGATCGGGTTCATGACTTTCATGGCCTCGATAATCAAGAGCGTATCGCCTTCGGAGACTTTCGCACCTTTGGAGATAAAGTCGGGCGCACCGGGTTCGGCAGCCATATAAACGGTACCGACCATGGGTGAAGTTACAGCACCGGGGGTGCTCTCTGTCACGGCAGCAGACGGAGCAGCCGTATTGGCGACTTGCGGTGCGGCAGGGTCGGGGGCCATGTGGATTTGCTGGGGCATGCCGCCTGCAGCGGAATGAATCACAGTGCCGCCTTTATTGACGCGGATGGCTTTTTCACCGTCCACGACTTCGATTTCACTCAGACCTGTTTCGTCGAGCAGCTCGGCGAGCTGGCGGATAGCATCGGAATTGATTTTCATGGAATCTCTTTGGTTGTCGTTTTTTTCAGTTTTAAAACGGGTTTGATAATCCTGTTGTTTCGCTTTTAAAAGCAAATTCTCATGCACCATTTAAAGAGATTTGGAGCAAATGTCAAAACAGGTGCGTGAAATTTGCCCACAGAATTGAAATCGTCATGTCTTTTCAATGGTTTGTAGGGCTATTTCTAAGGCGTCAATATAGCCTTTTGCCCCGCGCCCGGCAATAATATGGGCGGCCAAAGGTGCAATATAGGAAAAATGACGAAACTCTTCGCGGGTTTTCGGGTCGGATAAATGCACCTCAATAATCGGGCAGGAATGAAGCTTCAAAGCATCATGGATGGCAACCGACGTATGCGTATAGGCGGCGGCATTGATCAGAATAGCATCCGCTTTGCCCATTTCATCCTGCAGCCAAGTAACCAACTCACCCTCATGGTTGCTCTGGCGAAAATCAATGGTGAGGTTATGGGCTTTGGCATAGGTTGCGCACTCAGCCTCGATATCAGCAAGGGTTTGAGAGCCGTATATTTCCGGTTCGCGCTTGCCCAACATATTGAGGTTCGGGCCATTGAGGATGAGAATGTGATTCATGATCGCGACTTGAACGTCTTTCCTATGGGTTTTGACATTGTCCGTCCGGCCCGATTTTGGCCTGAAAGACGGAGAGGCTGCTTTTTGAAAAAAGCGGCGCTGTCACAGTTATATCGCGATGATCGGCAAAGTGGAAGATGATCGGAACAGAGCTGTTTTCTTCGGTCACAGGCTTATCTGCCTTGATGGTTAGATATTGCGCGCTATCCGTGTCCAGTGGCAGGACTGCTCCGTCAGCAAGCGGAAGATTGAAAGGCTCTTCGCGAATCTCTTCGCGGATGGAGCCGGTTTTTTCATCCCTCATACGCGTGGAAAAACTGATGTCTTTACCCAACGGGCTTTTGATGGCTGTCAGGCGTAATGTCTTACCCGAGCGGTTGATGATGGTTGTATATAAACGGAAATAAATCCCGCTTTCAACAGGCACAAGCTGGATATTGTTGAATAGAACGCCGTCAATAGTGGGTGAAAAATCAATGGCTTCGGGCGGGCGCGCGCAGCCGCAGGGCGAACCGGGGCTGGAACAGGCGTAACCACCTGGCGGTGGCGGAAATTCTTTCGTGTTTTCGGCAGCATATGACAGGCTAGACAAGCCGCACAGCGCGAATATAAAAGATACGAAAAAGGCCTGCCGAAGAGACTGTGTGAGTGTCATTGAGCAGGCCTGTTTCATAATTTTTTAAAAGATGTCAGAGTTTAAAAGGCTTAGCCTTCTTTCTTTTTCTGGCGCTCGCCTGAAATAATGCCCTTCATCTGGTCGTAAGGGACATAACCGCGAATGACCTGTGTCTCGATCACGAAACCGGGTGTTCCCGAGATGTTGAGGTCTTCAGCCAGTTTGCGGTTATCGGCGATTTCCTTTTGAACTTCGTCGCCTGCCGCATCCTTTTTCATTTTTTCAACATCAATGCCGACTTTTTCGGCCATTTCGGTCAAGTTTTTCTCATCCTTCTGACCTTGGAATTTCATCAGCTCTTGGTGAAATTCCCAGTATTTATTTTGCTTGGCGGCAGCCAGAGCATATTCGGACGCGAGAGTGGAAGATGGGCCCAAGATCGGTAGATCGATAAAGACAAATTTGACGTTCTTATCGTCGGCAATGGCTTCCTGAACACCTTCAAAGGCCTTTTTACAGTAGCCGCAATTATAGTCGAAAAATTCGGCGATGACGATATCGCCTTTCTTGTTACCGGCAATCGGAAAGCGGTCAGGATTTTCCTTCAAAATATCCAGAAGTTCCTTGGCTTTGGCATCTGCGGCCTTTTGCTGTTCTTCCATTTGCTTGGTGCGGTAAGCATCCAGTGAATCAAGGATGATTTGAGGGTTTTCCTTGATATAGGCTTCAATTGCCGCGTTGATCTCTTTGGTTTGTGCTTCGTTAAACTCAGCAGCCTGCGCAGTATGCGCAAAAGGAAGAAGGGATAAAGCAGCCAGTGTCAGAATTGTTGTTTTCACGAGGAATGTCTCCGTCTCGGGATGGGTTGGTGAAAGATATCTTATTAATTTAAGGGGTAGCCCTAAACCTTTGTATACCAAAAAACGCTTATAAAGTCTTAATGTAACGCATTTTTCTCAACAGTCTATACTCTGCGCCGCTTTTGGCGCGTCTATTCGAGCGTTTTGAGAAGGTCCTGTGCGCGATACCAGTCGGCAGAACCGCTGGGAAGGCCGTTCAAGGCACCTTGGGCACGTTGTTTTGCGTAATCTTTACGCCCCTGCAACAGGGCTTCTTCTGCCAGATGCAGGCCTGCGCGGGGTTCGTCACCCAAACGCCCATAGGCGGTTGCCATCAGACGGTGCAGGCGCGGTGAGCGCTTTTCGTCTTTTTGCGCCAGTTTTAATTGCGAGATGGCCTCGTTCAACGGGCCTTGCGCAGATCCCGCGCTCTCAATCAGCGCATGCGAATAATCAATGCGGATTAGACCGTTTGATGACGGGGCTTTGGCGATAGCGGTTTTGTAAATGGGGAGGGCGGATTTCATCTGTCCGCTTTCGGACAGGATTTGCGCCTTCAGCTCATAAAAATAGGCATTATCCGGCTGGCTGGCGATCAGCCCGTCTGCCATTTTTAAGGCCTGATCGGTTTTATGCTGGCGATAGGCGGCAATCGTACGGGCATAGCGTGCGGGCAAGGATGTGTCTTGGTCGGGATAGTCCCAAATCACGCGCTCGGGCGAGATAAAGCCCGTCAGTTTGGCCTTCATCATCTGGTATTGCGCAACCCAGTTTGAGGGCAGCGGCTTGCCGTAGTTGGAAGAAGATTTCACCTTGCCTTGCAGCGCATCGATACGGTTACGCGAGAGCGGGTGAGTGATCATATATTCGGTTTGCTGGGTTTGCGGCAGAAGCTCCTGATCTTCCATTTTTTGTAAGAAAGTCAGCAAGCCTTCAGGGTCGATGTTTGCACTGTCCAAAAACGAAAAGCCCGCCTGATCTGCGCTTGATTCCTGAATTCGGCTATGGGAGAGGAATGAGCTGGTCGCCATCGAATTTCCCGCTTGCGCCAACGTGCCTGCCGCCTCGCCTTGCCCTGTGGCTATAGCCGTTCCCAGCCCTAAAACCGTACCGAGAATAGCTTCATAAGAGGCGGCTTCCATCGCTTCTCTCGTACGGACAAGGTGTCCGCCCGCAATGTGGCCCGTTTCGTGGGCAATAACCCCGAGCAGCTCGTCCAGATTTTCCGTTTTATCAATGAGGCCCGTATAGATGAAAATATTCATGCCGCCTGCGACAAAGGCGTTGGTTTCCGTATCTTGAATCAGAATGAAATTCACCGATGATGGTGACAGGCCCGCAGCGCGGAAAATTTCGGAGGTCCACCCCTTTAAATCATTCTCGATTTCCGTGTCTCTGATAATGCTTTGCGCCCGTGCAGGTGTGACGGCACCGAGCATCAGCACGGCAAGAAGGACAAAGACGGGTAAAAAGCGGTTTTTCATGGGTAAAGCCTGATATAGTGTTACTGCCTGCATAATCTATCATGGGGAGAGGAGGGCTGTATATATGGGAGATGATCTGCTGCAATTTGCAGGGAAAGCCTTGCCTTTTGCCGATGCCGCGTTTCTTCCGATAGCGGCACTTATGGCCCGTAAAGGGCATAAAATCTTTGCCTGCCTGTTTGTATTGTCCTGCATGATCACGTTGCGCCTTCAACGCGACATGATCTATTCGACAGGGCATTTTCAAGGCTTTACGGGCTGGTTATCATCCGATGTTTTTTATCGCGGTATGATTGTCTATGCGGCCTTTATCAGCCTGTTCATGGTTTTATCCTATTATTCACCCGGCACAAGATGGTCGGTTTATATCGCCGCATCTTTATCGATATTCTTTATGGCCTTTGTCGCCTCAACCGTTATGATGGCGATATGAGCACACCGAAAAAACCCACACGCCGTGAGCCGAAAAAGCGCGTAAAAACCGCTTCGGGTCGATCCAACTCCTCCACACGCTGGCTGGAGCGTCAATTGAACGACCCTTATGTGCAGCGCGCTCAGGCTGAAGGCTATCGCTCGCGTGCTGCTTTCAAGCTCAAAGAAATGGATGAGAAGCTGAAACTCATCAAGCCGGGCATGATTATTCTCGATCTGGGCGCAGCACCCGGCGGTTGGTCGCAAGTGGCGTTGGAACGAAAGGCCGCGCATGTGATTGCGCTCGACCTGTTGCCTGTCGATTCTATGCCGGGTCTGACTTTCTTACAGATGGATTTTATGTCCGATGAGGCTCCTGCCACCCTCCTCGATCTGACGGGCGAAGGGGTCGATATGGTGATGTCGGATATGGCGCCTAACACGGTCGGGCATAAGCAAACCGACCATTTGCGCATCATGTCACTGGTCGAGGCCGCTTACGATTTTGCCCTGCAGGTTTTGAAACCCGACGGCACATTCCTTGCCAAAGTCTGGCAGGGTGGGGCACAACACGAGCTGCTGGCGCAGATGAAACGCGACTTCAAAACCGTGAAACACATCAAGCCCCCATCCTCAAGGTCCGACAGTTCCGAAAGTTTTGTGATCGCGCAAGGCTACCGCCCGTCTTAGCGAAGGGCATTTACGGGGCTATCGGTTCAGCCAAAGCCCAGACGATCAGCAAGAATATAAATACGACCAGTGCGATCCCTACGGATACGCTTCGTATGATCCTGACCCATTCTGTGAATTTTTGCATAGCGAACTCCTCTCTGGTGTCGGGGAGTTAGAAAGCCCGCTACTAGGAGGGCCGCGCTTGTCTTTACCTTTACAGGCTGGACATACACAAACGCCTCCCCGACATGGTCGAGGAGCGTGTCTTGACGGCGCACACTTCGATAGATATCCGGACATATCGGAATCCTTCGAGCCGCTAGTAGCAGGGTTTCTAAGCCCTTTCCTGTCCAAGAGTATGGAGTTGTATGAAATGAGTCAATGAAATGGATATCGGGACACTTGGAATAGGAACATATTCTCTCTTCACACCCACAATATGTAGTGGTAATTTTGTTTTTAGGCACAATATCTGCCTATTTCTTGCCGATTCTCGGACGATTTCACATCTTTATGGATTGACTCGCATTTTTTGCCCCGAATCTGTGGACAGAAGCCTGCCTGTGACTCTGAATCAAGTTGAGAATCGCGCAAGACTGGTTTGTAAGAAATAAAGAAGACTGAATAAGGAGTTTGTAGGTCATGACCACCAATGTCGCCCTCGAAAAAGAAAAAGCCGAATCCAAATCCCAGCTTTTACAGGAACGCCATGTTTATAAGCCGTTCTTGTATCCCTGGTGTTATGAGGCATGGTTGACCCAGCAGCGTCTGCACTGGTTGCCCGAGGAAGTGCCTCTGGCGGAAGACGTCCGTGACTGGAAGCGCACATTGACACCTGCCGAAAAAAACCTGATGACGCAAATCTTCCGTTTCTTTACGCAGGCCGATGTGGAAGTGAATAACTGCTACATGAAGCATTACGCGCAAGTCTTCGGCCCTGTCGAAGTCCAGATGATGCTCTCGGCCTTCTCCAACATCGAAACAATTCACATTGCAGCTTATTCGCACTTGCTGGATACGATCGGGATGCCCGAAGTCGAATACCAGGCCTTCATGAAATATAAGGAAATGAAGGACAAGTACGACTATATGCAGGGTGTTTCCATGAACTCCCGCCGTGATGTGGCAAAAACCATGGCGATGTTCGGCGCCTTTACAGAAGGTCTGCAACTGTTCGCTTCTTTCGCGATCCTCATGAACTTCCCGCGCTTTAATAAAATGAAGGGGATGGGCCAGATCGTGACATGGTCGGTGCGTGACGAAACACTGCACTGCCTCTCCATGATCCGCTTGTTCAAAACCTTCATTCACGAAAACCCCGATATCTGGGATGATGAGCTGAAAGCCGAGATTACAGAATCCTGCACTACCATTATCGGTCATGAAGATGCCTTTATCGATCTCGCTTTTGAAATGGGCGCGATTGAAGGCCTGACAGCTGAAGAGGTGAAGCAATATATCCGTTATATTGCTGACCGCCGTTTGCAGCAGTTGGATCTTGAGCCTGTTTACGGTGTCGAGAAAAACCCGCTGCCTTGGATGGACCAGATGCTGAACGGTGCGGAACACACCAACTTCTTCGAAAACCGTGCTACGGAATATTCCCGCGCCTCGACGCAAGGTTCATGGGAAGATGCGTTCGGCGACGATGTCTTCACAGGCAATTACGGCAAAAAAGAAACGCCGGAAGACCAAGAAGCCGCCGAGTAAAAAGTTTAACGTTGTACCTGACTGCTTGATTAAAGCACCGCCCGTCTTCCCACCGAAGACGGGCTCTTTTTTAAGTTTAACTTGATTTTTGACCCCGAAACGGGCATGTCTATGCGCTTGTTGCGAAGCAATAACAAGCAAGATCATGGGAGACAACATGGCTTACAAGCACTGGACAATCGATGAACTGCCCTGGGACAAGCTCGATTCCGCAAAAGTGGATGACAAGCTTTTATCCGTTATTAAGGCAGCCTCTCTCGTTGAATATAACTCGGATACCTATGCCGATTATCTGTGCAAGGTTTTTAAAGACGATGAAGCCTTTAAAATCATGACACGCCAGTGGGCTGTCGAAGAAATTCAGCATGGTCAGGCTTTGGCTGACTGGGCCATGAAGATTGATCCGACATGGGATTTCAAGGCTGCGGTCAAACGCTTCCGTCAGGGGTATACGCCCGAGCATTTCTTGGGCAACGGCGATACGCCGCGTGGCAGTAAATCCGGTGAAATGGTAGCGCGCTGCATGGTGGAAACCGCGACCAGCTCTTACTATTCCGCAATCGGCGACAGTGTTGATGAGCCTGTTTTGAAAGAGATCTGTAAGAAGATCGCCGGCGACGAGTTTCGCCACTACAAGTTGTTTTATGACACCATGCAACGCTATCTGACCAAAGAAGGTCTGGGGCGCTTGGGTCGCCTGAAAGTGGCTGTCGGACGCATTGCCGAGTCCGAAGATGACGAACTGGCCTACGCCTATTATGCCGCCAATGCCGACAAGCATGCCGTCTATGACCGTGAAACCTATTCACGCGCCTATTTGCAAAAGGCGTATGGTTTTTACAATCGCCCTGTCGTTGACCGCGCTGTCGCCATGATTTTCAAGGCGTGCGGGTTTAAGCCGCACTCGCTTTCCTATAAGGTCGCCTCTGCCGTGGCCTGGCGAAAATTCAATAAACAGGCTGAAGAGCTGAGACAAAAAGCCGCTTGAACAAAGCGACTTTTTTCTGACCGATTTGTCATTATGCAAGTGCGTAATGGCTGTTTTCCGCCATTTCTCATGGGCATATCGCATTTGCCTTAAATGCGTCATAAAAGTTTGATAAAACCCGACCTTATTTTAATCAAACTGTAACCCTTTCCCTTATATCCTAAAGTTGTAATATGTAAAACAGGAAGAACCCTGTTGTGATCCGGATTACAAAAAATCCTAAAAAAATAAATAAATATAATGGCTTGGGGAAGTTTTGATGGCTACGTCGGGAAATGACAATATCGTTTTTACAGGGACAAATGAGCGTCTGACAATGACGCTGGTGAACGCTTATACAGGCGAAACCTACTACGTTGATAACATCTACAACGTCAATAATTCGGTTTATGACGGTTTGGCCGGGGTCGATACGCTCTTCATGAGCAATTCAGGCGATGCCTTGTTTCTTGAAGATCTGAACGGCAATCAAACCTTGTATAATGTCGAACGCGTTGTCGGCGGCAGGGGAAGTGATCTGATTATCCTGTCCAGTGACACTATTACACTGGGTAACCTTCTCATTGACGGGGGGACAGAGGGCGACATTATCTGGTCAAACAGCGGTGACGATATCATTACGGCCTATGACGGGGCCGATATCGTTCTGAGCGGTCCGGGTGCGGATATCGTTCTGGGCGGAACGGGCGACGACCTTTTGAAAGGCGGCGACGATGATGATACGCTCTATGGTGAACAAGACAATGATACGCTGTATGGAAATGACGGGAATGACACGCTGGATGGCGGCGACGGCGACGACATTCTTTATGGTGGGCATTACCAACTGCCAATCATTATAGACAAACGATTTTCTTCAGATGTCTTGTTTCCCGACCTGAAAGAAGGCGTCGATATCGGTGATCTTGCCCCTCCGGGTGATCCGGCTCTTGGGATTCAAGGAGGTCAACTGCATATTGATATGGCCGCGACCGCGACACTGACGTTCCGTCACGGATATGCGGGATACAATAATACGCTGGGTATTTTCTCGCTTGGCGAAGACGGAACCCTGCATTTTGGCACGATCCTATGGGAAAACGTCAAGGATGCAGGTACGGATATTGCGCATACCATCACCCTTCCAGTCGGCGAAAATGGCGGTGATTTCGGGTTCTTCATCATTGCCGACGGCGACCGCACCAATCACGGATATAACAGTTTTGCCGATGTCACGGGCGAGGGAAATATCTCGTTCATCTATCATTACGGATTAGTGGATGAGCGTGCGGCGACACTGGCGGATGCAGGCAGCTCCGTATCTATTGTCTATTCGGACGGTGTGAACGAGCAGGTTCTTCAAGGCAACGCCTACTACACGACCGGTCGCGATGAATATGCCAGTCTGAACGCGGATGGTCTGACGCACGCTGTTGCCGGACAGATTGCCCCTGATAATTTCGATGTCTTGCGCATCGGCTTTGAAGACCTTTACGGCGGCGGCGACCGTGATTATGAAGACGTACTTTTCGATATCGACGTCAATCCCACGACAATTGATCCTTCGGAAACTGGTGCTGATACGTTGATCGGCGGTGCGGGTAATGACACGCTGTATGGCGAGGGCGGAGATGACATTCTGATTATCGGGAATGGTCTTGATCACGCCTTCGGTGGTTCTGGTGCCGATACTTTCCGCTTTGACATGCATGACAGTCTTGTCGACATTATCGGTGACTTTGATTCTGCCGAAGGGGACGTGTTGGACCTTTCCGAGCTTGTCGGCAGTGTTGCTGCAGGTCATATGAGCGATTACGTACAGTTCCAAGTCAATGGCGCGGATGTGGATGTTATGCTCAATGCATCGGGTGCTGCAGGTGGCTCCTACGAGCACCTGGCAACACTGACGGGTGCTGCGGGAACGGACTTTGTCGAGGGACAAAACGTCATTCTCTAAAGGTGTACTTTCCTTATTCATCCATATAAAAAAGCGGGCTTCTGGCCCGCTTTTTTCTGGTTTCTCAATTCAATGAAGATTGTTGCGCAAGTTACCCGCCTTGACCGCCTGCGGGAGGGGCTTCGCCACCTCCGATATTGCCTCCGCGACCTGGTGTAGGCTGGCTGTTCGCCTGCAGACGCTGGATACCCTTAGCCGTATCACCCGCACCGCGGAAGGCGCCTTCAACACCGCCCACGCCTTGCTGGAAGACCATCGCTCCACCAATCGCGGCGTACTGGGTCAGGGATTGCGCAGCATCACCGGCAAAGTCACCAAAGCTCGAGACCGAGGAACCAAACCAGCGCAGGATCGAGTTGGGGATCATATCGATCAGTTTGAATGAGGACAGCGCCATCATGTACATGATAATCGCGTAAAGGACGAGGAAGAACAGACGGTCAACTGCACCGCGCGCCATTTCCAGAGCGCCTTGAACACCGGAGACAAGCTCGGGGTTCGTTGCACCCCCTGAGACGTTTTCGACGACGAAGTCCCAGATTTCATTCAAGACCGAGGCTGTCGCGCCGAAGATTAGGATCGCCGCCAAGAAACCGAAAAGAATGAGGATCGGACGAATGAAAATCTCGAAAATCAGATAGTAACCGTTAATAGCACCTTCACCAGGCAAGCCGTTCCCATCGATACGCAGGTGAGCCAGCGCCCAGAGCGGTGCACCCGCCATGGCCTCGAAGATCCCTTTAACCCAGTTGCCGACCGCAAAGAAGAAGTACACGAAGGGCAGAAAGGGCACGACATAGAACAAAATAAAGCCGATGGTCAGACCCAGTGTCGCAATCCCGAAAGCCATGCTCATTCCTGAACACAGCATATCCTGACCTAGAGCACAGCCGACACCGCCAAGCGTCCCCGCACCCAGCATAAAGACGGCGCTTTCAACCAGACCTTTACCAACCGCTGCCAATTGGGCCAGCGGGTGAACATTCTGGTTTTCGGGTGAACGCAAATTATAAAGACCTTCCGTGCCTAACAGCATGTTGATCGCGGCAATCAGAGGATTGTTGTCTTGCTCTTGTGTTGAAGCACTTTGTTCGCCTTGATGAAGGGCCGAATAAATGGCGTAATAAATACGCTCTTCGCCGGTCACGCTATCACTTCCGAAGACTTGTTGCGCATTCGTGGTAATCAAGGCCGGGTTATAAGCGTCGGCACCTGTGTGCCCGTTGGCTTCGTTAATGCGGGCCGTTGAGCTCATCAGAGCGGGTAGGCTGCGCACTGACGGCAGATCACGCGAGGCACCGACAACAGCACCGTTAATTTCAGCAATACGGTTATACCAGATACCTGCACCACCCCAGCCGCGTTCAAGAAGTTCGGGCGGGAAAACCCAGTTCTTCGGGTCTTGGGCAGCAACTACGCCTGCAGCGATAATACCGTCAACACTGTTTGCCGTGGGGGCGGGAATGGCTCCGTTTTCACCTCTGGACGTTGCCGCATCGTGACCCGTTTTATAGGTATAAATCAGGTTTGTGAGCGCGGTCGGGTTAAACGCAACATTTCCGGAAATTTGCTCTGCAGTCGGGCCATGTCCAAAATTATTTTTGATGAAATCTCTGGCCCAGCCCTCAATCGTCGTGTCGTTCCACAGACGGTTGACCATATTGTAATAGCCTTCCTGAATGGTTTTGGCACCAGGTTCGGTAATGGCTTTCGTCGAGATGGTAATGGACCCGCAAGTCGGGATGACGTTGCCGCGATAGGCAGCATTGGTACATGCGTTGCGGCTGCCGATACGAATGACGATATCGCCGTTATTCGAGAAATCGAGCGCTTCCTGATAAGATGTCAATGGGGCGCCGCCGCCACCGCCACCGCCGCCGCTGCCTCTGAGCGAGGAAAACTTGCTGACGCCGTAATTCTTGTAGTTGGGAACATCCGTTGCCGAACCCACAATATAGGGCTTCACGTCCCGATGCTTATTGGGTTCCGAACCGCACGTACCCATGACACCGTCATCATCGACACGGTCGAATGTATTATTGGCAATATCTTGCGTGTAAATATCGTCATGGACCATCTGGCAGGCACGGGCCAGAACCATATAGGAAATGAGAGCTTTGGGCGCATCGCCTTCAGGCGTTGCCACACCCTGACCTGAAGCCAGACGGTCGGCCTGCGCCTGAGGAATCGTCACATTAAAAGTGACCCACGCATTGGTTGCCAGATTTGACCCTAATTTAGCGGCATACAGCACGATATATTGGGAGGCGGACAGGCCTGAGCTTAACGGCACAAGCAGGCCGATTGCGACAACTAGACGGATCGGTGCCCAGACGGTATTAAAGCGTTTTCCGAAAGGTGTACCTGTTTGCGCTGTTTCAGCGGTAATCGCGATCACGTAGTAAAGCAGGATGAAAGCTCCGATGACGAGAAGACCCATCGAATAAATGCGAAAAACCTGATGCAGCGCCAAATGGAAAGGCCACGGCGCTTGGGGAACATTCAGGGCTTGCGAGATATCACGTGTAAAATCGGGGCGCATCGGATAGCACGGCACGCCCGTCGTGACACAGGAATTAAAGATATCGGGTACGCCGAAGACACGGTCAAGCAGCACAAAAGCGATGTCTTGAGAGGGCTGGCTGGCGGGGTTTGTTCCAAAATAGGCGCTGAAAGGGGTCGCCATAGCTTCAGGCGAAACCAGGGCAAAAATAAGGGCAATACCTTGTAAGAACAGCATGGCAAGGCCCGCCAGTGTCAAAAAGAACAAGGCAATCTGATCGCTGTTTTCACGCTTGAATTTGAGATTTTTCCCGGCTTCGGCAATGACGTGATGCGGGCCGAAACGTCCGATATTGGCTGCAAGCAAATAAGGATGACCGGCAGGCAAAAGGCCAGGAATAGCGTAAATCTGCGCCAGAAGATAGGCAAGATAGGAAAACCCTGATCCAAACAGATCACGGGCACGCGGCAAAATTCCGGGTAAAAACACGTATTTCAGAATAGATTTTGTCTGAAATCCACCGCTCATTTCTTACCATTCGGCCTGCTTGTCAGGCCTTCATCCCTTAAATTATATAAAATTTTAGTAAAATTTCTTTTAATCTTCTTTATCGTACCATAACAAATTGTTCCGTCAGAAGTTTTTCCCCTAGGGCCTTGAATTTAACCGTTTCTTGACCTCATGAATTTTTAGTTCCTCTGGCTCATACGGCCCATAGCGGCCCCCATCCCGACAGGCATGGCAGCCGTTGTCCCGACAAAGGATGTCGAGTCTTTCGCAATATCAATGGCTTCACCACCCAATTGGCCTCCACCCATCGCAGAATAGCGAATGAGGGAGTCGGACGGATCTTCCATCTTATCCGCCAAGCTTTCGACGCTGTTGCCGATCCAGCGCAGAATTTGCTGCGGGATCTGGTCGATCATCTTAAAGCAAGCCATGGAGAGCATATATAAGACAACGGCGTATAGTAGGGTGAAGAAGAAGGTATCAACACCCTGACGGAAATATTCCACATTCAGGAATTGCGGTGTGCCGTCAGGCGCACTGACCGACCCCCCGTCGTAACCTGTGACATTCACGGTCACAAGATCCCATGTCTCGTTCATTACGAAGGCACAGGCCGTAAAGATGGAAATACCGGCAATCATTCCAATCACAATCAGAATCGGACGCAGGAAAATCTCCAAAATCATATAATAGCCGTTGGCTGCGGCTTGCCCCGGTAAACCGTCTCCGTCAATGCGTAAGTGGGCAAGTGCCCATAATGGAATCGCAACCATAGCCTCGAAAATGGACATCACCCATTTTGTAATACCGAAGAAAAAGTACATAAACGGCAGAAGCGGAATGATGTAACACAAGACAAACCCGAGGGTCAGCGTAATACCCGCAAGGGAGTAAAACCCCGCCCCGATGGTTGTCAAACCACCCCCAACTTGGGAATAGGGGCCGGCGGCCTCCATGATAGCGGCATAATTGGGATCGTCGTCACGAAGGTGACTGACCGTATTTTGCATACCTCGTGCATAACCCGTATTGGCAGCACCCAGCGTATTCAAGGCTGTTGCGATCATCAGGTTGCGTATACTTGTTTCCATGATCGTGCGGCCCATTGCCGTCATCTGTGCCAGCGGATGAATGTCCTTGTTGCTGCGAATATCAAACAGACCATTTGCGCCAAACATCTCGGCAATCATAAATCCCAGCATTCCCGGCCCCTGACCGGTATTGTCCGACACGGCCATGTCCTGACCGAACAAGTTATAAATGCGTGCAAACAGGCTTGCCAGTTTCCGATCCTGAACGCGTCTGTCAGCACCGCTCCAGTTGATCTGGTTACCTGACCCTGTTTCAGGGTCAAAGATATTTTCAGCACTGATCTGGACATCCGCGGCTCGTTTTTGATCAACGACGTAATCCATGATTTGAGGGACATCGGCTGCTGTCGGGGCATTATAGGTCGCAGAAATCACCGCACCGTTCATATCGGCAAGCTTATTGAACCATAAGCCTGCACCGCCCCAGCCTCTTTCCATCTGACCGGGGTCGTACATAAGATCGTTAGACGCGGCGAGATTGGCAGGATCAAGTGTTGCAGCTAAAGTCGCGTTAAACTGGGCCTGATGGTACTGCACAATATCGCTGAGATAGGTCAGCGGAGGGTTGGCGTTACATTCTGTCCAGCCCGGCACAGTAACATCACAAGGGTCGCCAAGGGCAGGATCGATAATCCGTGTCATTCTTTCGGCAACCTGTTCAAGGATCTGGGCGTTCCAGAGATCTTTGGTCATCTGGAAATAGGACGCATAAATATCGCGTGCAAAGGGCTTGTCGATGCTTTGGGTCAGAATTTCAATCGCGCCGCAATAGGGGCGGACAGAACCGGGCAACTCCGCAAATTGCGGATCACGGATGCCGTAGATAATTTTGATTGTGCCGTATTGTGAAAATTCTGCGGCTTGCGTATAGGTCACGCCCGCACTGACATCCAGATAGTCGGGACTTTTACCTGCATTGACGATATAGGGTTTAACATCGGGCAGAGCGCCGTCATTGGCACCGGAATAGTAGGTCTTATAGCCGATTTTACAGGCATGGACGATGCTGAAAAACTGGACCAATTCCTGAATATCAGGGGCATTTGGTTTGGCGATCAGGGTTTCGGGATCGGAATTAAGCGCATTCTGGAAGCCGATATTGAATGATTTCCAGGCATTGGTCGCAAAGCTTGAGCCCCATTTGGCGGCATAAAGCGTGAGATACTGGCCCGAGTTTAAACCATAGGCCAGCGGCAGCATCAACATGATGGCGATTACGAGGCGCATGGGAGCATAGACTTTGGCAAAGCGTTCCCCGAACACTTTACCTTCCTGAATGCTCTCCACCAGCATGGCAAAGAAATAATACAGCAGGATCAATATGCCAACAAACAGCATGGCACGACTGTAGAACGCAAACATCGCATGCAATGCTTCGTGGAAAACAGGGATGTAACCCAGTGCATTGGGTGACAAATGCGACATGAAGATATTGGGTACGCCGAATGTCTTATCCAGTACCATGAAGGCAATGTCGTTATCAGGCGGAACGGTCGAAAAGAACCCCTGAAACGCCCCTGCGGCATGAGCTGTTGAACTCACCACGAAAAACATGATGGCGGCAAATTGCACCAATAAAACGATAAGCGAAAAGACAACTGTTCCGTACAAAATAATCTGGTCAGTATGCTTCCAGTCGAATTTGAGACGCGAATAGGCATCTGCCAGAACATGACGAATGCCGAAGCGCTTATAGTTATTCGTATGAAGATAAGGGTGTGTCGCAGGCAGCAATTTTGCGGCTGAAAAGATATAGGCCATTAACAGCGCCAAATATGGAAGATTCAGGCGCAAGGATCGCAGCCTCCAGCCGAGCTGGGGGAGCGTCATGTAGGAGACTATTTCTTTGGCCTTTAACTGTATCATCTTTTCAAGCTTTAATTATTCCTGTCGCCTCGGGGAGGGGTTTCTCCACCCTCGGGTGGGGTTTCTCCACCTTGCGGCGTTGTATTACCGCCTTCACCTGCCGGTGGTGGTGTTCCCTCGGGTGCTGGCGGTGTACGCGCGCCTTCAGGCCCTGCAGCAGGACCGCGCGGTGGTGCCTCAGGTGATGTTGCACCCGTTGCACCAGCTGCGCCCGCTGCACCAGCTCCCGGTGCTGCTGCATCAGGCGTGACTTGTGGTGGGGGAGGCGTCGGCTCGGAAGGTTGCCTGATACCAAGGGCGCCATCAACCATATCCTTAATTGCGCTTCCGCCATCGGGTCTGTTGGTTGCGCGGCCTGCCAGATTACCTGCCATACGGGATGTATCCATGACCATATCGGAAATTTTGGGCGCAAAACGGTAACCCGCCATTGAGGCATAGGTGGTGAGCTGTTCGGCAGGGTCTTTCGCCATATCGCCGAAGGATTTGATACCGGCGCTCATCCAGCGAGTGATGTTATTGGGAACCTCATCGGTCATTTTAAAGCAGACAGAAGACAAGAGATAATCAATAATCACATACATGATCAAAAAGAAAAGCTGGTCGAGAACCGAGCGATAATAGGCAATCTGGTCGGGCTGCAACGGGT
>JBFWMN010000013.1:0-36181 GCA_050251555.1 Pseudobdellovibrionaceae bacterium | reverse complement strand
GATCTGCAGGTCGATTATGACCGCATTGATCTGTTTTACGGATTTCTGTCGGCGGTTGAGCGCGACTATGGCGACTTTGTCAAAAACTATAAGATGAGCCTCCCCGGCTAACTGATGGAAGTGTTGACCTATCTGCATTTTAAAGATGAGGCCCCTGCCAATTTCAAAGATTATCTCTCAGAAGATGCCCGCAAATTATGCGAAGAGGTACGTGAGCTTGAAGACATGGGCGCTGTCATTCCGGACACACGTCGCTTTACCTCGCCCGCCTTCGTTTTGAAAGTGAAGCGTCTTTTTGATCTGGAAGCTTTTCAAGCCGAAGAACTGGCGAACATGTCACCCGCTGATCTGGAGGATATGAAGGCTTTTTATAAAGAGAATCTGGAATTTACGGCCCGTCAGTCTTTTGCGGACACGGACCGTTTGGCTCAGCGTATTCGCGAACGTGAAAACAGAATTGTGTCCGTTCTCAATCATTATGAGGACGACCCATATCATTCCCCGTTCTGGATGTATCCGCATGCCGCCACCCATATCGGTCTGCGCGATGATATCGAGATTTATGAGACACGTGCGGGGCTGGATATGCCGGATGATTTAAAGCCGCATTATGACGCATTTTTCAGAATGTCCGAAGAAACGATTAGTGAGGCGTTTATCCAAATTGCACAAGAAGCCGTTTCGCCTGTCTTTCGCCTGAATATGCAGGCCTATGAGCAAAACTTTATGGTCACGCCGCGCATGCGCCTGATGGCTTTTTATGGCGGGATTGCCTTCGACGGGGACAAGCTGGATGCCATTACCAAGCAATTTGGCGGCGAGGTTGCCGAGGCTGTCTATCGTCTTGTAAATAATGACCAACCTACCGCCGATCTATCCGACCTGCCGTCCGATGTGATCAGAGATGTCACCTACGGTTTACGCGCCTATTGCCACGAAGCTTTGCGCCGCGGCATTGCCGAATGCGAGGTCGGGGAACTTGAAACCGTCCCGTCCATGGAAACATTCAAGCTGATTCACGAGGCGCTGGATGTTGCCAAACGCCTGATTGATAACGATGCCGGGACAACGGAATTTTATGCGATTTGTGAGCGTGCGGGTTCCGAACGGGCCAAATTGGCTGCGATGCTGGAGAGTCTGGGTGATTTCGAGCGCGAAGACGAGGATGCGTATTATCTGAAAAAGCCTGACACGAGCGAGAGCGACGATGAAGATGATGCGCCCGATATTGAAGTCGAATACGGCCCGATCAATATGAACGGCGAAATTATGGTGCCTGCCAATGACATCTGAGGCTGCTGCTCCATCCCGTATGGCGATTGACCCGACCGGGTCGCTGCGCGAACGCTTTGCCGCACTGGTCTTCACACATAAAAATCGGCAGAGTGCGCAGGTTCTCTCCGTTTTTGAAAATATGCTGCCGCGCGAGGGAACACGCGAGCGCAATTATTGCGAGCGCCGTATACCCAATGAAAAATTGCAGGAAATTCTGGATTTAACAGACACGGCGCAGGAACATGCCACACCCTATCTTGGCGACGTTGCACGTTTGCCTGAGCCTTTGGTGGAGGCATTGATCGGACGTGCCATTAATCTGGATGTCCGTAAAACAGGTCTGGTTACTTCGGCAAAGGCTGAGGATCTGACGCAGCAAATGCTGTGTGGCTGGGATGCGCAGGCGATTGGGCAGTTAAGCCCTGACCCGCTGGCCCGTCTGGGCTTTTTTACCGAAGGACTCGTCACGCTTGAAGGGCTCACGCCGCATTTTCGTTTTTCGGATATTCATGCCGACCCGGAAGAACGGCATCATATCGAAAGCAATATCATCTACCCTTTACGTCTCAGCGGGGCCGTCAGCACGGATCTTGAAAATAAGATTTATGTGCGTATTCAGGAACTCACATACAGGGTCAATAATTCTCATGATGCCGCGGACTGGTATCTGGACGAGGCTTCACGCTTTTTCTTTCCCGGGCATGAAGCAACAGGCAATCTGTTTGCGGGCATGGGGCTGCCTGACTCCTTCGTTCAGCATATCAATCTGGCCTATGATTTTTATAAAAGCATTTCGGATGCGCCCCCTTATGAAACCTATGTCGATTTCTGTCGGACATGCGTGAACCCGCTGATGCATTTGCGTTATACGGTAAAGGGCATGACCGATTTTATGGCGCTGAGCGCGCTTTATAATCATGCCATTAAAGACGGGCGTTTTTATCAATTCGGAAACGGCAAATTGCCGGATGCCTATATGATGGCCTTCAAAACATTTAATCCGAATGATTCTTTCGAGATCGGTGTTTCCGAAGAGGCGAGAATCCAGTTCACGAAGGCGACCGCTGCGGTTCATCTCAGCACTTTGGCAACCATGACGAAACTCCATTCCCGAAATCATTGGAACGTGGTTGTTTCTTATGATGATTGCTATGCGTTACGAGACCAGATTGCGTTTGCACCCGTCAACTGGTTGGAGCATATGGGCTCGCCTGCCTTGGACCAAAGCTATAGGCATGTCCTGAAATCCGCCGTGCTGTGCTATAACGGAATTATTGGCGAAACGCACCCCGAAGACTGTTATGTCGTCCCCCTCATTGCCGATAATGACCAGTGGAGTTTGGCAGACGAAAAGCCAACTGTGCAGTAAATCGGGTTTTCCCTTATAAGTCACAGGCGGACGGGGTATAAAACCTTATGGGCAAACCCAATTTAACGCATATCCATTTTGTACACCCTGTCGGCATCAAGCTGTCAGCCGTGGTGGAACAGGAACGTCAGGACGCCCTGACCTCCCTTCAGTCGGTGGGCACGATCCATTTGAAGGGAGATGCGGTAGACAACAGCTATACGCTTGAGCTGGAAATGAAGGAAGGGGCACTGATCTGCAGTTTTTCCTCTGCTGTCACGCCTCAAGACGCACCGGTTGAGATTAGTCTGCCACTGAAAACATTGCGGACGACCATCCGCGATTATTTCCTGATTGTGCAATCCTACGAAGATGCCAAAGGGGCCGGCGGGGCAAGGCTGGAAGCTATCGATATGGCACGGCGCGGCATCCATAATGACGGGTCCGAAATGTTACGCGGCATCTGTGCCCGCCATTTTGAGACAGACCTTGATACGGCCCGTGCCCTTTTTACACTGATCTGCGTCTTGCATATCGGAAAGGTGCGGGGGCCGAAATTTTAAGATGAGTGAGGCAGGTGCGGAGCGCGGCATTTTATGTGTGTGCACCGAAAATACGGTGCGCTCGGTGATGCTGGAGGCCATTTTAGGACAGGCGCTTAATGTTTCTGTCGCCTCGGCGGGTCTTCATCCCGCACCGTTTTGCGATATGATGGTCGAGGCGTTCTTAAAAGAGAAGGACTTGCATGTCCCTTCTCATGACCCGCAGGCTTTGGCGGATACCGATATTCACGCCTTCGGGCTATGGATTGCCTTATCACGTGCCGCCTATGATGCGTTGCGCGCCGAAACGGTGAAACCCGAGCTGGAATATTGGGACATTCCCGAGCCGTTACCCTTGGGCGAAGCGCCGCGTGATTTGATTGCTTTAAGGCTCGAAGAAATCTGGGCAGCACTGATCCTTCATGCCGCAAACCGCTTCCGGATCACTGTCCCTTAAAGAAAGCATTGCACGGATTAGCAAAATTCTTATAGTGCTAACAGAAATTGCCGATGACGATACGTCAAACCCAATAGGAGAGAGAATGGCAAAAGAAGATTTAATGGAATTCAAAGGCGTGGTGACAGAGGTTCTGCCCAATGCCATGTTCCGTGTGACCCTTGAAAATGACCACGAAATTCTGGCCCACACCGCCGGAAAAATGCGTCGTCACCGTATCCGCGTTTTGCAAGGCGATACCGTTGTGGTTGAAATGACGCCTTACGACCTGACCAAAGGCCGCATTATTTTCCGTGAAAAATAAGAGCGACATGACTTCGAAGCCCGGCCTTGTACTGGCCTCGGCTTCGCCCCGGCGAGTTGACCTTCTCGCCCAGATCGGGATTACCCCTTCACAAATTTATCCAGCCGATATTGATGAAACCGAAGGAAAGGGTGAGCTGCCGCGTGCGCTGTCCGTTCGGCTTGCCCGTGAAAAGGCGTTGGCTGTCGCTCCGATTTTTCCCAATCACTATATTCTGGCTGCCGATACGGTTGTGGCTTGCGGGCGGCGCATCTTGTCGAAAGGCGAAACAGCGGACCAAGCTTATGACTGTCTGAAGCTGCTCAGCGGGCGGCGTCACATGATCTATGGCGGGATTGCGCTTATGACCCCTGACGGGAAACTCACCTCGAAATGCGTGACGACCCGCGTGAGTTTCAAAACGCTGACTAGCCGCGAGATTGATGAATATGTCGCCTCAAACGAGTGGGAAGGCAAAGCAGGAGCCTATGGAATCCAAGGTTTGGCTGCGGCTTTCGTGAAATCGATCGAGGGGTCATACACCAATATTGTGGGATTGTCCTGCTATGATACACTATGCATGCTAAAGGGGCGTGGGTATCAGGTATGAGCGGTAAAAAACAGCGCGGAATTGATGTTCTCATTGATGAGATGGACGGCAGCCTGTGGGTGGCCTCGCTTCAGGGTGGGAAATTGCAGGGGCTTGAGATTGACCCTGCCAACGAAGAAGTACGCTGGGGGTCGCTGTACTGGGCGCGAGTTATTCGCGTCGATGCGACACTGGACGCCGCCTTTGTCTCGCTTGACGGGGACAATCAGGGCTTTTTAAAAAGTGGTGACCTGCATATCGTTAAAGGCGATAAAGTCCTTAAAGGCGGAGACGAGCCGATCACCAAGCTGCTTAAAGCCGGCGATTTCGTTCTGGTTCAGGCCAAGGAAGGCAAGCTGGCATCCCGCGAGGACGGCTATATCGAGAACAAGCTGCCGCGTGTATCCATGAATATCTCGCTGCCCGGGCGCTATATTATCTTTACGCCTTTTGAAAAAGAAAATCGCATCTCGCGCCGTATTCGTGAAAAGGGATTGCGCAAGGAACTGGAAACAATGCTGACGGGCATGGTCGGATGCCATTCCTGTATCTTACGTGCCGCTGCTGCCAATACACAAACCGATATTCTGGCGCGTGAACATAAAATCCTGTCCTCGATGTGGGGACAGTTAAAAGAACACGCCAAAGGCAATTCACCGCAGCTCATTATGCTGGGTCCCGATGCCGTTCAGCGCACCCTGGGTGATCATGCTATTCACCGCGTCGATACGATCGAGGTTGTCACACTTGAACAGCTCTCCGACACGGAAGAATGGTGCGAGCTGTTTGCCCCCGATCTGGTGACAAAAATCACGCCGGTTGAGTTGGATAATCCCTATGACAATCTGGCTTTGTTCGAGCATCGCGATATTCTGGATGAGATTGATGGGATTTTTCAGCCCTATGCCATTCTTAAGGGTGGTTCGACGTTGATCCTGCAACAGACAGCAGCGCTCACCGCCGTTGATGTGAACCGCGCCGCGGATACCGAGTCCAATTTGAATATCAATCGGAAAGCCGCCGAAGAGGCCGCACGCCAGATCCGCTTACGGAATTTGGGCGGGATTATCATGATCGATTTTATCAATCTGAAATCGGCTGCCGAGAAAAAGGACCTTCTCAAAAAACTCGAAGAGGTTTTTGACGAAGACCCGTGCACGGTACAAATTCACGGCTTTACCAAGCTCGGTTTGATTGAACTGTCACGTGAGAGACGCACGCCGCCATTGGATGAGCGGTATGAAAGTGCCCATATCGACGAATAGAATAAAGAAAAGCCCGCCATTTTCATGACGGGCTTTCAAGCTTTATCTCTTGTAACTTATCTTTCGATGTCGATGATACCACCCAGATTTTGGTTTGCATCAACGCTGATCAGATTGGATTGTGCCGAGGCATCCATGGTCGAATAGCCGTTCAATGAGGCCGAATCCAGTGAAGACAGGGTCAACTGGTTGTTGGCTTCCAATGAGGCATCATCGGCAGGAACCAGATAGTCCGTTCCGCCCAGACCCAAAAAGCCGCCTTTTGTCACAACCAGATAGGTTTCACCCGAAGCTGAGTTTTTCAGCACATCTGTCACTTTCCCAAGTTTGACATTCTTGGAATTGTAAAGGGCCATGCCGTCAACTTGGGCAGCGTCAAGTTCAACGCCTGCAGCAGAGTCGATATTGGCGTTGGCATCAGCTTCGGCTTCCATACGATCAGCGCGGTTTTGGGCACGATCCGAAAGGTTGGAGGCTTCATTACTGATGTCGCGTCCCATGTTTGAGGCGCTGTCGGACAGATCCCGAGCACCTTCTTTGATGGCATTGCCCGAGGCTTCCCAACCGAATTCGGTATTGATTGCCGTGATTTTGGCAAGGCAAGCCGTGTCTTCATCCTGGCTGCTCAAACGTGCGGCCTCGGACAGATCGGCACCGATGTCTGCTTTTTGGTCGGCAGTCAGATTTGTGGATGCATCAACGCGCGCCTTGGTGTTGCTGATGGCGTCGGCACATGTCTGAGCGGCAAAAGCGGGTGAGGCTGAAAGAGCCAGTAGAAGGGCGGCAGAAGCCAGAAGGGGTGTTTTCGTGGAAGTCATGATGTTTTTATCTCCTCAATTCTTATTCAAAGGGTCTGCCCTATAAATGAATGAGCGGGATAAAAGTTTCCCTCCATCAGGATTTACGCCTGACGGAGGGAGGATTTACGCTTTTAAAAGTAAAAAAAGATTATGCGCCGGCAACAGGTGTCAGCATGCACATCGCTGTGTTCAAACCGGATTCGCTGCCCGAAGCGGCATCACCTGGTGAGCGGCCTTGACCCAGATAGGCAGGTTGTGCGTTTTCAACAAAAGCACGGGCCTTTTCAGGGCAACCGAAGCGATTGACGGCAGCGTCTCTCAGTTTGGCAACGCGACCTTCCGGAGTTGCTAAATCGAATGACATTGAAAATATCTCCCTCAAAAAATGTTCAACGAGAAAGGAGTGTATTCAATTATATGGAAAAGTCAGCAAATTTCGTTGATGCAATGCGGTAGAGCTCAAAAGGCGAGTTCCGCCGTGTCCAGAAGCTGGGGCTGAGGGTGACAGATGCGCTGTTCGTCCTTGATATCGATTTTGTATTCAAGGCCCTTATTCCATACGGTCACATCTTTTGTTTCATAAGCAACGCCGCTAGCCGTTTTCATACGTGTCAGGCTGTAGGTTTTACCGCCACATGTCAGAGCCGCCTTTTCAGGCCCGTAAATATTGAGATTCATATATTGCCCGTCCGTGCAGACAAGCGTACGCGGTGAGGTGGGCGGCAACCGCTTTGGAGCGGGGGCAGCACACGCATTCAAGAATAAAGCCAGTGTCAGGGCAGGTAAAATGCGGATCAGCATGAGGCAAACAGGGACGACGCGGGGGAAGTTGCGAAGGGCATCGCGTCGCTTCATCTCAATATGATATACGCTTTTCAAAACAAAAAAAGAGGGAGCTTTATGCCCCCTCTCTTCATTTAAGCTTCCAGCGCTTTGACGATATTCTCGGTCATCTTCTTTGCGTCATCCAGAAGCATGAGCGTATTGTCGGCATAGAAAAGCGGGTTATCAATCCCTGCATAACCCGAACCCATCGAGCGTTTGACAAACAGAACCGTCTTGGCCTTTTCCACATCGAGAACGGGCATGCCGTAGATAGGAGAGGAGGCATCATTCTTTGCCGCAGGGTTCGTAATATCGTTTGCGCCAATGACGTAAACCACATCGGCTTGGGCAAAATCACGGTTGATGTCTTCCAATTCAAACACCTCGTCATAAGGGACGTTGGCTTCGGCAAGAAGAACGTTCATATGACCGGGCATACGGCCTGCCACGGGGTGAATGGCATATTTCACATCCACACCTTCATGTTTCAGAATGTCGGCCATTTCACGCAGCACGTGCTGGGCCTGTGCTACAGCCATCCCGTAGCCGGGAACGATAATGACGCGGGCCGCTGATTTCATGATAAAGGCGGCATCTTCGGCAGAGCCGATTTTCGCCTGTCTGTCGCCGTAATCTTGGGCAGCGGCAGCACCTTCAGCGCCAAAGCCGCCAAGGACGACATTCAGGAATGAACGGTTCATGCCCTTACACATGATGTAGGAGAGAATCGCACCCGATGCTCCAACGAGCGCACCGACAACGATCAGCAGGTTATTTTGTAATGTGAAACCGATCCCTGCGGCAGCCCACCCCGAGTAGGAGTTGAGCATGGAGACAATCACAGGCATATCGGCGCCACCAATCGGGATAATGAGGGTAATCCCAAGAAGGAAAGCCAGAAGCACAATCAGAATGAAAAGGAAGGCACTGCCCGTCATGCAAAACAGCATGATGAGCGTAATCAGGCCGAGCGCCATCACGGCGATTAAGGCATGCTGACCTTCAAACTGGATGGGTTTTCCCGAGATGGTTCCTTGCAATTTGCCCCAAGCGATAATCGAACCTGTACAGGTAATCGCACCGATGGCTGCACCCAAAGACATTTCCACAAGTGACGTATTGGCAATGTCGTCAGGTGTACCGATGCCGTAGGCTTCGGGGTTGAAAAAGGCTGCCCCTGCTACGAAGACGGCAGCAAGACCGACCAGCGAGTGGAAGGCCGCCATCAATTGCGGCAGCGAGGTCATCTCGATCTTGTTAGCGATATAGGCACCGATCCCGCCACCGATCACGATGCCGAGAATAACCAGAAAATGCGAGGAAAAACCCGGCATCATCAAGGTGGTGATGACCGCCAAACCCATGCCGATGACACCGTAACGCAAGCCGTCACGGGCACTTTCGGGGTGAGAAAGGCCGCGAAGCGCCATGATAAAGAGCACCGAAGCCACCAGATAAATAAATCCTGAGAGTAATGTCATGATATCGATATCCTTTTTCCTCTAGGCGCTGGCTTTAGGCGCTTTTTTCTTGAACATGTGCAGCATGCGCCGCGTGATAATAAAGCCGCCAAAAATGTTGATGGAGGCGAGAATGATGGCGAAAAAGCCGAGTGTCTTTGACAGGAACGAGCCGTCAGAAGCACCCGCCGCTATCAAAGCGCCGACAATGATTACCGAAGAAATGGCGTTTGTAATCGCCATGAGCGGAGAGTGAAGGGCAGGGGTAACGCGCCAGACGACGTAGTAACCGACAAAACAGGCCAGCACGAAAACGGTGAGGCCTGTCATAAAAAAGCCGCTATGGGCACCCATGGCCTCGCAGCTTTTAACCATGCTGCCAATGAGTTCCGAGCAATTTAATGCAAGCTGCTCATTCAATGTGGCAGGGTCGGGTGTCTGGTTTGAGAGTGTATCGATGGTGATGACTTCCGAGGTCATATCTTATTTCCCTTTCTTCGCAGGAGTCTTTTTCGCTGTCGTCGCGGCCTTCTTGGCTGGCGCCTTTTTGACAGGGGCTTTTTTCGCTGTGGCTGCCGCCTTTTTGGCGGGTGCCTTTTTCGCGGCAGGTTTGGGTTCGGCCTTTGTTTCTGCCGTTGCCTTGGCAGCCGGCGCTGCTTTCACATCACCGAAAAGCGGGTGAACGACCTTACTTTCTTTGGTGAGGGTCAGACCGACCAGAATTTCGTCCGACCAGTCGGGGGCAAATTTACCGTCCTTGACCAGAAATCCTACAAGGTTGAAGACGTTTTTCGCGTAAAGTGCCGAGGCGTCCGTTGCGATACGTCCTGCAAAATTCGTGTAGCCGATGATGGTAACACCGCCAACCTGCACCACGTCACCGGGTTTGGTGAGTTCGCAGTTTCCGCCGCGTTCTGCTGCCAGATCAACAATCACGCTGCCGTCCTTCATGTCTTCGACCATTTTCTTGGTCAGAAGTTTCGGGGCGGGGCGACCCGGAATAAGCGCCGTCGTAATGATGATATCTTGCTTCTTCAAAGTCTCTTCAATGAGAGCCGCTTGCTTGGCTTTATATTCTGCCGACATTTCCTTGGCATAACCGCCTGCGGTTTCGGCTTGTTTAAACTCTTCATCCTCAACCGCTACGAAAGTACCGCCCAATGAGGCGACCTGTTCTTTGGCGGCGGGGCGGACATCCGTTGCCGAGACAATCGCGCCCAGACGTTTGGCAGTCGCGATGGCCTGCAAGCCTGCGACACCCGCACCCATTACGAAGACGCGAGCAGGGGCAATGGTACCTGCCGCCGTCATCATCATCGGGAAGGCACGGTTGAAATGCGCCGCTGCATCCAAAACGGCTTTATATCCCGCAAGATTCGATTGAGAAGAGAGAACATCCATCGCCTGAGCACGTGTGATACGGGGGACCAGCTCCATGGAAAGCACGTTCAAACCCGTCTTGGCCCAGTCTGCAGCTTCTTTTGTCTTGTCGTATGGGTTCATCAACGCAATGACGGTCGTGCCTTTCGGCAAAGATTTTAAAGTCGCATCATCAGGGGATTGTACGCCGATCACGATGCCTGCCGATTTGACGATCTCGGATTTTGCGACAATCTTGGCGCCCGCGTCTTTCAGCGTGGTATCGGATAGGCTGGCGGCTTCGCCTGCGCCCTTTTCGACAAGAACCTCAAGGCCCATGCCCGCATATTTGCGAATGGTTTCGGGAGAGGCGGCAACACGCGTTTCCCCTTTGGCTGTTTCTTTCAAAATTCCGAGTTTGAGTGCCACGAGCTTGAACCTCCGCTTGAATGAAATCTCTTAAAGCAAAACCATAATGCAAAGGGTCAGGTTGAATGTGAAGGGAAAAGACTGATTTATTAAAGGTTTTTTTACCACGAACACCATAATGTAGCGGGTGGTCTTTCTTATTTGTCTGTCTTGAGGAAACCCCCACGATCTTATAGGATATCAGCGTAAGCTTATCTTCTTACCCTTTTTACTGCGTTCGTTTCTTTACTACTCCAGCCAAGTTAAACATGATGAACGTCACTTTTCTTACCTCTTTGCGCTCTCTGCTGTGTTTCGGCAGTGCGGCGGCTTGCCTGCTTTTGAGCGCGCAAAGCGTATCTGCTGAAAGCCTGAAGGAAAGTGTTGCGGACGCGCTGAGCTATAACCCCGAAATTGATGGCGCCTATTTTGACCGCGAAGCGGAAGAGGCGACTTTAAGAGAAAAGCGCTCCGACTATTACCCGCGTTTAAACGCCAATACGAGTGCGGGACGCGTCTATGGCGACAACGCAACTTCACGCGGGACGCTGACCACACGTGGTGCAGCTTACAGCAATATGTGGGATGCTTCGTTTACTGCCACAGAGACACTTTTCAATATGTTCCGAACGGGGCATCTGGTCGATGCGGCAAAATCACGTGTCGAAGCGGCAAAGCTCAGCCGTGCGGATGTTGAAGAAACCGTCGCGCTGCAAACGGTGGTCGCTTATCTCGATATTTTGCGTGCCGACAGTGTTTTGGAAAAAGCCAAAGCGCATGCGGCACGCATCAAAGACACCAAATCCAAAGTGGCACTGATGGTCGATAATGGCGCTGCCGATGAATCCGAGCTGCATCTGGTAGAGCAGGTTGAAGTGGATTTGCGCAAACTGGTGACCGAACTTGAAGGACAGGTAAGAGACGCAAGAATTCGTTACGTCCAGCACACAGGCCGTCCTCCTTATGGTGAGTTGACCGTTCCCGAAAATGATTTTTCTGCGCGTATCCCTGCCGACATGGAAGCGGCTGTGGTGAAAGCGGGTAGCGCTCACCCGCAGGTGCGTGCAACCGACGGGTTGGTTGAGGCCGGTAAATCAGAAGTGGAAGCAGAAAGAGCAACCTATTATCCGACCGTCGAGGGCGAGATTTCCGCCTATAAGCGTGATTGGGAAGAAGAGTTGGGCGGTGAAGTGATTGATAACCGCGCTGTTGTCCGCCTCAACTGGGATTTCGAAACGGGTGGTGCAACTGCTGCCCGTGTGGCGCGTGAACGTGCCGAGGTTAATCGCGCCATTACCGACAAAGAAACGGCCCGTCGCCGTGTTGAAGCGCTGGTGCGCCAAGCCTATAACGAGAAAGATACATCCTCGCGTCTCATGAAAATCGCGTCCGAAAAATATGATGCGAATAACGGACTGCTTGGCACCTATCGTAAGCAGTTCGAAGGCGGTGTCATTCGCCTGCCGCAGCTATTACGTACCGAAAATGATGTATTTTTGGCAGAGATCGACAAAATCACACTCGGCTATCGAATGATGAGCGCCGATTACGCGATCCTGTCAGCTATGGGTGAGTTAAGACAATCTTTGGGTGTCGCTGCTAAAATTACAGGGACAGAGGAAGAGACAGCCTCCTACAAAGACAAAAACGAGTGAGCATGGCAAAGTCCGCCGAACAGAATTCCAGCAGCAAAACAAAACGCACCGATACGCTTCTCGGTGCGCTTGTTTTCTTAACGAGCCGTTTCGGACATGCGCGTTCCAAAGAGGCCGTGATCGGCGGTCTGGCCTATGATGAGCGTGGGATGAGCCCCGCACTGTTTTGCGAGGCGGCTGCCAAACTCAAGATCAAGGCGAAGCTTGATAAGGGCCGCACGCTTGATCAAATTCCCGATGCCCTGCTGCCCGTTGTGATCCTGACACGTGATTTGAAGGCTATCGTTCTGCTGGAAAAAGAAGATCACGATGTCCGTTTTTATGATCCTGACGAAGAGAAAGAGAAAACGGAAAATGCCGCGGATTTTGCAAAACGCATGAGCGGCACGCTGATTTTGGTGTCGCCCGAAACAGCCTTTATTGACCCGGCCTCTGCAAATCATGAGGGGGATGACGGCGAAAAGCTCGCCTGGTTCTGGCAGACCTTTAGGGACAATAAGGATATCTATGTGCAAATGGGCATTAGCGCCCTTTTGATCAATATTTTCGCGATCGTCACACCGATCTTTATGATGATTGTCTATAACCGCATCCTGCCCAATAATGCGCTGGAAACGGGCTGGGTGTTGGTCATCGGTGTTTTGTGCGTTCTGGTGTTTGACTTTATCATGCGCATGTTAAGAGGCTATTTCATCGATTTTGCAGGCCGCAGAACGGATATGATTGTCTCCAGCCGTATTTATGACCGTCTCTTAAATATGCGTTTGTCGGAAAAGCCTGCCTCATCGGGTGCTTTCGCCAATATGCTCAAAGACTTTGATTCTGTGCGCGATTTTATGACATCGGCGACATTAACGGGTGTCATTGATGTGCCGTTCAGCGTGATTTTTCTTGTTCTTGTCGCATGGATCGGCGGGCCGATTGCCTTCTTGCTGGTCTTTATTATGGCGGTCGTGGTCGCACTGGGTGCGATCTTGCAAAAGCCATTAAAGAAAGCCGTGCGCGCCTCGATGGCCTCGGCGGAACGGAAACACGGTATTCTGGTTGAAACCATTCAGGGGCTTGAAACCTTAAAGGCGACAGGGGCCGAAGGGCGTTTTCGTGCCAAATACTTCCAGAATGTCGGTGATAATGCCAGATATGGGCAAGATTCGCGCTTTTATTCAGGTCTTGGCGTTAATATCGCGGCGTTTTTCCAGCAAGCGGCCTCTATTCTGGTCATATTGGCAGGGTTTTATATGGTGGCGGCCCAAAATCTGACGATTGGCGGACTGATTGCCTGCGTGATGCTGGGTGGGCGTGCTATTGCTCCGATCGGACAAGTTGCTAACCTTATGTCCCGTTATCATCAGGCTAAAAGTTCGCTGAAGACGTTGGATCGCTTCATGCATAAAGCGGTCGAGCGCGAGGAGGGGCAAACATTTCTACATCGTGAAACACTGGACGGCAAAATTAAATTCCAGTCCGTATCGTTTTCCTATTCGAATACGGATAAGAAAGCGCTTGATGAGGTCAGCTTCACCATTCAGCCGGGCGAAAAAGTAGGCATTATCGGGCGTATCGGCTCAGGTAAAAGCACAATTGCCCGTCTTATTCTCAATCTTTACCAGCCAGATTTCGGGCAGATCTCTGCCGATTCCACTGATTACCGTCAGATTGATCCCGCCGATCTGCGCCGCCACATTGCCTATATCGCCCAAGATGTGATGCTGTTTTCAGGGACAATTCGCGAGAATTTAGCGCTTTCGAACCCGCAGGCCAGTGACACCGATATTCTGGAAGCTGCCAAGAAGGCCGGTGTTGACGAATTTGTCTCGCGTCACCCCCAAGGCTATGACGCACAAGTGGGTGAGGGCGGTTTGGGCCTTTCAGGCGGACAGCGTCAAGCCATGGCATTGGGACGCGCTTTACTCCAAAAGCCAGCCATTTATGTATGTGACGAGCCGACCAACGCGATGGATATGCAATCCGAAGCCGCCTTTTTAAGACATATGAAGGATGAGGCCAAAGATAAAACCCTGATCCTGATTACGCATCGTCATGCGCTTCTTGAGCTGGTTGACCGTCTGATTGTTGTTGAGCAAGGCAAGATCGTGATGGATGACAGCCGTGATAAAGTCCTAAAAGCACTCGGTGCGGGAGGTGCGGCATGAGCTTGTCACAAAAAATCCGCGCCTTTCTCCTGATTGATCAGATCGATGCGCCCAAGGATGAACTGGATTATATGAGCCCCTTGTCGGTGGCTGCCCATATGCGCCCCTCAGCCGCCAGCCGCATTCTGTTGGTGTCAATTGCGGGGCTGGTTGTTCTGTTTTTCCTGTGGGCTGCCATATCGCGCATTGAAGTTGTCGTGCGCGGTTCGGGCCAGATTGTGCCGTCTGCCGAGCCGCAAATCGTCCAGTCTTTAGAAGGCGGCATCCTTGCTGAATTGCAGGTGAAAGAGGGCGATATTGTCAAAAAGGGGCAGGTCTTAGCCAAAATCTCAGATGTTGCATTTGCCTCGGAAGAGCGCGGAACAGCAGCGCAATCTTATGCGCTGAAAGCCAAAAAAGCGAGACTGCAGGCTGAGGCGCAAGGCGAAGATTTCGTGATGCCGACAGAGGTTTCCGAAAAGGCACCCGATATCGCGGCAAATGAGGAAAAGCTCTACCATTCCAGGCAGGAAGAGCTCGCCAATTCTTTGTCGATATTACAAAGCAAAATTGAAAAGGCTGAGGCTGATATTGCCGAAACGGAAAGCCAAATCTCGCGCTTTGCTACCAATGCGGCCCTTTTAAAGGACCAGTTGGCAATTACCTCGAAAATGGTTGCGCAAAAAGCCATGCCGCAAATCGAAGAGATTAAGCTTAAGCGCGAATTGAATGACAATAACGGGGCACTGGCTGCCGCACGCGAGAGCCTTGCGGGTTTGCTGGCCGAGTTGGCAGCCAACCAACGCGGCTTGGAAGACCAGCGCAGTAAGTTTCGTTCGCAAGCCTTAGGTGAGCTCAATGATGTCGAAGCCAAAATTGCAGGACTGGAAGAAAGCCTGACCAGTTTGGGCGACCGGCTGGATCGTACCGAAATGCGTGCGCCTCTGGATGGTGTTGTGAATGCGATTTCGGTCAAAACCATCGGCGGGGTGATTGAGCCTGCACAGCCGATGTTCGAAATTATTCCCGTCGGTGATGATCTGAAAATCACCGCCAAGATCAATCCGAATGATATCGCCTTTGTTGCACAAGGCCAGCCTGCAACCGTGCGGATATCCGCTTACGATTCGACGCGCTATGGAACGCTTAAAGGGAAGGTGACACGTGTCGGTGCCAGTACGATGAGTGCGGGCGAAGGAAAAGTCTATTTCGAGATCGATGTGGAAACGGAAAAGAACCATCTGGGAACGGATGCTCACCCCTTGCCGATCACGCCGGGCATGTTTGCGGAAGTGGATGTCATCACCGATCACCGCACAATCCTGTCTTATCTGGCTTACCCCGTGATGCGCGCCAAGGAACGGGCGTTTCGGGAGCGTTAGGCATAAGGCATGAGAGGTTTCAGCAGCTTTATCTTAAACCGCACCGTCCATTTCGTTGTCTTGTTGATGATGTTGATAGGACTGGCCTTTTTCGTGCCGTCCGAACATCCGATCCGCCAATCGCTACAGAATTTGGCGTTTGATTCATACAATCAGGTTCATCCGAGAGAGGTCAGTAAGGACGCACGTGTTGTCATCGTCGATATTGATGATGCAAGCCTTGCCAAGCTCGGACAGTGGCCTTTCCCGCGCACGCTGATTGCCTCCATGGTGCACAACCTGTCGCAAGCAGGCGCTGCGGCGATTGCCTTTGACGGCGTTCTTGCCGAACCCGACCGCACGTCACCTTCACAACTGATCGGGCAGCTCAATTCCGCCGAGAAAAAGCAATTGTTTGGCGGGGTAGAGCCGCAGGCGAAAAACATGCCCGACCATGATGCGCTGCTGGCTAATATTATCAAGGAGTCGGGTGTTTTTGTTGCAGGCTTTACGCACGGATCAATGCCGGTGGAGACCAACCCGCCTTACCAGCCGCAGAAACTCTTCATCAAAAAGGATATGGAAGGCGAGTTACGACATGATGTTTTCCAGTTCCGTGCAACCGCGCATTTCCTGCCCGAACTGGAGCGTGCGGCGGCAGGCAACGGTTCGTTCATGGCGGCCCCTGATCCTGACGGCGTTTTACGCCGTACATCACTCCTCTTTTCGGACGGGGAGGCGCTTTATCCGTCGTTGACGCTGGAATCTTTACGGGTTGCCACCAAGAATGTGATCAAGGTCGGCTTGAACAAGGATGAGAGCGGTAAGGATCTGGACACGCAGTTGCGTATTCAGGTGGGAAGCCATGAAATCCCGATTGAAAAAGACGGGAAGCTCTGGGTCTATTTCCGTCACTTCGATACGTCACGCGACTATCTGAGTGCTTACAAAACTATTCTGAATGTTGATGCGGCGGAATTATCTCGAAAGGTCAAAGGGCGGATTGTTTTGATCGGTTCCAGTGCGGAAGGGTTGAAGGATTTACGGACCACCGCCATTGGCGTGTATCGCCCGGGTGTCGAAGTGCATGCCAATGTGATTGAGCAAATTCTGGACGGCGCGTATCTGTTACGTCCTGATAAAACCGTGGTTGCTGAGCGCCTGTTTATCTTGTTGATCGGGATATTGGTGATTGCCTCTGCCCCCTTTATTAATGCGCTATGGCTGGGCGGGATTTGTACGGGGCTTGTCGCGTTGGCGGTTGCCGGGTCACAAGCAACTTACGTGAAAAACGGGCTTCTCATCGATCCGTTTTATCCAGGCATTTCTATTGCCATTTTGTTTTTGGTGTCTGTCGCCTTTTCTTACTTACGGTCGGAGGCTGAAAAGAAACAGATCCGTGCTGCTTTCGGGCTGTATATCGCGCCTGATGTGATGAAAGAACTGACCGCCAATCCCGATGCACTGACGCTGGGCGGGGAAGAGCGCGAGGTAACGGTGATGTTTTCGGATGTGCGGAATTTCACGCAGATTTCAGAGCGCTTAAGCCCCGAAGAGCTTATTGAGATGATGAATAGTTTTCTCACTCCCATGTCCGATGAGATTATGAGTCGACGCGGAACAATCGACAAATATATGGGCGACGCCATCATGGCGTTTTGGAATGCGCCGCTTGATGACGAGGCGCATGCGCGCCATGCCGCGCTTTCGGCCCTTGCCATGGTCAAATGTTTGTCCCCTATCAATTTTGCATTGCAAAGAAAGGCGGCGCTGAACGATGAGAAGGTGCCGCAACTCAGCGCGGGTATCGGGATTAACACGGGGCCTGCGGCTGTCGGGAACATGGGATCAAAGCAGCGCTTTGCCTATTCGGTTTTGGGAGATAGCGTCAACACGGCTTCGCGTCTTGAGGGCCTGACCAAGCAATATAAGCTGCCCATTTTATTGGGTGAGGAAACCGTTACCCATATCCCAGAAATGGCAGTCATCGAGGTCGATATGGTCAGGGTTGTCGGTCGTGAAGCGCCATTGAAAATCTATGCGTTGCTGGGTGATGAAATTATGGCGGACACAAGCGAGTTTGCACATGTGACACGTCTGCAAAACGGTTTTCTGGCAGCTTACCGTGCTCAGGATATTGATAGAGCACAAGAAGGGCTGGGTGCATTGTCGCGTGTCAAAGGGTTCGAAGTGTTATCAGGCTATATTGAGGTGATGGAAACCCGCCTTGCATTCATGCGCGAAAAACCCCATCCGAAAAATTGGGATGGGGTTTATAACGCTGAGCAAAAATAACAGGCTTAGGCGACGTTTGCGTCATTCACATAGACGCTGACACCTTCCGCACTGTTCAGCCATTGCGTGTAAGTCACATTGTGACCGCCTTCATTTCCTGAATTTTCAAAGACGGTTTGGGTGTGGCCCGTGCTCACAAAGCCATTTCCACTTAAGTTGACTGTGTCCGAACCATCCCCATCAACGAAGAGCGTTTTTCCGCCTGTCATCTGCAATACATCTGCTGCGGTAATGTTTAGCGTCTGGGCTGTACCGTTATCGGTTTTGATCCGTTCAATCCCTTCGATTTTGTCAGAGAAGATTGAGAAGTTCAGTGTTTCGCCGCCCGTTCCGCCGATCTTCAGCGTGTCACGACCAAGGCCGCCACTGATGTGATAGTCGGCAAGTGTTGCACTCGTCAGGGCATTTAATCCTCTAAGAGCGACAGCATTGTCGACGATCATCAAATCATCGCCGCCGCCGCCATACATCCGGATTTGCGCGCCGCGTCCGAAATCATGGAGCGTGTCGCTTCCGAGGCCGCCATATAGCTCGATATTGGTCTGCGGGGTGGTCGCTGACAAATTAAGTACGTCATTGACGCGTCCGCCAAACAGTTGAAAGTTGCTGCTGGTTGTTGACCCCAGTGAGAGTGTCGAAGGCACATTATCACCAAAGGCCATGGTCTGACCGATACCTGATGTGTAGCTGGCACCACTCACGCTAACGACGCCGCCGCCCGTGTCAAAGATGTCGAAGGATAAGGTGTAGGTGGCGCTGGTTGCTCCTGACGGGTCAATTGCCACAACATCCACTGTCAGCGTGTCGAACGAACCTTGGGCGTTCGGTGTAAAGACCAGTGTGCTGGGTGCGGCCCCTTCAAAATGCGGCTGTTCGGACGGGCTGACGAAAGTCCCGGGTGTCACGCTATAGCTTTGCACCTGAAAACTCAGCGGATTGCCGTCGGGATCGCGGAAAAGCTCGGCGAGATCAAACGCGTATTGGCGTCCCGATACAGCCGTCCATTCATTGCCGTGCTCACCGACACCGGTCAGGACGGGCGCATGATTGGCAGGCGGATTAGGGGCGGCCTGCGGCGGAGGTGGTGCAATATCCTGCGACTGGTGCGGATCACGTACCGCATCCCCCGTTCCGCCGAAGCTCGGTTGTTGTTGTGCGAAATTGCCTGCATCGGAAAATGAACCTGAGCCGCTGGATGCGCTGTCTTGCAGGAAATGGTCCATATAATCGTCTTGGGCAAGATCGGCGGAGATATTTGAAAAATCCAGATTACCGTCTTGAAGAAGGAAGCTCTGGTCATCGACGGACGGGTCGTGCATCTGTTCGGTGCCATCCGTATTGTTGGCATCAGGCGCATCATTTTGCGGATCCGCGTCCAGTTCCAGCGTGTCGACATTCGGAGCATTGGTTGTATTGCCGTGATCACCTGCGCTGTCATCCACTGCTGAAAACAGATCGGCGGCAACAGGGCGCAAGACATTATATGTGTTGCTCATCACCTCGGGGCTTAAAACGCCGACGACATCCATCTGGGACTGCATACCGTCGAAATGGACGGTTTCATATTGTTGGTCCAGCGTCACTTCGCCTGTCGCATTGGCAACGACAATCGCGCCTTCAACAACGGTTACAGTGGAATCCAAGCCTGTTGATGTAATGTGGCCGGCAATGATCGTTCCGCGAATACCGATTGAACCGATGGGCGTATCAATTTTGACATCATCGGGGTCTTCGCGACCAATGAGACCGCTTGTATAAACAAACGCGCCCTGCAGCAGGCTGAAATTTTGTGTACCTTCATAAGAAGACGGGTCAAACACATATTCATCAATTGCCAGACGGGCATTGGATGAAACGGCAAAGGAGCTCTCATCAATGAAATTGACATTTACCGCGCCGTCCCCATGGGTTTCGATCACGTCACCCTGATAGATTTGCAGGCCCGATTGCGCATGCACGCGGGAGCCGTCAGTGCGGATAATGTCGGCGTCGCCTTTGACTTCCCCTAAGTGACCGACAGGTGAGGCATCATTCATCGCCAGATCATCCTGCGCATAATCGCTGGCCTGAGCCTGAATAAAGGATTTGACCATTTCGGGGGTGATTTTGTTGCCTTCGGGCGAAACGAGGTCAGGTGTGTCGGGGCGCGCAAAATAGCCTTCGATAATGAGAGTCAGCCCGTCAGGCGTTTCCATGATCAGGTCCTGACCGTCTTGCGTCATTACGGCGCGTGACAGAAATTCCGCATTCGGGACGGGCACGTCGTCAAATTGAGCGGACTGCAAGATGATGCTTTGCGCCGTCTCGCCCGCGTTACCGTCCGATTGTTGTGTTGTGAACTGATCGAATGAGCTGTGTTCGTCAATGCCCAGATATGTCAGAGCCATGTCGCCTAAGCCTTCCCCACGCAATGTATTGCTGTGTTTAGTCTACCAAAAGCATAAAGGTTGAGCCAGCCTGTCTTTGTCTTGTTTTTTATTGATCCGACAGCCTGTTCAACCCGCAATATCTTTTTATCGTTCATACCAGTATAGACCGGCGACATTTACTAAATTATGAAAAATATTATGGATTTAATGTAAATTGCGATCAATTTGCAGCGGCAGCTTGCCGCTTGGGCATTTCTTTCACATAGCCGGGGATGTGTTCCTTAAGGAACGGAAGGAGGTCAGCCTCAGCCATCGGCTTGGCAAAGAAGTAGCCTTGTGCGGAATTGCAGCCCAGTTCGCTCATTATCTCTCCCTCAAGCTGTGTCTCTATCCCTTCGGCGACCGTTTTCAAATGAAGATTTTGGCTGAGAGCCTGAATGGCGCGGACAATCTCAATCGAGCTTTTCTTCGGATCGGCAGTTTTGAGGTTACGGATGAAAGATTGATCGATCTTCAGCGTGTCGACTGGCAGATGTTGCAGATAGGAAAGCGATGAATAACCCGTACCGAAATCGTCAATCGCAATACGCATGCCTGCCTGACGACACAACTCCAGCGTTTCACGGGCCTGATCGGGATGTTGCATCAGCAGGCGTTCGGTGATCTCCAACTGGATTTGCTGGGGGCGGATATCTGTTGTCGAGATGGTGTTGTAAAGCATGTCCATGAAGCTTTCGGTTTCAAAATCACGCGAGGTGAAGTTGATATTCATGGTCAAGGCGCCGCTATTTCCCAAAGCGCCTTCAAGACGCTTCAAAGCGGAACAGGCTTCGTGCAATGCCCATTTGCTGGCCTCAACAATCAAGCCGCTATCTTCAGCAACCGGAATGAAAATGCCCGGTGAAATCGGCCCTTTTTCAGGGTGAGTCCAGCGCATCAACGCTTCAAAGCCTTCAACCTGCCAGCTCGTCAGATTGACGATAGGCTGGTAATGCAGGGACAATTGGCCTTCTTTGAGGGCCTTGGCAAAATCATGCTCAAGGCGAATGGTTTCCAGCCCCTTATTATCATCGGTATAGTTTTTCTCGATGAGTTCGGCGGGGCGGTAATCTTCATCAAAATCAAGATAGGCATGCTGGGCGAGAAGATCGCGGTAACGTGCCATAATAACGCGCATGACCATCTGGATGGTGGGGTCGGCGCTGTTCAGACGGCGGTTGAAATCAGTTGCGGTGATTTTACGGAGTTTGCATTGTGTGACGGTCTTGATGGTTGCAGTGCGCGGCGCCTGATCTATCAGGGCCATTTCGCCGATAATTGCCCCCTTGCCGCGCTTGCCGACCGACTTCATACGTCCGTCAGGCTCTTGTATGAGAATATCGACGATCCCGTCTTCGATGAGGTAGGCGGTATCGCCCTTTTCTCCGGCTTTCATAAGGATGGAATCGGCAGGAACTGTTTCAAAAACGTCAGACATCAGAAAATTGCATTCCTTCTATGCGGCGCAAGTCTAGCGCTAAAAGCTTCCTCCTGAAAGGTTTTTCAGGTAAAATTATTTTTTGTGCCGCTTTCGTGGTTTTGCCCCTGATCCGAGCTATTTATCTATTTATATGAGCGCGTTATCCCTTCTTTTATTGTACTGCCTGTTTCGCCTGAAACAATTTGTCTGCGACTTTGCGCTGCAGACCAACTGGGCATGGGTTGTCGAAAATAAAGGGAAATCGGGTATTGCAGGCTGGGTACCGACACTTTCCCATGCCGCCGTGCATGGGGTGGGAACACTGATCCTTTTTCTGATTTTCCTGCCGTCTTTCTGGTGGATGGGGCTGGTTGATGTGATTGTTCATGCGCTGATCGACCGCACCAAAGCCGTTTTGACCGAAAGACAGGGCTGGACCATGCGCGATGCGGCTTTCTGGAATGCTTTTGCGCTGGATCAGGAAGCGCATAATTTCACGCATTTGGCCTATATCGTGCTGATTGTCGTGATGCGTGGCGGAATTACGTTTTAATTCCTTTTAAGTCCTTGACAAGAGGGTTAATCAGGCGATATACCACATCTTCCCGCAGAAAATGCGTGTGAAATAAGAAATTATTTTAAGAACAAGACAAGTTTAAAGAGAGTAGAGCCATGAAAGTTGTTAGCTCCATCAAAACACTGAAAAGCCGCGACCGTAACTGCCGCGTGATCCGCCGCAAAGGCCGCCTTTATGTTATCAACAAGGTGAACAAGCGCTACAAAGCCCGTCAGGGTTAAGCGTTTGACGCATCTTCACGAGAAGCTCCGTTTGATCTGACGGGGCTTTTTTTGTGCCTTCAAGTCAGGCATTGATGGAAAGGCGCATTCCTGCTATGTAGATCGGTACTTTTTCAAACCCCCTTTCAGGATAAACGAGCATATAGGCATTCCATGTTTTCGAAGCTGTTCCATTTTATGTCCGCAGATATGGCGATTGACCTCGGAACAGCCAATACACTCGTTTATGTACGTGATCGCGGGATTGTCCTGAATGAACCGTCAGTCGTAGCAATTTCGGTTTCCGGCGGTAAAAAAACCATCCATTCCGTTGGCAATGAAGCCAAACAAATGCTTGGCAGAACGCCTGGGAATATCGTGGCGATCCGCCCGCTTCGTGACGGCGTGATCGCGGACTTTGATGTCACCGAAGCGATGATCAAGCACTTCATCCGCAAGGTGCATAATCGTCGCTCCTTCGTTTCTCCGAAAATGATTATCTGTGTGCCGTCAGGCTCCACTGCCGTTGAACAACGCGCCATTGTCGATTCTGCTGAAAGTGCGGGCGCATCCGAAGTTCACTTGATTGAAGAACCGATGGCAGCAGCGATTGGTGCGGGGCTTCCTGTGACGGAGCCTTCGGGTTCGATGATTGTCGATATTGGCGGCGGCACGACCGAGGTTGCTGTTGTCGCACTTTGCGGTATCGTTTATGCACGATCGGCTCGTGTTGGCGGCGACAAAATGGATGAGGCCATTATCAATTACATTCGCCGCGTCCATAATCTTCTGATAGGTGAATCCACAGCAGAACGCATCAAGCAGGAAATCGGTTCGGCCTGCCCACCTGCCGAAGGGGATGGGCGTACCATTGAAATTAAAGGCCGTGATCTGATGAACGGTGTTCCTAAAGAAATTATTGTGACCGAACGTCAGGTCTCCGAAGCTTTGGCTGAACCTGTCGGGCAAATTATCGAGGCTGTCAAAACCGCGCTAGAGCATACGCCACCCGAGCTGGCAGGCGATATTGTCGATAAGGGGATTGTTATGACGGGCGGCGGAGCCCTCTTGTCCAACCTTGATCTTGTTCTCAGACATGCGACAGGTTTGCCCGTCACGATTGCCGATGATCCGCTTTCTTGCGTTGCTCTTGGCACAGGTCATGTGCTCGAAGAATATAAGACGTTGAAAACTGTGCTGATCGGCGCGTATTAAGTCTTGTGAGAGACGCATTCAGGCGCTAATTTGGCGGGTGTTAAGCCCATGAAGCCCAGAGCCCGTAAAAAACAATCCCGTATTTCGCAATCGCGCCGCAGCCCTTATTTGCGCTGGCTTGAGCATGTCTTTGCCAATCCGTTTTTGCTCTACGGGGGCTTGGCCGCCTTCCTGCTTTTGATTTCGATTACACAAATTGCGACTTTCCAGCATTTGCGCAGCCGCACCCAAGATGTTTTCGCGCCTTTCGTTGCAACCATTGCCGGACCTGTGCAGTCGGCGACGTCCTTTTTGTCGGATGCGGCGGGCCTTTCCGCCTTGCAAAGCGAGGTCAAATCTCTTCGTGAGGAAAATACGCGTTTGAATGACTGGTATCAGACGGCGCAGCTTCTTCGTGCCGAAAACCAGTCCTTGCGGGCTCTTTTGAATGTGAAGCTTGAAGGGCAAAGTACCTATCTCACCACCCGCGTTTTAAGCGATCTGCACTCACCATATGTGAAAAGCGCAATTTTGAATGTTGGGCGAAAAGACGGGGTGATTGCAGGTCAGGCGGTTTTGGGTGAGGGCGGTCTGTTGGGGCGTATCGTTGATGTCGGCGAAGATACCTCGCGTTTTCTTTTGATCTCGGATGTCAATTCCCGCATTCCCGTCGTTATTGAAGGCACGAACCAAAAGGCGATTCTGGCGGGAACCAACGGGCATGAGCAGACACTCGATTACATTTCGGAAACCATCACTGTTGAAAAAGGCATGAAGATTGTCACGTCAGGCGATGGCGGTCTTCTTCCTGCTGGGTTGCCTGTGGGAACGGTTGTCAGCGTGAAAGACGGAGAGGTTTATGTGCGTCCCTTTGCAGGAAATGAGCAGCCAATTTTTGCCCGTATTCTGGAGCGCCCCGAAGCCAAGCCCGCAGGCAGTGTCTACGTACTACCCGAAGAAGCTCCAAAGCGTGAAGAAATAGATGAACAACTCTAGATTTTTGGCGCGTAACGGCTTAAAACCGTGGCGTCAAACGAGATCGGAACAAAGATGAGCATGAACACAGCCCGCAAAGATGATTTTACGCCACCTGCAGAGCCAGAGATTACGCCTGAATTGGCGGCGGAACACGGCATTAATGCCGAAGAATATGCCCGCATGCTGGAGATTGTCGGTCGTACCCCGACCTATACCGAGCTTGGAATCTTCTCGGTCATGTGGTCAGAGCATTGCTCTTATAAATCCTCGCGGTTGCACCTCAAAAAACTGCCGACCGAAGCACCTTGGGTTATTCAGGGTCCTGGCGAAAATGCGGGTGTTATCGATATCGGTGACAATCAGGCGGCTGTTTTTAAAATGGAAAGCCACAACCACCCATCCTACATCGAGCCGTTCCAAGGTGCGGCAACAGGGGTGGGCGGGATCATGCGCGACGTCTTTACGATGGGTGCGCGCCCCATTGCCAATATCAATGCGCTTCGTTTCGGTGAGCCGTCTCATCCCAAAACGCGCCAACTGGTCAGTGGTGTTGTCGCAGGTATTTCCCATTACGGTAACTGTATGGGGGTTCCGACAGTCGGCGGTGAGACCCAATTCCACAAAAGCTATAACGGCAATATCTTGGTGAATGCCATGACGGTGGGCCTGGCCGACCAAGACGCGATTTATTATGCGCGCGGGGCCAAGCCTGATATGCCGATTGTTTATGTCGGCTCCAAAACAGGGCGTGACGGCATTCACGGGGCAACGATGGCTTCCGCAGAATTTGATGATGCAGCTGAAGAAAATCGCCCGACCGTTCAAGTCGGCGACCCGTTTGTTGAAAAGCTTTTGCTGGAAGCCTGTTTAGAACTCATGCAAACCGACTGCATTGTCTCCATTCAGGATATGGGGGCTGCTGGTCTGACATCCTCATCCGTTGAGATTGCAGATAAGGGCGAGATCGGCGTGCATCTGATGCTGGATGATGTACCACAACGCGAATTGCATATGCTTCCTTACGAGATCATGCTTTCGGAATCTCAAGAACGCATGCTGATGATTTTGAAACCGGGTTATGAAGATGAAGCCCGCGCCATTTTCGAAAAATGGGATCTGGATTTTGCCGTGATCGGCAGAACAACGGTCGAGCGCCAATTGAAGCTGACCATGTACGGCAAAGTCTGGTGCGATATTCCTGTGCCCCCGCTGGTTGATCTTGCGCCTGTTTATGACCGCCCGCAAGGTACGCCGCCCAAAGCTCCTGCGCTGCCCGCATTGCCGAACATTTCACCGATTGCCGCCTTGCAAAAGCTGATGGCGCATACAGATATGGTTTCAAAGCGCTGGATCTGGGAACAATATGACGGTCTGGTCATGGGGCAAAGCTGGGCAACCTCCGGCATTACAGGGACACAGGCACAACGCGCAGCCGATGCGGCGCTGGTGCGTATTCCAAATTCCGATAAGGCGCTGGCCATTGCCTCTGACTGTAATCCCAAATATTGCTACGCCAACCCGATTGAGGGCGGCAAGCAGGCAGTGGCGGAGAGCTACCGTAATATCTGCGCTGTTGGTGCGACACCTCTGGCAGTTACCAACAATTTGAATTTCGGCAATCCCGAAAAGCCTGAGATCATGGCCCAATTTGCAGGCTGTCTGGACGGGATGGGGCAGGCGTGTCGCGCTCTTTCTTATCCGATTATTTCGGGTAACGTCTCGCTGTATAATGAGACCAACGGTCAGGCGATTTTCCCAACCCCGGTGATTGGCGGCGTGGGTAAAATTGACGATTGGGGTATGGCTTGCGATATGGCTTTCAAAGATGAAAGCGATGCGATTTATCTGATCGGTTCTGAAGGCTCGCATCTTGAACAATCGCTTTACGGCGCGGTTCTGACAGGTGTTGAGGGTGGGGACGCCCCGCATGTTGATTTGGAAGCCGAAAAAACAAACGGCACATTCATTCGCGAGATAATCGGTAGGGCTGTCGTTAATGCTGTTCATGATATTTCGGACGGCGGTCTTCTTTGCACGCTGGCTGAAATGGCACTGGCTTCAGGAGCACTGGGCTGTGATTTGACTGCACAAGGTGATGCCGGTTTCTGGTTCGGTGAGGACCAATCGCGCTATGCCGTGACCACCAAGGATGCCGCCGCTTTAGAAGAGGCCTGTGCCAAAGCGCATGTGCCTTGTCTCAAAATCGGGACGGTGCAAGGTGATGCCATAACGCTTGATGGCGAAACGGTTACACTGGCGCAGTTGAAATCCATTCATGAAAACTGGCTGCCCGCCTTCATGGCAGGCAAGGAGAAATAAGCATGGCAATGCAGGCTCAAGAGATTGAAATGATGATCAAATCGGCTTTTCCCGATGCGGAAGTGACGATTACAGATTTGCGCGGGGACGGTGATCATTATGCCGCCCGCGTGATCTCAGCTGATTTTGCCGGGAAAAACCGTGTGCAGCAGCATCAGATGGTTTATAATGCTTTACAAGGCAAAATGGGAGGACAACTCCATGCGCTGGCTTTACAAACCGGCGTGCCGGAATAATTTATAATTGATCACAGTTAGGGAGTTTTAATACAGATCATGTCTAATCCAGTCTTCACACGTATCCAGTCTGACCTTGGCAGCCACGATGTCGTTTTGTACATGAAAGGCACAGCCGCCTTTCCAATGTGCGGTTTCTCGGCAGCCGTCGTGCAGGTTCTTTCACAACTGGGTGTCACTTTCAAAGACGTCAATGTTTTGGAAGATGAAGATATTCGCCAAGGCATCAAGGATTACGCCAACTGGCCGACCATCCCTCAGCTCTACGTTAAAGGGGAATTTGTCGGCGGGTGCGATATCATCCGCGAGATGTACGAAACGGGCGAACTGGCTGATCTTTTCCGCGAGAAAAACGTCTCTTTCCAAGACGCCGCCTGATCTTTTTTCGATCTTAAAATCCCGAGCGGGGCAATTTTGCGTCGCGGTGGATTGAACATCCCATAATCAGACCAAAGCCGATGAGGGCTGCCATCATCGCTGTTCCCCCGTGCGAGAACATCGGCAAAGGCACGCCCACAACAGGAATGAGGCCCATCACCATCGCAATGTTGATGGAGACATAGAGCGCGTAATTCATCGTCAGGCCAAAGGCCAGCAATCGTCCGAATGTATGGCGGCAATTATAGGATATCCAAATCCCGTAAAGGATAATCGCGGCGTTCAATGTCAGGAGAACCAACCCACCGAAAAAGCCCCATTCCTCGACAAACAGCGTGAAGATAAAGTCGGTTTGCTTTTCGGGCAGATAATTCAAATGTCCTTGTGAGCCGTTCAAAAAGCCCTTACCCGATAGCCCGCCCGAGCCGATTGCGATTTTCGATTGGGTGATGTGATAGCCTGCGCCGAACGGATCTTTTTCGGGATCAAGAAAAATATCGACGCGCTTTTTCTGGTAGTCATGCAGGAAGCTGTAGGCAACGGGAATGGCGGCGGCAACGATAATGGCCCCACCTGCAAAGAGCCACCACGCAGCACCCGCAACAAACAGAATGATCGCAGCCCCCATAACAATCATAAGCGAGGTTCCTAGGTCAGGCTGCGTCATGACCAGCCCGACGGGTGCGACCACAAGCATGGCAGGGATGATAAGTGTGGACAGATGCTTGATGTCTTCGGGGCTTTTCCCGTGAAAATATTTGGCGAGCGCCATAATGACCGCAAGCTTCATAAGCTCAGAGGGTTGGAGCTGAATGATACCGAGATCAATCCAGCGCTGCGCGCCCATGCCGACCATCCCCATGACTTCGACGATAATGAGCATGACAAGACCTGCCGCATAAATCGGGTAGGTCATCTTGTACCAAAAACGCATATCGATAAAAGAGATCGCACATGCCCCTGCCAGCAGAACAAAGAAACGGATCATGTGATTGCCCGCCCACGGGCTGAAAGAACCATTTCCTGCCGAATAGAGTGTCATCGTGCCGATCCCTGCCACGCACACAAGCAGCAGAATAAGTAGCCAGTTCAACTGGAAGACGCGGGCGGTAATAGGGGAGTTGCTCTCAAAACTCATGTGCTAACCTCGGCGCTTCGGAGGGAATGTGTCGGTTGTCGTATCTGCCAGGCCGCCATTGGGCTTAAAGGGGGTGGAGCCAATACGGCGGCGTTGTACTTCACTTAAAATATCGCGGGCAATAGGGGCTGCGGCAGATGAGCCGCCGATCCCGTGCTCGACAACCACAGAGACGGCATAGCGCGGGGCGCTGGTCGGGGCATATCCGACAAAAAGCGCGTGGTGGCGTAAATTCCAAGGCAGATCTTCCTGCCTGCGTGCCGCACCTCTTGCGCGTTCTGCTGCCGTGATGCGCTTGACTTGCGCCGTACCTGTTTTTCCACCCATGGCAAAAGCTTCGTTATGAATGCGCGAGCCTCGGGCTGTGCCGCGCGCGGAGTTCACAACCTCGTCCATGCCCTGCATGATGATCGCCAGATGTTTGGGGTCGAAACTTCCTTGAGGCCATGTTGTGTCGAATTGTTTTTCATTATTCAAAAAGCCGCTGACCCACGGATTAACCTCTTTACCGCCATTGACCAGACGCGCCGTCATCGTGGCAAGTTGCAGCGGCGTTGCCAGCACATAACCTTGACCAATCGCATTCACCACCGTTTCGCCTGTTTGCCAGCGTTCGCCAAAGCGACGTTTGCGCCATTCTTGTGTAGGCAAATGCCCGGGCTTTTCTTCGGGTAAATGCACATTGAGCATATGCCCCAAACCCAGACGCTGCCCGACAGCAGAGATGCGGTCAATACCGATTTCCAGAGCGGTTTTGTAAAAGAATACGTCACAGGATTCCGCCAGCGCATCCACGACATTCACAGAGCCGTGCCCGCCATGCTTCCAGCAGTGAAAACGAGCTTTGCCCAGACTAAAATGTCCAGGACAGGTCACGTAAGTGTTGGGTTTGACAACGCCCGTCTCAAGACCCGCGAGTGCCGTGACCATTTTGAAAGTGGAGCCTGGAGGGTATTGCCCCGTCACGGATTTATTGGTCAGTGGGATGGCAGGGTCGTTTAACAACTCGCTCCAGGTTTGTGAATTGATCCCGTCGACAAAAAGGTTCGGATCAAAACCTGGATAGGAAGCCATTGCGTAAACCGCCCCGTCATGCACATCCATGACCACCGCGGAGGCCGAGGCATGTTGTGCCAGAACGCCTTGCACATAGCGTTGCAACTCGGCGTCAATCGACAGGGTCAGGCGCTCACCTTCCTTGGCGGGGATGACTTCGAGATCACGGACTTCTTTACCCGCCGCATTGACCTCGACGTCGCGTTGCCCGGGTGTGCCTTTGAGTTGTTCGTTATAGGCTTTTTCCAAACCGGTTTTGCCGATCTTGTAACCGGGAAGAAGTTCGACGGGAGCGCCCGTCAATTCGGCTTCATTGACGCGGCCCACATAACCGATCAAGTGCGCGGTCGGTTCTTTTAAGGGGTAGTGGCGGATCTCTCCCACCTCGACGCGAATGCCGGGAAGGGAGGGGCGGTTGACCTCAAGGCGTGCCACATCGTTCCATGACAAATTGTTCATGATCTCGACAGGGACGTAGCGTGACATTTTTTTGGATTGCTTAATCACATTGGCAATGCGCGTATCCGAAATGGGCAGATAGTTTTTGAGGTTCTCGAGCGCCTTTTGCAGATTGTCGGTTTTTTCAGGAATAACCACGACGCGGTAGTCACGCACGTTGAGCGCAAGGGGCACGCCGTAACGGTCAACAATCTTGCCGCGATTGGGAGAAATGAGAGAGATGTTGATACGGTTATCTTCCGATAATGTCGTGTATTTTTCCGATTGCGCGATCTGCAGCCACGCCATACGGGCACCCAAAATCGAGAAAAGTGCGCCTTGTCCTGCGGCAATCAGAAAGGCGCGGCGCGTAAAGGTTCGCAATCTGTCAGCGTCGCGGTCTGCTCCCATTGCCGAGCCTGTCGGTGCGGAAGACGAGCTGTAAGGGCCGGGGCGCTTTTTTGAATTCTTTGAAAGCCAGCTCATGCATCCTCCTCGCGGATATGCAGGATGCGGTCGATGCTTTTAAAGAGAGCAAAGACAAGCGGAAAGGCGAGAAATGCGAAGACAAAACCCGTTAGGGCGATTTGCGGCGAATACAGGTGACGTTCGGAAATGCCCATGGAAAGCCAGTCGAAAATCTGGAAAGCCAGTAGGATCATGCCGTAGGCAAGCCACGTAACAAAGAAAGTCTGGGCCGAAAGATAACGCCACTGCCAGCGCGTAAAGGCAATGCAGATCGTATAAAAGGCGGCGTTTAAACCAAGCGGTGTGCTGGTCATTAAATCAACAATGATACCCAATGCGAAAAACGGCAGGATCGGCAGGGTAAAAGGCATGAGGATCGCCAGCGAAAAAACACCCGCCAAAATGAGATTGAGCGAATAGGCATAAGGAATGAGCGAGGGAATAGCCGCCATATCGATGCAAAATAGCAGTACAATCGCCGCACCCATCAAAAGCGGGTACAGAATAATACGGGCCAGCGGATCCGTGTTTTCGATCATGCCTTGGTGCTTAACCTTAATTCAAAAAAGGGGGGAGTCAGCAAGGGGCATTTTAGGGCTTTTGACGGGGAGATGCCAAGCCTTGGATCAGCAAAAAATCAGGAAAAAACCAAGAAAAATTACTTCGTGAAGAAACCGATCAGTTTTTCAACGATCGAGCTTTTCCGCTTATCAATCACCTTGATGGTTTTTTGACGTGGCGGACGGTTGCGATTGACGTCTTCAAGGCGGATTTCAATGCGTTCCACATCGTCGCAGCGTTCCAGTTGCTCTGCGATCCATAAGGCTTCTTCGCGATTGTTACAGGAGACGTGCTTTCGCCAGCTCGACCCCTTCTTGTCTGATACAGGATAGTTGAAGGAGTAGACAGCATAGGCAGCGTGCGCGGATGTGTGTGCGGGCTCGTGCGGGATGTGCTGCATGTGGACGCGTATTCCTTTGTTTTTTGGGCTGATCCCGAACCGAGAAGGTGATTCGGGCTCTATGTTTTGAACATAATCCGACAAGGTTAATAAACCTTTAATTTTGTAAAAAACCCTTATCCAGTGCGGGATACTTGCGAAACGAATCGGATTCGTTTAGACTTGTTTCTACGGTGATTTGCTTTTCCTAAGCGCTCCTTCCACCGCTTCAATATTTCTTTACTGTTTATCCCTTACAAAGAGACCCCATGTCCCGATCCTCACTTGCTTTAAAGTCATCCTCGTCCCGCAACGCGTCCAATAACGGGATCGTTGCGCATTATACGGGGCAGGCAAAAAGCTTTCTGGCCCGCCGCTTCTGGGATGGTACGGCGCTCGCGCTAATGGGCGTTTCGGGTTTTCTCACTCTGTCTTTTATCAGCTATCGTATTGATGACCCGTCCTTGAACACCGCCCGCACCGAAGGGATCGAGGTGCATAATTGGATGGGTGTGACAGGGGCTTACACGGCAGATTTATTCTTACAGGTTTTCGGTTGGGCGTCGTTTGCGCTGGTCGCAGCCAGTCTTGTCTGGGGTGTGCGCCTTTGGAAGCGCGGCGCGTTTCCTGCCCTTTTGTTCAAAGTGGCTTGCTTGTGCCTGTCCTTGATTTTCCTGTCACTGGGTATGGCCCGCATTCCCTCCTTTGATCTGTTGCCCCACGCATATGCGGGCGGATCTGGTGGCGCTCTTCTTTTGAATGCCTTTGGCGGCGCGCTGTCATCCTTTGCAGGGAACTGGGGTTTGATGATGGCCTCCCTAAGCGGTTTCGCACTGGGCGGATTATTGCTGTCGGTTGCCTTGCCGATCACGCCTAGCCACTACAAAGCCTTTTTTACGCGTGTCTTGCGAGGCAGCATCTATGCCTATGCTTACACGGCGCACGGTATTGCGACTGCTTATGCTGCTCTTCGCCGCATGAGCGATCCTGATTTCATTGTCGATGAAAAGCCGAAACGCTTGCACGAAAAGCCGCAAAAGCCTGCAAAACTCTCAAAGCGTGAGCGTATTGCTCCCGCTATGAGCGACGATGACGGCGATGTTGAAAGCTTTGATGAAATTGCCGTGATCAAAGCGCAGCCGAAAGCCGAGAAAGCAAAACCGAAAAAGGCCGAAAGCCCGCAGCGTTCCTTGAGCCTGTCTGATGGCACATGGGAATTTCCTGCGACCGATCTTTTAAGTGCCGTTCCCAATCAGGCCGGTGAGCAACTGGATGAGGGCGCATTGCGCCGTAATGCCGAAATTCTGCAAAATGTGCTGGCTGATTATAACGTGCAAGGTGAAATCACCGCCATTCACCCTGGCCCCGTTGTTACGCTTTATGAATTCGAGCCTGCACCGGGCACAAAATCCTCACGCGTGATTGGTCTGTCCGATGACATTGCGCGCTCGATGTCTGCTGTCTCTGTTCGTGCCTCGGTTATTCCCGGACGGAATGTTATCGGTATCGAAATTCCCAATAAGAAACGTCAAACCGTCTATATGCGCGAAATGCTGGAGATGGAAGACTATGATAAGAACAAGGCGAAGCTGCCCTTGATCTTGGGTAAAAATATCGGCGGTAAACCGATCATTGCCGATCTCGCCAAAATGCCGCACTTGCTGGTTGCAGGGACGACGGGCTCGGGTAAATCCGTTGCCGTGAACACGATGATCATGTCGCTTCTTTATAAGCTCTCCCCCGAGCAGTGCCGCTTCATCATGATTGACCCGAAAATGCTGGAATTGTCGGTCTATAATGATATTCCGCATCTCCTCTCCGAAGTCGTGACTGAACCCGGGCGTGCCGTTGTTGCGCTGAAATGGGCGGTTGCCGAAATGGAAAACCGCTACCGCGCCATGTCCAAAATGGGTGTCAGAAATATTGACGGTTACAACGCAAGAATGGCGGAAGCCCGTAAAAAGGGTGAGGTCATCATGCGTAAAATCCAGACAGGGTTTGACGCGGATTCAGGTAAGCCTGTTTTCGAAGATCAACCGATGGATATGGCGGAGCTGCCTTACATTGTCATTATCGTTGATGAATTTGCCGACCTCATGCTGGTTGCAGGGAAAGACGTCGAGGCTGCCATTCAGCGTCTGGCACAAATGGCGCGTGCTGCGGGTATCCACCTCATCATGGCGACACAGCGTCCGTCCGTTGACGTGATTACGGGTGTGATTAAGGCCAACTTCCCGACGCGTATTTCCTTCCAGGTCACATCAAAAATCGACAGCCGGACCATCTTGGGTGACGGTGGTGCCGAACAGCTTTTGGGGATGGGTGACATGCTGTATATGGCAGGCGGCGGACGTCTGACACGTGTGCACGGGCCGTTCACTTCGGACGAAGAAGTCGAAAAAGTTGTCGATCATCTGAAACTGCAAGGCGAACCGAATTATCTGGATGAGGTCACGGAAGGCTCTCTCGATAACGCCATGGAGCTGATGGGCTTGGGCGGCGGTGGCGGCTCCGATGTCGACGAGATGTATGATCAGGCGGTTGCCTTGGTGGCACGTGAACGCAAAGCCTCCACCAGCTTTATCCAACGTTACCTGCAGATCGGTTACAACCGCGCAGCCCGCATCATTGAGGAAATGGAACGTCAAGGCGTTGTCGGGCCCGCCAACCATGTCGGCAAGCGCGAGGTTCTGGTGGGCGATCATTCGGATTGATCGGTAACGGCGTGGAAATCTTTACAAACACCGCTCTTCCTCTATAAAGGGCGGTGTTTTTTTATTTGGTAGGGACAAGATGGCAAAGCAAGAAATCGACAAAAATATCGTGATGTGTCTGACCACAGGACGTTCGGGAACGAACCTCCTTGAAAAATTGCTGGGTCTGGCAGAAGACACGCACGCCGTGCATGAGCCTGTTCCCGAGTTTCACAAAGTCTTGCCCGAGGTGCGTAAAAACCCGCAAGCCGCTATCGATTTTGTGCGTGATCACAAATTGCCCGCAATCCTTGCCGTCAAAGAAAAGAACTATGTCGAAACCAGTCACCTTTTCGGGAAGGGTTTCTATGAGGCCTTCCTAGAACTCGGTATCCCGTTCAGCCTGATCATCTTGAACCGTGACCCGCGAGAAGTGGCGCAGAGTTTCTGGCGTATCAAATCCATTCCGCGACGTAAGCGTTACGGGCGGGAATTTATGTTTGATCCTGCGCAAAGCGGTGTCATCAAAATGAAGAACTGGCGTTTTAAATCGGATTACCAACTCTGTTATTGGTACGCGCTGGAAGTGGAGCGCCGTAAATCGCTTTATAAGGCGGAGTGCGAAAAACGCGGCATTCCCGTATTCGAGATTGATATTACGGAACTCAAAGATTGGGACAAGTTTCAGGCGCTTTGTAAAACCTGCGCATTGAGCTTGCCTGAAGGTACGCAAGAGAAATTCGAGGCGGTCTCTGAAACCAAGGTCAATTTGAAGACGAAGCATAAGCCGCGTCGCAATTTCCGCTCCTTCGACGCACAGGAAGAGGGCGTGTGGAAAGCCTTGGGGGATGCTGGAAAAGTTTTAAGAGAAGAAGTCGTAAAGCGTTATCAGGCTTAGGCGTCTTTTCTGACGGCATTCAAAAGCGCGTCATCCAGATCCTGACCCATGCGCAGTAACTGTGCCGCGGCCTTGTAGGCATTCTCGGCAAATTTCATCGTAATCAGCTCTTCACCGAGATTGACATTGGGCGCTGCGACAAAGCCTTCTGCATTGGCTGAGGGGTCATCAGGCGCAAAGGCTTCGACCGTGGCAGGATCGCGTTCGCGCACCTGGGCAGTTACACCGCCATCCCCGCGATCAATGAGGGTGACATCGACAGGCGCATAGGCTGCACGGCCTACAGAACCGTCGGGCGACCCTACGGAAAAGGCGTTGGCAATGTTGGAAGCGGTTGCCTCTACGCGTTTTGATTGGGCAGAAAGCGCAGATGTTGCTGAACCAATGACATTAATCATATGTTTATTTTAGCAGTATATGTGTTAAAGAGGTGTGAAATCTCTTTTAAATTTTATCAATTACGGTGTTTGAAATGGCTTTGAAAAGCTTGGCTTCGCTTACTTTCTCGGTGCTTTTGCTTGTCGCGTATGCAGGACAGGCCCATGCGGGCTGGTGGATTTTCGGCGACCATGATTCATATGAAGAAAACCAGCTTTACGCGCTGAATGCCCCCAATCACTATTATGACGGCAATTATGAAACCCCGAAATGGGAGCATATGGCCCTTCGCATGCAACAGCCTGATGAAAACTGGCGCGGCGGTGACTGGTACACGCAACCTGGATATTCACCTGCCGAATTGATTACAAGATGGAACCGTGCCGATATCTTGAGAGGGCAGGGGCG
>JBFWMN010000012.1:0-40828 GCA_050251555.1 Pseudobdellovibrionaceae bacterium | reverse complement strand
GTGCGCCATTTCCAATAAATAGGCCTCTAATAGGGCTTTTACGACTCAGCCTGAAATGTCACAGGCAAGAAAACTTTTTTCAAAAATCATATGAACTGAAACTCATGCCTATGCGTATGTAGGGTAGCCGAGATGCAAGCTTTTCAAGCTATATTGCATTTAAATTAAACTGAATAAGAACTTTATTCTTCGGAAAGGCCGAACGTGATAAACTTATCGTACAGCCTCGGGGAAAAGCGGAGCAACGTATCCATGTCAAATAGAAAAGGTGATTACCCTTTTATCATTGTAGATGATGATACCGATGATCTGCTGTTTCTGCATAATAAGATCCGCTCTCTGACACACGGGAAGCGGGAAACCCTTATGTTCAGGGACGGGCAGGGCTTGCTGGACCATCTGGCTTCATTGGATGAAGGGCAGTTGGACGAAGAAACTTTCGCACGCAAGACACCCGCCATGATTTTCCTCGATCTGTACATGCCCGGACTGGATGGTCTGGAAACCTTGAAGCGTCTTAGGGCACACCCCGTATGGGCCGAGGTTCCCGTGACTCTGATCACAGGCGGGCATTCGGATGCTACGATACAAAAGGCCCAGGATCTGGGCGCCAATAGTTTTCTGCCGAAACCCTTCACAACATATGATGTGATTCAGGTTTTGATGAAGGCGCATAATTACGCTCTGGCATCTCTTTGATAGTAAGAGTTTCTACTGTTTGACCGGAACGAAAACACGACATGAAGGAGGTTTTTGTATGACATCCTATACACACAGCGCAAAACACGAGGCCATGGGCGGGAAAGCCCCGCTACCCGACGAACCTTGCACCATTTTTCTGATTGAAGATAATTTTGACGACCGCCTGCTCGCAAAAAAAGAGCTGGGTGCCTCGGAACATGTTCGCGACATCAAATGTTTTTCTGATGGAGAGGAGCTGATTGCCTACATGCAAGAGAATGGTTTCATGAATAAATCCGTGATGATGATGAATCCTATGCTTATACTCGTCGATCTTGAGATGCCGAAAAAAGACGGGCTTGAGATTTTGGAGGAGCTGAAAAGCAATACGTTCCTACAGGATATTCCGATGGTGGTCATTTCAGGGACGACATCGGATTCAAAACGCAAGAAAGCCTATGAGCTGGGCGCGGACGGTGTTTTCGCCAAGCCCTTAAAGGCCAAAATGCTGAATGACTATTATCAATCGGCCTGGAAATGGCCGCCGAACCAAATGTGGATGCAATAAGCATCCGAAAGAAGAAAACCTGCCGGAAAAAAAGGCGGGTATGGAAAGGCTACGGGGATGATGACGGGCGCGAATACAGTGTCGACAGATAAAAAGATGCCGCAAGGTGGCATGGAAGCGGATCGCGCATGGCAAGTTCTGCTGGTTGAGGATGATCAGGACGATGCAATGATGGCGTCACGCATCCTCGAGCAAGCGGAGCGCATCGGCGATGTACGTCTGTTTCGGGACGCTTCCCACTTGTTTCATTATCTTTCGCGTCACCATCTGGCGGACGGAAATGTCCCGACCTCATCAGGGCAAGTTGTAATTTTGCTGGATATTCACCTTCCGGGTATGGATGGTATGGTTGTATTGGAACAGCTTAAAACCAGCCCGCTGACGGAGAGCATCCCTATCGTGATTTTAACAGGCGATCAGGATTTAAATAAAATTTACGATGCGTACCGTAACCATGCTAACGCCTTTATCCAAAAGCCGTTGCGCGCAGATAATCTGCGTGATCTCTATGCGGTTTTTGATAAAGGGTCAAACTGGAAAGATGCGTTTTAAGAAGACGTACAAGGGGCTTGTTGAGCCTATCCTTCGCGTGGCTTATATAACGTAAAGCAGAATTTCGAGCCTTTTCCGACTTCCGACTCTACCCAGATCCGCCCCTGATGCTTTTCGACGATTTTGCGACAGATTGACAGGCCCAGACCTGTTCCCTCAATCTCGTCTTGATTATGCAGACGTTTGAAATCCTTGAAAATATCGTTCAAAAATTCTTTCGGGATACCTATACCGTTATCCTCGACAACGAAAAACCCTTCTTTGTCGCCCTGTTCATAACGAATGGAGATGCGCGGGGGCTGCGCGCTCTTATATTTCAGGGCATTGGAGAGAAGATTGGCAAAAAGCTGGCGCACACGTACGGGGTAAATCGTCTGTGTAGGAAGTACGCCAAGCTCAACTTGGGCCTCATGCTGGCTGAGCGGGTCGGCAAGTTCCTCAACAATCTCGCTTACCAATTTTTTCACATCCGTTTCAACGGCTTCTTCTTTTTGTGACTGGATCTGTGAGAACATCAGCAGATCGGAAATCAGCGTTTGCATGCGCGAGGCATTCAAACTCATGCGTTTCAGCATGGCTTTTTCTTCGTCATTCAGACGCTCGACGGCATCTTCCTCGAGCATTTCACAATAGGAGATAATGCGGCGAAGCGGGGCTTTCAGATCATGGCTTGCCGTATGGGTAAAGTCCGACAATTCCTGATTGGAGCGCTCCAATTCGCGCTGGTAATACAAAATTTGCGAGGAGAGTTCGGCACGCTGGATGGCGTTTAACAGCGGCCTCACGAAAAACCCTTCAGAGATCGAACGTTTGGTCAGATAATCATGGACACCCGATTTCATAGCCTCAACGGCGATTTCTTCGTTGCCTTGCCCCGTAATCATCAAAATCGCGCCGGGTGTTGCCATACCGCGGTCTTGCGTCAGGTAATAGATGAAATCAAGACCTTCGCCGTCAGGCAAGCGGAAGTCCACCACATAGCAATCATAGTCAGTGTCGGCGCATATTTTTTTAGCCTCGGCAATGGAGGCCGCCGTGGAAATGTCGAAAACATATTCATTCTGCCGGTCGAGGCGCCGCTTATACAGTGCGATATCTTCCGGATTATCCTCAAGGATAAACAGGCTGATACGTCGCTTGCCGTCTTGTTCGGCAATATATTCGGGCGCGCCGAAAATTTCAGACATACATATGCTCCTGCGGAGGGAGTTGCACGCAAGAAACCCAGTATTCCTTCAAAATGCCTGCCATTTCGATATAGCCTTTTAAATCCTGCGGTTTGGAGATGTAAGAATTGGCCCCTAATTTATACGCTTTACGGATATCGGTCGGATTGGAAGACGTTGACAAGACAATCACAGGTATGGATGAAAAGCGCGCATCGATCTTCAGACGTTCTAAGACGCCAAACCCGTCGGTTGCAGGAAGATTAAGGTCCAGAAGGATCATGTCAGGCAAAATCCGCTCATCTGACTCTGTTGCCTGCACGCCTTGTGCGAGAGCTGCGAGGCCGCTTTCACCATCGGTTTTATGAATAATACGGGCCTGCATCTCGGCTTTACGCAGGGCGCGGGCCAGTACTTCGAAATCTTCGGGGGAATCCTCAATCGCCAGAATAGTGCGTAACTCAGACATGTGCGTCCTCTCCTGAAGGCTCATTTTCCGTAGGGTTGAGGGTGAAAAAGAAGGTTGTCCCCTCTCCCATAACGGATTCAATCCAGATCCGCCCTTTGTGGCGGTCGATCACCCGCTTGACGATGGTCAGACCCGAGCCCGTCCCCCCGCCGAATTCATCGCGTCCATGCAAGCGCTTGAAGATTTTAAATATAGTGCTGAAATGGCGTTCGGGAATGCCGATACCGTTGTCTTTAACAAAGAAAACAGGGATTTCGCCCTCTGCCTTTTTGCAGCCGATGGTGATTTCCGGCGATTCCTTGTCATTATATTTGATGGCATTTGTGATCAGATTACGGAACACTTCGCCCGTCATATTCGGATCGCAGGTGATATGCGGGATATTTTCTTCAACCTTCACCTTAATCTTTTTCTCTTTGATCATGATGGCAAGTGTTTCAAGGGACTCTTGGATAACCTGCTGGATATCGGTCGATTTGTAGTTCAGATCTTCCCTTGAGAGGCGTGAATATTTCAAAAGATTATCAATCAGCGTTTCCATACGGCGTGAGAGAACGCGCAAGGTGTTTAACATGTCGCGGCCTTCTGGCGGAAGTTTTTCGGCGTGATCCTCATATAGGAATTCCGAATAATTGTAGATGCCGCGTAATGGTTCTTTGAGATCATGCGATGCGATATAGGCAAAATCATCAAGGTCGCGGTTACGTTGCTCAAGCTTCTCCGTATAGGCACGAAGCGACTCTGTCTGTTTTTCAACCAACATGTGCACGCGCACATTCTCGAACGTGATACGGAAGGCGAGGTAGCCGATAAGGGCCGTTACGGACAGAAGCGAGACAAGGGCAATCCAGGGCAAAATCCCGATGGTGGAGAGCGCGCCTTGCGGAGAGGCGTAAATGATGACCTCCCAGGCATAATCTTCGAAAAAGCGGTGGCGCTTAAAGCGGCGGGTGGCAAGGTCTCCTGCATTTACGGCACGAAAAAAGGACTCCATGTTCGGTTCATATTGTTCATAAACGACACTGCCTTCACTTTGCGTACCGTCATTGCGGGTGATGCGCGCATTGACCATTTTTTCGTCGACAATCAGCGTATTTTGAAAAAGCTCGGTGAGGTTGATCACACCGACCAGAAAGATCGATTGGCGGTATTTGTTGGTCACAGGGGTGACAAACGCCGCCAGCTTGGCCCGTTCTCCCTCAATATCGTAATCAAAGGTGGAGGAGAGGTAAGTGGTATTGAAATCCTCGGACTTACGCATTGCCTCTATAATGGCAGGAACCGAAGACAGGCCGGAAAGCTTTCTGATATAGGCGGCATCGGGGTATAAATCGGTTACTGAATCGTCGTCATTCAACTTAAAAAGCGAGATATGCGAGAAATAGGTACTGGCGGTGAACGCGTTTGACACGTCGGAAAATTCGCTCTCCGAGAAATTGCGAATTTGCCCGAGCAAACGCCCGATTGCCGTAATCTGCTGTTCATGACGACGTATTTCCGTGTCGACGGTGCGATAAATCTGGTCGGAGTACGTCTGGAAGGTTTGCTCGTCCTGCGTGAAATCATATTGCAATGCAAGCTGAAAGCCGAAGACTGACAGGATCAGCCCGACGGCAATAATGATGGTGGGAAGGCGATAAGCCTGAAAATTCCCCCCGAAACTATCAAAATCTCTGTGTTTATAGAGCTTCATTGAGTCCTTAGTCCAGATAAGGGTCTTTGTGGCTCGCTTCCGTCATTGATGAGTTTTTCATGTTTTCATACTCTTCAAGCTGCTCGAATTTGGCAAGGATTGCAGGTACAAGCGGAAACATGATTAGAGCGGTTGCAATCGAGACAGCGGCAGTAATCAGTTTCAAAAGACCTTCCAAATAGTAATAAGGCCTCCAGAGGCTGAAGAGTTCCAACAAATGTGTCATTCCGCACAGAAAAATAAAGGCGACGAAAAGAAAGGTGATCCAGTAGAAGGGCAGTTTTCTTTTTCTGCGGTAGAGAATATAGGAAAGCGACAAAGGAATGCTGATATAAGCCAGTGCAATCACAAGATCGGAAATGGCATGCAGCATCAAAAGGCCGGGCCGCCATAAAAGACACACGCCGTGCGGCATAAAATCGCCCGAGAATAATTCCGTTAAAGCTTCTGTTGCCATTGTTGTTCTCCCCCGAACATGGTCTTAGGTTTTTAAATTAATCCGACTTTTTGTAATGCGTCTTTCTGGCGTTGCTCGATGGCGGCCTCGTCAAAATTCTCAATCATCTCGTTAAAGACGCGGTACCAGTTAATCCGTGCCTTTAAGTGCAAAAAGACAGAGCCTAAGCCCAATGCTGCCCGATCCATAAACACAAATTCGCGGGGGACGGTCACACCGCCCACTTCGCGCAGCTTTTCATGCACATGGCGCGCTGTTTCGCGTCCGTATATGCCGTTCGTGACCTCACCGATCGGGCGAACCGTATCTTCCATGAGCGGTGCATAAAGGAAACGTGCCCAAACCTTCAATGTTTCAAATTGCTCCTTGTTTAAGCCTTTAAAACCCCATGTTTCAAAAGCATGCATGGCCAGAGCGTCGTCGTTCTTCATCAATGCTTTGTAAAGATTGATGACCCCGCCGACAAAGGCAGGGGGGAAGACGCGCACGCAACCGAAATCCAGCAAATTGATCGCGTAATCCTCACGGATCGAATAATTGCCCAAATGCGGGTCGCCATGAATAATGCCGTAATAATATAAGGGCACATACCATGCTCTGAATAAATTCATTGCGATGGTATTCCTGACCTCTTCGTCCGCGCCGACGAAATCCATCAAGGGGCGGCCTTCCAGCCATGTGGCGCTTAAAAGGCGGGAGGTGGATAGTTCCTCCACAACACGCGGCACATGCACGTTCGGCTCATCGGCAAGCATCAGCTCATAGAGCTTGGAATGCTTGGCTTCGCGCTCATAATCCAGTTCTTCGCGCAAGCGGGCCGCCAGCTCTTCATGGATATATTTGGTCGAAATTGCCTTATCGTAGGACTCGAAAATCGAAAAGATGATTTTCAATTGTTTCAAATCGGCTTCAATGGCAGAGCCCATATCGGGATATTGTAATTTGCACGCTAAATCGACGCCGTCATGTGAGCGGGCTTTATGCACTTGTCCCAAAGACGCGGCGGCTATCGCCTCATGCTCAAAGCCGGCAAAGCGCTCCTGCCAGTCAGCACCCAATTCCGTTTTCATGCGGCGTTTGACAAAGGGCCAGCCCATCGGCGGGGCGGATGATTGCAGCTTTTGAAATTCTTGGGCGTATTCAGGTGGTAAGGCTTCGGGGATGGTCGCCAGAATTTGTCCAACTTTCATAAGCGGGCCTTTGAGATTGCCCAGAGCCTGTGTCAGTTGCGCGGCATGGGCGCCACGCTCGATTTTCAGCCCCAGATAACGCTCACCTGCAAGGCGTGCCGCAAGACCCGCCATCGTGGTGGAGACGCGTCCGTAACGTCCGATCCGGGCGCCAATGCCGCTTTTGTCTTTAAGGTCTGCATCACTCATTGTTCCCTAAATTGTGCCGAAACGCGTTTCAAGTCCAGCGGTCTTTGATGTGGGCAGAGATAAAACTTGGTTTCGCGTGAGGGGCGGGGTATATCAAAGAGCTATGAGCATCTCTGACACAACCCGTGACGCCTATCTTGAAAAACTGCTGGAAGCCATGGACTTCGAGCGTCTCTCCGTTTCATTGATGGAAGATGTTGCGCATGAACTGGATTTGCCTAAATCTTATGTGAAGGCCTGTTTTCCGGATCTGTGTGAATCGGCAGCCAAAGCAATATCGGGTCTCTTTACGGAGCAGATGCTCGCCACTCTTTCCAAGCAGGATAACGACAAACTCAAAATTCGTGAGCGCATTTGTGAATCAATTATGGCGCGTTTTGAGGTCATGGAGCCACACCGCGAAGCCGTGCGCCAGCTTGTCATGTACTGGACGCGACCCTCTCGCTTACTGACTGGCGGCGGGGTCGTTTGGGATGTCGCAGATGCAATCTGGGTCTGGGCGGGCGATACGTCAACCGATTATAACCGCTATACGAAGCGCGGACTTTTAAGCGGCGTTCTGACATCCTCAATGCTTTTCTGGTTGCAGCTTCCTGCGGATCATCCCGATAAGCTTGGGACAACAAGGGCTTTTGTCGCTCGCCGTATTGAAAACGTTCTCGAAATCGGTAAGCTGGTCGGACGTTTCACACCCAAAAAGCAGGCTTCTTAAATGATCGCACTCCCCTTGATGCGCACATGTCTGATGCTGACGGCCTTTACCTGTGCGCTGAGTACGGGGGCAAAGGCCGAACCGTCTTTTTGGGGTAAGGTTTCGGATAATCTGACCCCCAATCAGCAAGGCGACATGCCGCCCCCCGATGAAACGCTGAAAGCGCCGTTTGCGACAGACGCAACGCCCGTTCCCAATCCGACAAACCCGCTGATGCGTATATATAAAGGGGCTGGGGCGGATGCCAAAGCCGAGCAAGCGGATATCAGAGATCTGACTGTCGCGCACCGCTCGGATGACCAGATGCGTGAGTGGGTATCTGAGGCTGTTGCACAGGCTTTAAGTTTCGATACCAATTCGCTGAAAGGCTTCGGGACGGTTTTGCGCCCCACTTTCGGCGCGCAAGGCCTCAAGGAATTTAAAACCTATCTGACGGATATGGGCATTCCGGCTTATCTGGCCTCGACTAAAAAGACATTGGGGACCTATGTCGAGCGCCCGCCTGTTGTGGTGAAGCAATCACGTGTGAACGGGTTCTATACATGGATACTTGATGTGCCTGTGCTGATGAGTTACAGGGATACGGAAAATCTGCGCTCCAAGCCGATGGTGCGTCACCAGTCGATCCGCGTGACGATCACGCGTACCGATAAGTTGAACCCCTATAAGGACGGTATGATGATTACAGGCTGGAGCGCCCGCCCAAGTGATGCGGCAGGCGATATCGCTCGCTTTCGTTAAGCGATAAAGACAAAACCAAAACCATTTTTTTAAAGGAGAGAGAGTATGGATCAGACAAATGTAGCCAATTTTCCGGCAGGTGACGACGAAGAAGGCAAGGCATCCAATGCCCCCCGCGATGTCGGCGGCGTGGCAGGCGCACGCCTGAAAGCCTTTATCGAACGTATCGAGCGCCTCGAAGAAGAGAAAAAGGCGATTGCGGACGATATCAAGGATATTTACGGTGAAGCCAAAGCTGTGGGCTATGATGCCAAGATTTTGCGCAAAATCGTGTCTTTGCGCAAAATGGATAACGAAAAGCGCCGCGAGGAAGAAGAATTGCTGGAGCTTTACAAGTCTGCAATCGGCTTGGCATAAGGTTTTTTGACGTTTTTTGCAAAAGGGCTTCTGTGCATACAGGAGCCCTTTTCATATTAACTTCGTGTTAGGGCTTTTTCGATAGGTTGAAGGGGAGATAACCTACGGGATAAAGCCATACCATGACACCCAAATTCGGAACGATATCGCTGGATCAGGCCATGCAGAATATTCTGCGTGATCTGGATATGGGCGCGCTGTCCGATCCGACTCATGCGCCCCGCGAAGAGCAGCATGATGCGAGCGACGAGCTGGACGAAATTGTCCTGTATGTCGAAATCGATCCCATCATGGCAAGCCTTTACAAAGAATATCGCAGCGCGAAATCAACGCTTCTTAACCTGAATTCCAGCAAAGACGACGTGACCGCGATGCGCGAAGTTGCAAACGACATGGTCGATTCCGCATGGTCAGCGGTGACCACGCGCCTGATTGAATTACGTGAAGATTCAAGTGCTGCGGGACAATTGGCACGCCGACTGCTCAGGCTTGAAGAGGAACGCTTGGGAAACCTCACCCCTTCTGGGACAAGGGCTCTTGATCATCTTGAGCCCGCGCACGAACCTGCCCCCGCTCACGATAAAGACCCTGAATTTCAGGCCCTCATGCGCCGTGAAAAAGCCAAAGAGAAAAAACGCCAAGAACAAATGGAGCAGGATTTCCTTGTCGGCTTTGCGCTTCTTTATATCGCCCGCTGCTGGGCCGAAAAAACGAAAGGACACAACGTGTCCCTTCATGCCCGCTTTTCACAGGCGGCTTAAAGGGATTTTGCACCCTTTATCAGAGAATCGACGACCGACGGATCGGCAAGTGTCGAAATATCGCCCAACTGGTCGGCTTCACCTGCGGCAATTTTACGCAAAATACGGCGCATGATTTTCCCTGAACGGGTTTTGGGGAGCGCATCCGTAAACTGGATCAGATCGGCTTTGGCGATCGGACCGATAATTTCGCGCAATATCCCGTTAATCTCTTTTTCGAGCGTGTCCGATCCCGTTTCGCCATCATTCAGCGTGACATAGGCATAGATGCCTTGCCCCTTAATATCGTGAGGAAAGCCGACAACCGCGCTTTCGGCGACTTTGTCATGTTCGTTAATGGCGCTTTCGATCTCGGCTGTTCCCAGACGGTGGCCCGAGACATTCACGACATCATCCATGCGTCCCGTAATCCAGTAGGTTCCGTCCGCATCGCGCTTCGCGCCGTCGCCTGTAAAATATTTCCCCTTATAGGTCGAAAAATAGGTCTGGATGAAGCGTTCATGATCTTTATATACGGTGCGCATTTGGCCGGGCCAGCTTTCGGCAATCACAAGCGCGCCCTCCGCTTCGCCCTCCAGCACTTCACCTGTTTCAGGCTTGACGATTTGCGGGACAATTCCGAAGAACGGGAAAGATGCCGCCCCCGGTTTCAAATCATGTGCACCGGGAAGGGGCGTAATCATATGTCCGCCTGTTTCGGTTTGCCACCATGTATCGACAATCGGGCAACGTCCTTCTCCGATCACATCATGATACCAGAGCCAGGCTTCGGAATTGATCGGTTCGCCGACCGACCCTAGCACGCGCAAGGATGAACGGTCGGTTTTGGTGACGTAAGAGTCTCCCTCACGCAACAGAGCGCGGATGGCGGTGGGGGCTGTATAAAACAGCGAGACTTTATGTTTTTCGACCACTTGCCAGAAGCGCGAATAATCGGGGTAATTGGGCACGCCCTCAAACAGAACTTGGGTTGCGGCGTTACACATTGGCCCGTAAACGATGTAGGAGTGACCCGTAATCCATCCAACATCTGCGGTGCACCAGTAAATATCATTATCTTTGAGATCGAACGTCACCTCATGGGTAAGTGATGTGTAGACAAGATAGCCGCCTGTCGTATGCAGCACGCCTTTCGGCTTACCTGTCGAGCCGGATGTATAAAGAATGAAAAGCGGATCTTCCGCCGCCATTTCGGCAATCGGCGCGGTCGTATCCTGACCCGAAACTGCATCATGCCACCAGACGTCGCGGTCGCCATCCCAAAAGACGGGGTTACCGGTATGTTTGAGAACAAGGACATGGTCGACTTTGGGGCCGTTTTTCAAAGCGGCATCGACATTGGCCTTAAGAGGGATGGTTTTCCCTCCACGGACACCTTCGTCAGCGGTGATGACAAAGCGGCTCTCGCAATCTTCAATCCTGTCGCGCAAAGATTGCGGCGAAAACCCGCCGAAAACGACGGAGTGCACGGCACCGATCCGCGCACAGGCCAGCATGGCATAGGCCGCTTCAGGGATCATCGGCATATAGATGGTCACACGGTCGCCCTTTTGTACGCCCATTTCCAGCATCGCGTTGGTGAGCTGGCACACTTGCTTATGCACATCGTTATAAGAAATATGTTTGGAGTGCCCGGGTTCATCCGCCTCGAAGATAAAGGCGGTCTTCTCACCATGGTTTTCCAGATGGCGGTCAAGACAGTTATAGCAGGCGTTTAATGTGCCATCCTCATACCACTTGATCGAGACATCACCGTCGAAGGAGGCGTTCTTGATTTTGGTCGGACGCTTGATCCAGCTCAGGCGCTTGGCCTGAACGGCCCAGAAGACGTCGGGTTGGGAGAGCGCGCCATTTTGCATCGCTGCGTATTTATCGGCATTGACCCTTGTCTCGGCTTTGAAAGCTTCGGGTACCGGAAAAATCTTATGCTCGTGGCTCATCTCAGTCTCCTTAAAGGGTAGTCTCGCCCATTTTGAGAATTTCTTTGGCTTCATTATCTTTGACAGGACTAACCGACAGGCGTGATTGCTTGAGAAGCGCCATATCGGACAGGGAGGGCGTTTCCTTGATCTCGGCTAATGTCACGGGGCGTTTGAAAGGTTTCACCGCTGTCACATCGACCATTCCGAAACGCCCAGTTGGATCCGTGTGGTCAGGGTAGTAGAGCTTGGAGACCTCGGTGATACCGACAATTTCCTTGCCTTCATTGGAGTGATAGAAAAAGCAGATATCGCCCATTTCCATGGCTTTCATGTTATTGGAAGCCTGGTAATTACGCACGCCGTCCCAATGTTCGGTCCCTTTTTTGACCATATCGTCCCATGAAAACTTGAAGGGTTCGGATTTGATGAGCCAGTAGGCCATAGTGAAAAACTCCTTATGTTTTGCGGTGCCAGAAGAAGGTGAGGGCGATCCCGCTTAAAAAGCCGCCAATATGGGCGATCCATGCGATCATGGCGCCGCCCGGACCTCCGATCAGTCCGACGATGACGGAAATGACAATAAAGACAATCACGGCGCGAAGCAAACTGCCCTGATCGCCGAAACGGCCCGATAAATAAAGCATCGCCATTAAGGCCCCGAACAGACCGCTGATACCGCCCGATGCGCCGACCACGGGAATTGTCGATGAGGGGGCAAAGCAAAATTGCAAAAAGATCGCGAGAACGGATGTTGAGAAAAAAACGCACAAGGTGCGTGATGCCCCTTCCTGCTTTTCATAGCCCGCACAAAGAGCCAGTAACATCAGCGCATTCATGGAGATGTGCAGCCAGTCATGATGTAGGAAGGCATAAGTAATCGGGGTGAGGAAGGACCATGGCTCGAAAGGGGCAACACCGCTGAAGCGCGCAGGAATAAAGCTGAGCTCGCTATACGCAAACAGCGTAATCTGTGACGCGCCGACCTCGGCGCACAGCCAAAGCGCTATATGAATGAAAACAATGCCGGCGACCAGTATTTTGGTTAAAGGGGGTAAATTGATGAACGGTTCATGCCCCGGTTCAGGCGAGGCCTGACGCTCCTTGCGCTTGAAGGCAATCACATTGCTGTCAGGATCATGTCCGTTCTTCATCTTTTTTGCCGCTTTGGTGTTTGACCTTATCTAGGATATACTGGAAGTCTGGCAATCCTCCAAGAGGGGGCACGCCCCTTACGGCAAATGATCCTCATTTGAAATCTTTTTAAAAAAGGATGTGTTCTTCATGAGCTACGATTTCACGAAAATGCCCAATTCTTTAGAAGAATTCTGGATGCCTTATACGCCTCAACGCTTATTTAAAAAGGCGCCGCGCATCGTTACACGAGCCGAAGGCATGTATTATTACGACGATAAGGGCGATAAAATTCTGGATGCGGCGGCAGGCATGTGGTGCGTCAATGCGGGGCATAACCGCCCGAAAATCATTGATGCGATCAAATCCCAACTGGATGTGCTGGATTATGGACCGGCCTTCCAATTCGGACATCCGTCCGTCTTTACGGCCTCTTCGCGCCTGTGCGCGTTAATGCCCGAGCCGTTTAACCATGTCTTCTATTCGAATTCGGGTTCTGAAGCCGTGGAAACGGCCTTGAAAATTGCCCTGGCTTATCACCGCATGAAGGGAGATGGTGCCAGACGCGTCTTGATTGGGCGCGAACGCGCCTATCACGGGGTCAATTTCGGTGGCATATCGGTTGGCGGCCTGCCTTATAACCGTGCCGTCTTCGGACAGCTTCTGCCCACTGTTGATCATTTGCCCCATACGCATGATCTTAAACGCAATGCGTTTGCTAAGGGCGAACCTGAATACGGCATTGAATATGCCGATAAGCTTGAGGATATTATCCTTTTGCATGATCCCTCCAATGTGGCTGCCGTCATCGTCGAGCCGATTTCAGGTTCGACAGGCGTGTTGCCGCCCCCCAAAGGCTATCTGAAGCGCCTTCGCGAGATTTGCGATAAATACGGCGTGCTGCTGATATTTGATGAGGTGGTGACAGGTTTCGGGCGTTTAGGCGACATTTCGGCGACCACGCATTTTGGTGTCAAACCGGATATTATTACGATGGCAAAGGGGCTGACAAACGGCACTGTCCCTATGGGTGCGACCTTTGTCAGTGACTTGATCTATGACACGTTTATGAAGGGACCTGAGCAAACGATCGAGCTGATGCACGGCTATACCTATTCAGGCCATCCTCTGGCGGCGGCTGCCGTTATCGGAACGCTTGATACATTTGCCGATGACAAGCTCTTTGAGAAAGCCAAAGCCTTTATCAAGCCGCTTGAAGCACGCGTTCATGCGCTTAAAGGCAAACCTTATGTGGAAGATGTCCGAAATTGTGGTGTTCTGGCGGGTATTCAGATCGAGGCGCAATATGATACCGATGATCCTTACCAACGGGCGCGCACCATATCCTACGAGCTGTTCCGTCGTGGAGTCATGATGCGATACTCGGGGCCCAATTTATATTTCTCGCCGCCGCTCATTATCACGGAAGCCGAGCTGGATGAAACCTTCGGTAAGGTCGAAGATATTCTGAATGAGATTGCTTCGGGCGCGTTGAAAACGGCCCTCAAATAGCGGATCACTTGTGCTTAAGGCATTGAAAAAGCGCAAAAGTTATGACCCTTTTGCGCTTTTCTTTTGCTGACAACTGATCGAATTTTGTCAAAAACTTTTCATCAACCGAGATTCATCCCGAACATGGGCTCGTTCCGTTCACGGTTGTAAACATAGGCCTTATCAAAATCTCCCTTGGCCTCCATGAAGGCGGGCGGGGCATATTTCGTAATGAACTTTCCGGCCTTGGATAAAAGCTCTGTCGCGGTAATTTTAGCTTTATCGGCTTGGGCAATAAAGGCATCCAGCACCGCGCCATAAGCTTCGGCGGCAATTTCCATGCCCATGACGACCATGCGGGTCAGTTCGCCTGCTGTCGGGATTTGACCGTCGGCAGCCTTCATGAAGCTGGACAAACCAAGGCGTTTTTCTTCAGGGCGCTTTTTCATGCCCTTGCCGCCGCCGGATTTGCCTTTACTGCCTTCTTCGCTCTCAGACTCGCCGTCGTCATCGGCAACCTGGATTTCAAAGAAGGTGCGTGTTTGTAGGGAGGCGGGATATTTGGCAAGCTCTTTGCGCGGCAGATCTTCGCCTGTATGGCCGGCCTTGACCTCGATATGGACAAGATCATGCTTCGTCCAGTCGTAAACGATGGCGTGGGATTTGTGATCGCCCGGAATATGACAGGCGCGCACCAGTTTCTTGCCGGGATAAAACATCTCAGCCAGACCGGTCTCTTTTAGGAATTTCAACAAATCGAGTTTCATCGCCACTCTCCGTTCACATCAAATCATTTTATAATTTTTACGTCTCTGCCCCAGCTTTCCTTTGTTTCAGCGTGCGACATGGGTCAAATATGCCCTGTTTACGTAAATAAAATCTTAAAAATAGACGGGATTGGATGCATTTTTTGAAAAATGTGCAAAAGCCTTGCGGGAGAAGGGAATTTTCACCGTAAAACCATAAGGAACGCTTTGAAAATTGTACAGAGCCCGTGCATGCTGGTATAGTGTTAGAAGATTAAAAACGCTTTGTAATGATTCAAACCCGATAAGGACCGTAATGCCCATGCGCATGTCAAAAACCGCTTCTTTCCTTCTGTGTGGCCTGATGTTGACGAGTGCTCCTCTCAGCTTTGCTCATGCCGAGCCGATTTTCCTCAATAAGGTGAAGAACATTTTTGGCGGGTCCTCCAATTCACAAAAGCAGGTTGCGCCCTTACAGCAAAACCGCACGCAAAAGGCAAGTGCCAAAGCCTCTTCAGGCGGGTTTGATTTGGATTCTTACCGTGATGCGCAAGGTCGCTTGCCATACGAAGTTGCGCGTGACCGCCAGAAGCAGGAAATTCGTAAATCTGAGATGAGCCGTGCGGCATTGAACCAGCAAATTGCCGCCGCTGAAGCACGCGAGGCTGCCATGCAGCAGCAAGCAGGCTCTCTGGCAACGCAAGGCGGCGCTGTGATGGCCCCCAATCAGGGTGGGGCACAACAGCAATATGTGCAACAACCACGTATCGTGATCCCGCAAAATCAGGATAGTGGCGGGCCGAAGCCGATCTTCAAAAATTACCGCTAAAATCTCTCTTTTTCAAAAAAGATAGCCACATGTTTTTTGGGGTCTACCCCTGACACGCCCTTGCCTGAACGCGGGCGGGCGTGTTAGCCGTTATGCCTATCCCAAAGAGTTTGAAAGCCCTGACAAGAAAAGTCTTCGATGAGTAAGAAGCCGTCCATTCTGTTTATCAATCGTGCCTTGCCGCCCGAGCATCCCGTTTCAGGGCGGTTGCTTCTGGATCTGGCGCTGGGCTTTGGAAAGGATGGTTGGCAGGTTTCCGTGATTGCGGCAGGCGATCCTGCCAATGTGCCCTCACTTTTGAAAAAGCGTTCCAATGTCAGCGTTTACCGTGTGGGAGAGATGAAATCCAGCAGCTTCTTGCGAGCCCTTTACTGCCATATCAAAATGGCAATTCAGGCGTTTCGTCTGCCACGTCATGACATTGTGGTGACACTGACTGACCCTCCCTTGCTGGCTGTTACGGGGCAAATCCTTTGTCAAATCAAGGGGTCACGCCACATTCACTGGTGCCACGATCTCTACCCTGAAATTATTCGTGCAGGCGGCGGTAAAATTTCGAAACCGATGCTGCGCCTCCTGCAACGCCTCAATCACATGGCGATGAAGCGTGCCGACAGGGTTGTGGCCTTGGGCCGCTGTATGGCAAGGAAGTTAGCGCATTTAGGTGTGCCCACTGCCAAAATCTCGGTTATTCCCAACTGGTCGGATCCTCGTGTGCTGGTTCAGCAAGCCCGTAAAAAGAAGGAAGGTAAAGACCTTTTTGCGGATGAAGAGCCGCGCTTTCGCATTGTGTATGCGGGCGCTTTGGGGCGTGTTCACCCTTATGCCGACATTCTGGAGGCGGCTGAGCGCCTCTCCAAGAAATTCACGGATGTTGAGTTCATTTTTGCAGGAGACGGGCAGCAATACGAGGAATTGGCGCGAAAAAAGGCGGAGCGCGGTTTAACCAACATCCGCATGTTGCCCTATCAGCCCGAAGCCAATCTCTCGACATTGATGGAAAGTGGCGATCTGCATATCGTCACCCTCGCTGAGGCCGCATCAGGCCTTTCTGTCCCGTGCAAATTCTATAACGGCCTCGCGGTTCGCCGCCCCGTCATTTTTGTCGGGCCTGAAAACTCGGAAGTGGCGAGGGTAATTGAGGATTTCAAATGCGGGACGCTTGTCCATACCGGCGATATTGAGGCGTTGATCTATGCGATCGAAACCTATCGCAGTAACGAGGCCTTCTGGTTTGCCGCGCAAAAAGGGGCGGAGAAGGCTGCCAAGCTGATGACGCCCGAACAATCCATCCAGCTCTGGATCGAAAAAGCACAGATGGTGCGCGAATCCGAACCTGAATTCTGATCGTCTTCTCCTCACATAATCATGTCAGCGGTACGGTCCAGAGCGTGAGCGTTTTGCCTTCATGGCTCTTTTTGATGTCTGGGGATAAAATAGGGAAAAACGGGGAGGGCGCCTTATTCAAAAACCGTGAAATTCCCAAGTTTCTTGAATTAAACGATAAAGAAAAACAAGTTTATAAATCGGGCAATTTCATCATTACGTTACGTATTGAAACTAATTATATGAATTGAAAAATAAGGTGTATGCGCGAATTTTTCATGTGAAGTTGTTTCTGGCTGATATGGCAGGGAGAAAAGCTAAGTCTTTCGCAACGCCTGATATGCGTATCGAAAAGAAATCGTGAAGTCGATAAGCGGCTTAAATGCCTGTTTCGGTCTTGTCGTGCAGGACACGGCGGTGCATATGACTCGAAAGTGACAGGGTGGCATTGCTGAGTCATGGTCCGCAACTTTGCTGTGGCATAAATGAATGGTGCATGACGCATAACAGGGTAAGGGCACGCTAAATTGTGCTTAAGAGAATAAAAAACACTGTTCGGCAGATATTTTTTATCATTCGGAGTGATGTTTTTGGGTTTTGAGTAGGAAAAATGCATAAATTAAGAGGTTTTTATGTCTGAAAAACAGGATTTGCTGCGTCCGGCAGCCGGATGCGACTCGATTTTCACGCTTTCGACGCGCCAAAAGCACTATGCGAGGCCGTTTGAGGGACAATTGTGCCCGATTATCTCTACAAAACGCGCACCCTCACGTATGCAGCTTCTTGCTAATGGGGGCTCTGTCTATTGGATTATCAATTCGCGTATCCAGGCCCGCCAGTTGATTCTGGGCCATGAGATGGTTGATGATCCCGCCGGCGGCACGCGCTGTCATATTTATCTGGACCCGGCCCTTTATCGCACACAAAGCTATCCCCAACGTGCCTTTCAGGGCTGGCGCTATCTTGACCCCACACGCATCCCTCCCGATATCGGCCTTTATGAAGAGGGCACGGAAGAGGACATCCCTCCTGAAATGGAGGCGGATTTACGTGAATTAGGTCTCTTTTAAGGAACCTTCCCTCTTTACGCCGCTTTATCTTTCGCAGAGAGTAGAGGCCATGAGCGCACGCAAAATCCGCAAAACAGAAATCACCCGCGAGGATAAAGGCGACACAATCGTCTTTTTACTGTCAGGTGATTTGACGATCGAGAATGCGCCGCGTCTTGTGAAACAGCTTGAGCCACTGCACACACGGCTCGGTAAGGCCGATCATATCGACATTGTCGCCAAAGATATCGCTCATCTGGATACAACGGGGGCGTATTTGCTGGCAGAAATTGTCGGTTCTTTCCATGAAACAGGCCTGAAAGTGCGCTTCGAGGGTTTTTCAGATCAGCATGAGCAGCTTTTACGTTCGGTATTTGATGCTTATGACGATCTGGTCAAGGGGCAGGAGCAACGCACGGCAAAGCCATCCTTGTCCTTAATCGGGCAATTGGGCAAAAAATCCGTCGTCTTTTATAATGAGCTTCTTTCCGCCCTCGATTTTTTAGGGCGCGTGTGTGTGGGCCTTGTCAGTCTGCCGTTCTCTCCTTCGCGTTTTAAAGGCGCATCTGTTGTGCGTCATATGTATGAGGCGGGCTTTCAAGCGCTTCCCATTGTGATGGCGATGGCCTTTCTGATCGCGATTGTTCTGGCCTATCAGGGTGTCGTGCAGCTCAAAAATTTCGGGGCTGAGGTTTATACGGTGAATTTGACCGCCATTTCGATTTTAAGAGAGATGGGTGTGATTCTCACTGCAATTATGGTGGCGGGACGCTCGGGTTCGGCCTATGCCGCCGAAATCGGGGTGATGAAACTTAATGAAGAAATAGATGCGATGAAGACAATGGGGTTAAACCCGATGGATATTCTTGTCCTTCCGCGTATTATCGCTCTTATTCTTGTTTTGCCGCTTTTGACATTTTTTGCCGATATGGCAGGCCTTTTTGGCGGTGCGGTATCGATTGCGATGCTAATTGATCTACCGTTTGAGCGGTTTATCGGACAAATGAAGCAAGGCATTACCATCTGGACCTATCTGACGGGTATGATTAAGGCGCCGGTCTTTGGACTTTTGATTGCCTTTGTCGGCACCCATTCGGGGATGAGTGCCTCCGGATCGGCAGAAAGTGTGGGGCGCATGACAACCGCTTCGGTGGTTAAGGCCATTTTCCTTGTGATTCTTGCCGATGCGCTCTTCTCCATTTTGTTTGTGAAGTTGGGGATTTAAGAGGCGATGAGCAAAGCGGCACAAAATCCTTCGGCATATAAAGATGAGTCACTGATCCGTATTCGCGGTCTTGTGAACCGTTTTGGCAGCCAAACCGTGCATGACGGGCTGGATCTGGATATCAGACGCGGCGAGATTCTGGGCGTTGTCGGTGCTTCGGGCTCGGGAAAGTCCGTTATGGTGCAAAGCATCTTAGGACTTCATCACCCCAATGAAGGGCAAATCGAGTTTGAGGGCGTCGATCTTTTAAAACTCTCCCGCGAAGAAATGCTGTCTTACTTTAACCGTTGGGCGGTGCTTTTCCAAAAAGGAGCGCTTTTTTCGAACTTAACCGTCATCGAGAACGTCTTTTTACCGATGGTGGAGCATTACAATATAAAAGAAGATCTGGCGCGCGAGCTTGCCGCCATGAAACTGAAGATGGCGGGCTTAAAAGAAGAGGCCTTTGAAAAAGCGCCTTCTGAGCTGTCCGGCGGGATGATCAAGCGCGCAGCCCTTGCGAGGGCGCTGGCGCTGGACCCGTCCATCCTGTTTCTGGATGAGCCCACAGCAGGGCTGGACCCCATATCGGCGGCAGCTTTTGATGAGCTGATTCTGAGTTTGCGGGAGTCTCTTGGTGTGACAGTGGTTCTTGTGACCCACGATATCGATTCATTGGTGCGCATCTGCGACAGGATTGCGGTCATCGTCGATAAAAGAATCGTCGTTGACACGTTAGAGGGTTTAAGGAAGCATGAACATCCGTGGATTCATGAGTATTTCCATGGAGTGCGCATGCGTGCGGCGCTTCCTGACGAAAGTGCGGGAAAGTAAAGGAAACGAAGAACTGATGGATCGTCACGTCAATTATACTTTGGTCGGATTATTCGTGCTGATCGGCACGCTGGGGGCTTTTGCCTTTATCGGCTGGTATTTCGGCTCCTTTGATGACCGCTCCGTTAATCGCTATACGATTGAGTTCGCCAATTCTGTGAACGGTCTCTCGGTCGGCGGGAATGTCTCATATAAAGGTGTCGAGGTCGGGAAGATCATTGATATCCGTTTTGAAAAAAGCCGCCCCGATACAATTATGGTTGATATTGAGGTGGATCACCAAACACCTGTTACCCAAACAACGGATGCGAGGTTGAAACCGAAGGGCATTACGGGGGTCGCTTTCATTGAACTTGTGACGGACAATATGAATGCTCCGCCTGTTAAACGCAAAGCGGGGCAGAAATACCCGACTATACAGGCGTCCTCTTCCGCGCTCGACAGGCTGTTTGACGATGTGCCCGAGATTACCAAGAATATTTTGAAAATTTCGCAGCGCTTAGAAAAGGTGCTTGCGAACGACAATATCGACCGTTCAGTTGAAAATGTTGCGGTTGTCTCTGAAAATATGGCGCAGGCGACCGAAAATCTGCAAGAGTTGCGCAACCGCGTCGATTCAATTGCCGAGAAGTTTGATCGCACCGGAACTTCAGCCGAGGCCTCCGCTGCTGAACTGGAAGAGTTGCTGGCGCGTATTGATGAGTTACTGGCCCGCAATGAGCGCAGTATAGATCATTTCTTGGAAAAAGACCTGCGGTCCTTTTCCGAGCTGATGAAGAACGGGCAGGATGCTGCCGAATCGATGACCGATTTAACCGATGAACTCAAAGAAGAACCGTCATCCCTTTTATATAGAAAGCAGGATCGCGGCGTGGAGTTACCTAAATAATGATGAAACGATCCTTGCTCACTCTCCTGACGGTTACGGCTCTGGGCTTGCCCGCATGTTCTTCTGTTCTGACGGATGCGACGCCGGCAGACAGCATATATATATTGAACCCGCCCTCTATCGCAGCCAATGAGGCGGGGCACTTTAACGGGCGATTGATGATTGAACGTCCTCAGCTCCCTGAAGGGCTGCAAAGCGACCGTATCTCTTTGGTTAAAGCTGACCGCGAACTGGATTATATGGCGGGTGCAAGCTGGAGTGGGCGTCTGGATAAGGTCTTGCAAAACTATTTCGAGACGGCCTTTGAGGTAGCTTTACCGCTTGGAAGCGTCGTTACACATGATTTTTCAATGGATGCGACTTATGTGCTGGCCCCCAAGGTCACGCATTTCGAGGCGCATTATGAAGGGTATGAGGCTGCAGAACCGCCTTTAGTTAAAGTCGAGATCAATTTCTCGCTTATTCGACGGAAAGACGGCGCACTGATTAATCAGATCAGCCTGAAAAAGGATGTGCGAGCGGACTCCAACACCCAAACCAGCATTGTTGCTGCCTTTGAAAGCGCGCTTGGTGCCGTAACCGCCCAAGCAGCCCCACTTTTATTGAAGCGCTAAAAGCAGCGGAAAATAAGGGGTTTTCGTTTTTTTTCGAAAAAAGTGAAAAAAAGATGAAAAATGGTGTTTACAGCGTTTAAGCATGAGGTTATATATCCGGCCTCGACAGCGCGAACGGCTCCGAAACATTCGGAAAAAGTTCAAAAAAGTCGAAAAAAAACTTGATCCAAAATGATCTTGACGGTATAGAGACAAACCTCTAAACTAAAGTCATTCAAACGAGATTAGTTTACATACATTGGCGGCGACGCCAATTTTTTGTGCGGCCTTGAGAAAGCCTTTTTAAAAGGAAGCACATCGGTTCTTGAACATCGTGAATTGAGGGAAAAGAGACGCAGGCAGCAGGTCTGATATCGGTCCGTATTGGATACACGATATATAAACCTGCAATGCATGCGTTAACTTTTTCAAAGTTACGTGACGCAAAGCAGGTCCTTTGCACTTCTTGATCATTTCGATGAGTTGGAAGTGTCTATTAAAGGATGCTTTCAATTTTTTTAAGTAAGTGATTGAGTTAAGAGATCAAACTTGAGAGTTTGATCCTGGCTCAGAACGAACGCTGGCGGCAGGCCTAAAACATGCAAGTCGAACGAACCTTCGGGTTAGTGGCGCACGGGTGCGTAACGCGTGGGAATGTGCCCCTGGGTACGGAATAACTCACCGAAAGGTGTGCTAATACCGTATGATGACTCCGGTCCAAAGATTTATCGCCCAGGGATCAGCCCGCGTCTGATTAGGTAGTTGGTAGGGTAAAGGCCTACCAAGCCGACGATCAGTAGCTGGTCTGAGAGGATGATCAGCCACACTGGAACTGAGACACGGTCCAGACTCCTACGGGAGGCAGCAGTTAGGAATATTGCGCAATGGAGGAAACTCTGACGCAGCCATGCCGCGTGAGTGACGAAGGCCTTAGGGTTGTAAAGCTCTTTCAGGTGTGAGGATAATGACAGTAACACCAGAAGAAGCCCCGGCTAAATTCGTGCCAGCAGCCGCGGTAATACGAATGGGGCAAGCGTTGTTCGGAATCACTGGGCGTAAAGCGTACGTAGGCGGCTATTCAAGTCAGAAGTGAAAGCCTGGGGCTCAACCCCAGAACTGCTTTTGAAACTGGATGGCTAGAGTCCCGGAGAGGTTGGCGGAATTCCGAGTGTAGAGGTGAAATTCGCAGATATTCGGAGGAACACCAGTGGCGTAGGCGGCCAACTGGACGGGAACTGACGCTGAGGTACGAAAGCGTGGGGAGCAAACAGGATTAGATACCCTGGTAGTCCACGCCGTAAACGATGTGTGCTAGTTGTTGGGCCCTCAGGGTTCAGTGACGGAGCTAACGTTTTAAGCACACCGCCTGGGGAGTACGGCCGCAAGGTTAAAACTCAAAGGAATTGACGGGGACCCGCACAAGCGGTGGAGCATGTTGTTTAATTCGAAGCAACGCGAAGAACCTTACCTACACTTGACATCCTGGTCGGGATTAGCAGAGATGCTTTTCTTCGGTTCGGCCGGACCAGTGACAGGTGCTGCATGGCTGTCGTCAGCTCGTGTCGTGAGATGTTGGGTTAAGTCCCGCAACGAGCGCAACCCCTGCCATCTGTTGCCAGCATTAAGTTGGGCACTCTGATGGGACCGCCGGTGATAAGCCGGAGGAAGGTGGGGACGACGTCAAGTCATCATGGCCCTTACGTGTAGGGCTACAAACGTGCTACAATGGCTGCTACAGTGGGCAGCAATCTCGCAAGAGGGAGCAAATCTCCAAAAGCAGTCTCAGTTCGGATTGTCCTCTGCAACTCGAGGGCATGAAGTTGGAATCGCTAGTAATCGTGGATCAGCATGCCACGGTGAATACGTTCCCGGGTCTTGTACACACCGCCCGTCAAGTCATGGGAGTTGACTTTACCCGAAGGCGCTGCGCCAACCGTAAGGAGGCAGGCGACCACGGTAGGGTTAGCGACTGGGACTAAGTCGTAACAAGGTAGCCGTAGGGGAACCTGCGGCTGGATCACCTCCTTTCTAAGGATGTGTCCGGTACGTGATGTCACGTACCTGCTGCCGGCGCCTCTTTTTTCTCAATAGATAATTCAAGAACCAGAAATGAAGATTTGACATGGCCAACTCTGGGCAACCTTAAACAGGGCCTTAATCGGCCGGTAAGTGTGTGAGGGCTCGTAGCTCAGCTGGTTAGAGCGCACCCCTGATAAGGGTGAGGTCGGTAGTTCAAGTCTACTCGGGCCCACCATTTACTTGATCGAATTTCAAGACGTTGGTTTGGTATGGGCCCTTAGCTCAGCTGGGAGAGCGCCTGATTTGCATTCAGGAGGTCGTCGGTTCGATCCCGATAGGGTCCACCACTTCCCATACGCCGTAACGGTTTTTTTCTTTCAAGTCTTAAGGTTTTTTTAAGGCTTTAAAGAGAAAACTCTTTCTCTTGGTTCTTTGACATCGTGAATAGGAATGAATTGATATCAAAACTTTAAGCTTTGATTTCTTTATTGAAATCAACAGTTTAGGTTTTACCAACATAAGGTTGTGACGATCCGAAAGCTTGCTTTTGGTGACTCATAATTTTTGTCTGACAATTATCAATATGCTGAGAACAATCACATCAAACACGTAACGGGGCGAATTTGTCCCTGCGCGTGATTTGAATTCAAGCGTTAATAAGGGCGTTTGGTGGATGCCTTGGCAGTCAGAGGCGATGAAGGACGTGGCAGGCTGCGAAAAGCCTCGGGGAGTGGTCAACACACTGTGATCCGAGGATATCCGAATGGGGAAACCCAACGCGTAAGCGTTATCATTAACTGAATACATAGGTTAATGAAGCAAACCCGGGGAATTGAAACATCTAAGTACCCGGAGGAAAGGAAATCAACCGAGACTCCGTTAGTAGTGGCGAGCGAACGCGGACTAGCCCAGTGGCTAGAGAGTAAGAACTAGAAGTGTCTGGAAAGGCACGCCAAAGTGGGTGATAGCCCCGTATAGGTAGAAAGCTCTTTAGTCCTCGAGTAAGGCGGGACACGTGTAATCCTGCTTGAACATGGGGGGCCCATCCTCCAAGGCTAAGTACTCCTGACTGACCGATAGTGCACAAGTACCGTGAGGGAAAGGTGAAAAGAACCCCTATTAGGGGAGTGAAACAGACCTGAAACCGAACGCCTACAAACAGTTGGAGCACCTTATGGTGTGACAGCGTACCTTTTGTATAATGGGTCCGCGACTTAATCTCACATGCAAGCTTAAGCCGTTAGGTGTAGGCGTAGCGAAAGCGAGTCTGAATAGGGCGAATTGAGTATGTGGGATTAGACCCGAAACCCGGTGATCTAGGCATGGGCAGGTTGAAGGTTGGGTAACACCAACTGAAGGACCGAACACACGTCTGTTGAAAAAGACGGTGATGACCTGTGCCTAGGGGTGAAAGGCCAATCAAACCGGGTAATAGCTGGTTCTCCGCGAAATCTATTTAGGTAGAGCGTCACGTGAATACCCTCGGGGGTAGAGCACTGGATGGGCTAGGGGGGAGCGATCCTTACCAAACCTAACCAAACTCCGAATACCGAGGAGTACTGCGTGGCAGACAGACTGCGGGTGATAACGTCCGTGGTCGAGAGGGAAACAACCCAGACCTACAGCTAAGGTCCCCAAATAATGGCTAAGTGGAAAAGGAAGTAGGAAGTCCATGACAACCAGGAGGTTGGCTTAGAAGCAGCCATCCTTTAAAGAAAGCGTAATAGCTCACTGGTCTAAATAAGACTTCCCGCGCCGAAGATGTACCGGGGCTAAAGCCATTTACCGAAGCTTAGGATGCACTTTTAGTGCATGGTAGCGGAGCGTTCCGTAAGCCTGCGAAGGGCAACCGTGAGGAAGCCTGGAGGTATCGGAAGTGAGAATGCGGACATGAGTAGCGACAAAGAGTGTGAGAGACACTCTCGCCGAAAGCCCAAGGGTTCCTGCGCAAGGCTAATCCGCGCAGGGTGAGCCGGCCCCTAAGACGAGGCAGAAATGCGTAGTCGATGGGAACACAGTTAATATTCTGTGGCCTGATAGTGTGTGACGGTGGCCGTAAATAGTGCGTCCTTATTGGATTGGACGTGCTGTGAAGGACATCCAGGAAATAGCCCTATCATATAGACCGTACCCGAAACCGACACAGGTGGGCAGGTCGAGTAGACCAAGGCGCTTGAGAGAACTGTTCTGAAGGAACTCGGCAAATTGCACCCGTAACTTCGGAAGAAGGGTGACCTCCATTAAGGCAACTTTTTGGGGGTGGCACAGACCAGGGGGTGGCGACTGTTTATCAAAAACATAGGGCTCTGCGAAGTCGTAAGACGACGTATAGGGTCTGACGCCTGCCCGGTGCCGGAAGGTTAAGAGGAGGTGTGAAAGCACTGAATTGAAGCCCCGGTAAACGGCGGCCGTAACTATAACGGTCCTAAGGTAGCGAAATTCCTTGTCGGGTAAGTTCCGACCTGCACGAATGGCGTAACGACTTCCCCACTGTCTCCAGAGCAGACTCAGCGAAATTGAATTCCCCGTGAAGATGCGGGGTACCCGCGGTTAGACGGAAAGACCCTATGAACCTTTACTATAGCTTTGCAGTGGCATTAGGCTTGTCATGTGTAGGATAGGTGGGAGACTTTGAAGCCGGGACGCCAGTTCCGGTGGAGTCATCCTTGAAATACCACCCTTGGCACGTTTGATGTCTAACCACGCCCCATTATCTGGGGCTGGGACCCTGCATGGTGGGTAGTTTGACTGGGGCGGTCGCCTCCTAAATGGTAACGGAGGCGCGCGATGGTGAGCTCAAGACGGTCGGAAATCGTCTTCAAGAGTGCAATGGCATAAGCTCGCCTGACTGCGAGACTGACAAGTCGAGCAGAGACGAAAGTCGGTCATAGTGATCCGGTGACTCCGTATGGAAGGGTCATCGCTCAACGGATAAAAGGTACTCTAGGGATAACAGGCTGATAGCGCCCAAGCGTCCACAGCGACGGCGCTGTTTGGCACCTCGATGTCGGCTCATCTCATCCTGGGGCTGTAGCAGGTCCCAAGGGTATGGCTGTTCGCCATTTAAAGAGGTACGCGAGCTGGGTTCAGAACGTCGTGAGACAGTTCGGTCCCTATCTGCCGTGGGTGTTGGAATATTGAGAGGAGCTGTCCTTAGTACGAGAGGACCGGGATGGACACACCTCTAGTGCACCTGTTGTCGCGCCAGCGGCACCGCAGGGTAGCTACGTGTGGACGGGATAACCGCTGAAAGCATCTAAGCGGGAAGCCTCCCTCAAAACTAGTATTCCCTATCAGAGCCGTGGAAGACCACCACGTTGATAGGCCGGATGTGGAAGTGCGGTAACGCATGAAGCTAACCGGTACTAATTGCTCGATCGGCTTGAATTCATATCACGTCACGCGCAGCGGCAAGTCCGTACCGTGTACGATGACTATGATGTGATTGCAGACCAAACACTTGGCGTATTGCGTCAGACGTTGGTTCAAATGAGATATCAGTTGATACCCCTGATAAGGTTTTTAGCGGTTTTTGATGACTTGGTGGTTTTAGCGAGGATGACACACCCCTTCCCATCCCGAACAGGATCGTGAAACGCCTTAGCGCCGATGGTACTCTGACTTAAGTCACGGGAGAGTAGGACGCTGCCAGGTCTTCTAAAGCCGCTGAAAAGCTTTATCAAAATGGGCATCAACATCATTCCTGTTTCATGAAAACGAGAATAAAAGAAGCTCCCCGCCTTTTGGGGAGTTTTTTTATGGGTTCTTCCGTGCCATCATGGCTCTCACGCCATGCTTCTTGATGAATTTTGCCAGGACTGGAATTTGCTCGACCCCGTACTGATCGATGATCGCGGAGAGGCGGAGCTGTATCGTGTGAATGCCCCTGACGGCACGGCATGCCTAGAGATTTTCAAGCGTGATTTGCTTCCTCAAGGGGCTGCCATTTCAACAGCCTATAAGATTTATAAAGGGACATATGTGCCTGAGCTTTATGCTTCAGGCCCCCGCGCCATTTTGATGGAATATTGCGAAGGGCAAAGGCTGGTCAGCCTGATCCGCGAGGGCCGTGCCCCTGCAGCAATGGATGCAGCGGCACGCCTCGTCGCATCGTTAACAAAAACCACTCCGCCACCGGCCTTTATTGCGTATCTTCAACCCCTTGAAAGTGCGCTGCGCCCTCTGTTTGAAGAGGCCTTGCCGCCATTTCTTGAAGGGGTGGATGCAGCGGCACAGGCTTATTTGCAGACGGTCGAAGACAAGGTTCTTTTGCACGGGAGCTTGATCCCGGAGCAGATTGTGTATTCGGAAAAGCGCAAAGGGTGGATAGCGCTCGAACCGCTCGGCCTTTATGGCGATGCGACTTTTGAGGCAGGCGTTTTCTTTGCTGCCTTTATTTCTGCTCTGCCCACCCTTGATAAGACCCGTGTTACGGAGTTGCTGACTATCCTTATTGACAAAACCCGCCTTGAAAGAGAACGCGTGCTCAGTGCCGTGCATCTAGCTGCGGCCCTTGCGCATCTGAGGGCGCGACGCTTGGCTGGAGAAGAAATCGGGCCCCATCCGTTTATTGCATTGCTGAAAAGCGGTTTCTAAAGGCGCTTTTTTGTTGCATTCCCATAAGGGCTTTTGTAAAGACAAGCCCATGTTATACAAACGCTTCCGTTCCGAATGGCTTTCTGAAAGCCAGAAATTATTTCTCCAATCATTTCAGGATGCCGTGCGACTGCGTTCACTCGACGAAGTTACGCCGAAGATGAACACACGATTGAATGATGCATTTGCCTGTGCGGCCAAAGGATTGGATATGAGCTACGGCCTCCATGACATTACCGCAGAGATGTTGCCCGAGATGCGTTTGAAGATCAGAGCCGAGCTCGCGGTTTTCCTTGATGATGAGGAGATGGACAGCTATGTGGAGTGTGTTGATAAGGCGCTGATGAATGTTGATTTGGGGAAGTCCGTCCCTAACCCGAGCCAGCGAGATGTGCCACATCAATGGCATCCTGCCGTGAAGGCGCCTGTTGTGCCGTCTGCAGATATCGAATGTTCAACCCCGCGGGAGCCAGCTCCTGCTTTTAAAGAGGCTTTTGCTTAAATTATGGATCTTAAAAAACTCCCTATCGGCGTGAATGTGCCCGAAGACGTCTATGCCATTATCGAAAATCCGATGGGCGGCGAACCCGTAAAATATGAGATGGACAAAGATTCGGGCTTCATGTTCGTTGATCGCTTCTTGCACACCTCGATGTATTATCCGGGGAATTACGGTTTTATCCCGCACACGCTTTCCGATGACGGTGACCCTGTCGATGTTCTCGTGATCGGACGCACACCGGTGATGCCCGGTGCTGTGATGCGTTTCCGCCCCGTCGGCGTGCTGATCATGGAAGATGAGTCCGGCATGGATGAAAAAATTCTGGCTGTTCCTGCTGCCAAACTGCACCCTTACCATGACAATATCGAAGATATCGATAATGTCCGCCCGATTTTGAAGGAGCAGATTGAGCATTTCTTCAGCCATTATAAGGATCTGGAGAAGGGCAAATGGGCCAAAACGGTCCGTTGGGGATCGGCTCAAGAAGCCAAGGATTTGATTCTGAAAGGAATCGAACGCGCCCGCTCAGAAAAGGCCGCATAAAAAAACCCGCTTTTTGACTTGTCGGAACAGACCTGTTTCGCTATAAAAAGCCGTTTACTTTAACAATTTGGAATAATTTTATGGCTAAAGAACGCACACTCTCGATTTTGAAACCTGATGCAACACGTCGTAACCTGACGGGCGCAATCAACCAGCGCTTTGAAGACAAAGGCTTGTCCATTGTCGCCCAAAAGCGCATCCGTCTCACAGACGAACAAGCTCGCGGCTTCTACGCCGTTCACGCTGAGCGTTCCTTCTTCCCCGAACTCGTGAAATTCATGACATCAGGCCCTGTTGTCGTGCAAGTTCTGGAAGGTGAAGATGCCGTTGCAAAGAACCGTCAAATCATGGGTGCAACAAACCCTGAAGAAGCAGCGCCCGGTACAATCCGTGCTGATTTCGCTGAAGGTATCGAAGCCAACTCCGTTCACGGCTCAGACTCTCTTGAGAATGCCGAGCGCGAGATCGCTTTCTTCTTTACGGATGATGAGATCGTCGGCTAAGCGGATTATCGGATAATAATTTTTAAAAACCGGCTGACTTAAGCCGGTTTTTTTATGCCTGCATGTAATCTTGGAGGGCTTTGACGGCGCGGGCACAGGCTTCTTTCAAGCTGGCCGCATCAGACTGCATCATGACAGGGGCAATCTTGTCTTTAGCGGACTTTTCCAAACGTCCTGCCAGTGTCGCAACATCTTTTAGGCCGAAATTGCCTGCCATGCCTTTGAGATCATGTGTCTTGCGACGTAATGTTTCGTGCTGTCCGTCATTGAGTGCCGGCAAAATCTCGGAATCCAGCTCGTTGATTTTTTCAATCAGGCTGTCGACCATTTCTTTAACATCATCAAAGGATAGAGAGGCCTTCAATGTATCAAGCTGTGAAAAATCCACGCCCGGTACGAAAAGTGGGGCTTTCTCGGTTTGGGAGTCTTTAGCATCGGACACGACATCAGCAGTCTTGTTCAGATCATCTTCAAGGGGTGGCGCATCAGGCAGGCGAAGTGTTGACGCTATTTCGGGCTCAGGCGCAGGCTCTAACTCCTCATTCTTTTTAAAGCTAAAGGCTTCCATAGCAGGGGGTTTAAAAGGGTTGCCTTCGGGGGCTTGCGCCGTATCAATGCCGACTTTGGGTGTAAACATTTTCGGGCGCTCGAATTTCATTGCCCCGATAGCGGGGACGTTTTTCAGAGGGCCGCTCTCTTGAAGAGGTGGGCTCATTTCGGGCGCTTTAGGCTCTGGTTCTGTTGTAGGCTCAGCTTCTATTGCTGGTGTGCTTAGAACGGGAGCATCTTCTTCACTGTCACCTGTGCTGTCGTCCGTTTCATCTGCAGCCTCATCTGTTTCCACCGCTTCCTCAACCTCAGGAATAAGCGGTGTGTCATCCGTCAGTACGGATATGTCGTCCAGACCGTCGCTGATAAGCTCCTCAGCAGCAGATTCAGGCACGGTTTCGAAAGGGTCGGCATCCTCGTCAATAATGCGCGGGATGGGTTTTGATGGGGTGTATTCCTCAACAATAATGTCGGGTGTGCCGATTGTGTCTTTTTTGAATTTACCGGCACCGACCTTCTTTAACACCTCCATCACCGCATCCATGTCGATGGGTTTGGCCAAAAAGTCGTTCATGCCTGCGGCCTTGCACATGGCAATATCTTCGTCACCCGTATTGCCGGTCAGGGCTACGATAGGCAGGGCATCGGGCGAGAGGTTCAGCACTTCGCGGATTTTTTGCGTGGCTTCCAAGCCATTCATGCCCGGCATCTCGATATCCATGAAAACCAGATCGGGAACAGGGCCGATTGAAATGATCTCAACCGCTTCCTCGCCGTTTCGGGCTTCACGGATCGTGTGGCCTGAAGGCGCCATAAAGCCGTACATGACTTTACGGTTGATATCGTTATCATCCGTCACAAGGATATCGAGAGGGCCTGTGACTTCTTCTGCGACAGGGGCGGGAGCGTCCTCTTTATCTTCTGCTTGGGTGAGTTCTTCACTTTCTTCGGCCTCATATGCCTCATCAATGATTTCGGCGGCGGGGCGCTCCTCACGTGCAGGCGCTTTAACGATCGGGGGGGCAAATTTCGTGTAATCTTCTTCCGCCTCGTCCTTTTCGGACACGCGGCTACCATAGGGCATTTCAACCGAGAAGAAGAAGGTCGAACCTTGACCCGGTGCGCTGTTTAAGGAGATCGATCCACCCATCAGATTGACGATCTTCTGACAGATCGCAAGCCCCAGACCCGTCCCGCCATATTTACGGGTTGTATCGGAATCGGCCTGCACGAACGGGTTGAACAGGTTCTTTTGGGCCTCGCGCTTAATGCCGATACCTGTATCTTCGACCGCAAAGTAAAGGCGGGCTTTGCTGGTGTTCATCGGATCGTCAATATCTTCGCTTTCCGAAATGGGGCGAACCTGAATTTTGACCGAGCCCTTGCTTGTGAATTTGATCGAGTTGCTGGTCAGGTTTGTAATGACCTGTCTGAGCCTTGTCGGGTCGCCCTTCACATAGCGCGGTACTTTGGCATCGACATCCAGTTTCAGGATAATGCCTTTATTCTCCGCATGCCCGTTCATAAGCGCATAGATATTCTGCAGCAATTTATGCAGATCGAAGTCGATCACTTCGAGGTCCATCTTGCCGCTTTCCATCTTTTCCAGATCGAGAATGTCATTGAGCAGGCTCATCATGGATTTGCCTGACTCACCGATCGTTTCGACCTGATCACGTTGTTCTTCGGACAATTCGGTCTGTTTAAGAAGCTGCACCATCCCCATCACACCCGTCATCGGTGTACGGATTTCGTGGGAGATGGTGGCCAGAAACGCAGATTTTGCCGAGTTTGCAGCTTCGGCCTCAGCCATCGCGACACGCATCTTTTCCACTTGGGTGGCATCTTTGGCCTGCAGATCCTTCATCATCTTGCGCTCGCGCTCAAGGACGGCTTTAAGGCGGGCCTGATCGAAGCCTTCGCGCTTTTCGGCAATCTTGCGTTTCATATCAAGTTCGGCAGAAGACAATTTGCGCGAACGGCGTGCGCCTTGCGTTTCCGCAGCGGTTTGATAGCTCATGCCGACCGCCAAAATCATATTGCCGATAAGCGCGCAGATCGTGAAAGACGAGAAAATAAACGAAGCAGCAGGAAGAATGCCGTTATATGTCAGCCCGACAATCGCAAAGCTGAAGAAAAGAAGCGACAGGCTGATCAGCTCGGATTTACCAGGTTTTTTAAGGCTTAGTGTACTAAGGAGTGCCTGCAGCCATAAGATGAACAGAATAAGCGCCACCATGATCATCGGCATGGAATCGGCAAGTGCATCAATGCCCAAGAACTCGACAATGCTGGTCATGATCAGACCAGCCGAAAGGGCAAGGGAGAGGAATGACAGGAATTTGAAGACAAAGGGCGTGGAATCTTCAATCCGCTGATACAAAAAGGCAAAGCTAAGCGCGGTCAGCCAAAAGGCAAAGATGGCAGGGGCAATTTCGCGGAAATTGACGGCTGTCAGTAATTCGGGCGAATTTTGTAAGAATATGATCGCCATAAAGAAAGAAAAGCCGACGCTTAAGGCGCTCAAAAACAGGCTTTTGCGCTGGATTGCCGCTCCTGCCGTAATCCCAATGGGCAAGGCGGCAAAGATCAGTAAGAGGGAATGCACCAGCGAAATCATTCCCGAACGGGATGAAATGCTTTGATCCGAGACCAGAACGGGATTAAAGACGGTCTTGAAATTCCCGACTTGGGAGAGATGCGCAACAATCAGACGGGAGCTGTTGGCGGGCTGGATAAAGCTGATCTGCGTATCGCCTAGCGCGCCACGTGTGATAGGGGCCCCCGTACTTCCATCCCACAATGTAATGTTTTTAAAGGCAGGGGTGGGGAAAAGCCCCATTGTGCGCAGGTCCAGTGTCCACCGCGCCGAGGCCGTGTTGTTATTCACTCTGAAAATCAGATAATAGGATTCACCGCGGCTGAACACCATATGTGAGGACAGCTTTTCGATATTACGCGCATTACGCATATACATGCCGCCGACAATTTGCGGGGTCAGGCGTAAATTCGGTTCGACTTTTAAGATAGAGGCGCCTTCTGCCAGCGGATAGACGGTTTGATCCGCCTGCAGTGTGATGCCGCCCGTAGTCTGCGCGTCGGCTTTGCCAACCAGAAGCACGCAACAAAGCGCAAGAAGAAGGCCGAGCCCCAAAGCACGGAAGAAACCGGTCGTAACCGATTGCGGTTGGTTGTGTCCTTTATTCAGCAAGATCTTAAACGGTGGTGTTTCGCTAAAGGAAAGTCATGTATCCGCCCCCATTACCATGATAGCGAATACATCATGAAAATAAGGTTTAAAGCGTGATCAGCGCCAGAAGAACGAGCACCGCGCAGATGCCGATGACGGAGTATTTGATCAGATGCGTAAACTGCACCCAGCCGTTCCACGATGCCTGCAAGGCATCCTTGTCAACAGGTGCGGGAGAAGATGAATGTGTGCCAGCCATGGAAGTCCCCAAGTGATTGAAATGTTTGTCCTGTTTTTCAGTATAAGCGTTCTTTTCAGCCGCGACAATGCGTATTGCCTGCGGATAGGCAATGTATTCTTCGGCTAGCACCTTTTCGGCAAGTGAGTCGGCATTCTCATACTTGGCAATTTCGACTTTACGCTGGACAAGCACAGGCCCGTCATCCATCTCGGGCGTAACGATATGCACCGAACAGCCCGCATATTCCTCACCCGCATCAATGGCGCGCTGGTGCGTATCCAGTCCTTTATAGGCAGGAAGAAGCGATGGATGGATATTGAGGATTTTCCCCTCGTAATGGCTGATAAAGAGCGGAGAAAGAAGGCGCATAAAGCCTGCAAGGCAGATCAGATCGACCCTGAAGGGTGCAATTGCATCCAGAAGAGCGGTTTCAAAGCCTGCTTTGCTGGCGTAATCCTTATGCGACACGACAAAAGACGGAATATTGAAGGCTTTTGCGTAAAGAAGGCCCGGCGCATCTTCCTTATTCGAGATCACACATACGACTTCAGCCGGAAAATCAGGCAGGGCGCAATGTTCCAGAATGTTTTTCAGGTTGGAGCCGCGCCCTGAAATCAGAACGGCAAGACGCAGTGTTTTGTCGCTCATGATAACGATCCGCTAAAGCTGATAGGGCTGGTGTTTTTTGCAATACGACCCAGCGCGTATACATTTTCACCCTTTGATTTCAGATGATTGGTCAAAGAGGCGGCCTGATCTTCTTTGCAGACGATGACAAAGCCGATCCCGCAGTTAAAAGTGCGCAGCATGTTGGCTTCGTCCAGCTTGCCTTCATCCATCAACCAGCGCATCAGTGGCGGCAATTGCCAGCTATTCAGGTCAATTTCGGCGCTCAGGCCTTCAGGAATGCAACGCGGAATATTTTCGGTTAAGCCTCCACCCGTAATATGCGCCATGCCCTTAATCCCGCCAACCTCTTTTAATGCGGAGAGGATCGGTTTGACGTAGAGTTTCGTCGGCGTGAGCAGGGCTTCACCCAGTGTGTCGGCGTCAGAAGCAAAAGGCGGCTTGCTTTTGAAATCATGTGTTTGCGCAATTTTGCGGATCAGGGAGTAGCCGTTCGAATGTGCGCCTGATGACGCCAGCCCCAGAAGGATATCGCCTTCACTGATCGTATCACCGGTAATGACTTGGTCACGTTCAACCGCACCTACTGCAAACCCCGCAAGATCGAAATCGCCTGCGGCATACATGCCCGGCATTTCGGCTGTTTCTCCGCCAATGAGGGCGCAGCCTGAATCCGCGCAACCTTTGGCGATCCCGCCGATCACATCGGTAGCCTGATCGACGTCGAGCGCGCTGCAGGCATAATAATCGAGGAAAAAGAGAGGTTCGGCCCCTTGGACAAGCAAATCATTGACGCACATGGCAACAAGATCAATGCCGACCGTATTGCAAATGCCCGTATCAATCGCCACCTTCAGCTTGGTGCCCACGCCATCCGTACCCGAGACAAAGATCGGATCGGTAAACCCTGCGGCTTTCGGGTCGAAAAAGCTGCCGAAGCCACCGAAACGGCCCATGACGCCCGGACGGTTGGTTGCGGAAATCGCAGGTTTAATGCGGCGTACCAGCTCGTTTCCGGCTTCGATATCTACACCCGCTTGTTTATAAGCATCATTTTGCATGGTCGAGGTCTTCAATCCCTAAAATCCCTAAAATCCCTAAGGTTGCGCATGAATAGTTTTTGTAATTCGCATGTAGTCGCGCTATACACATTACTCATGGAAAAACGTCGTTTATTCGCATTGCTTTTATATGTTCTCGTGCTTGGGGTGTCCATCCCCTTTGTCGCGGCTTCGGCTCAAAATATGCAGAGCGGAGATGCGGTTACCGCTAATCCGTACACTGTTGAAGACGTGATTGTCGATGTCACGGCTGCAAGTGCCGTGAAAGCCCGCGATGAGGCGATTAGAAAGGCGCAAACCAAATCCGTTCCCAAGCTGATTACTCAGTTGAAGAACGCAGGTTACAATACGGTCGGTCTTGAAACGGCTTCCTCCTCCACACTTGCCAACGCTTTAAGCGATTTTGAAGTGTCGGATGAACAAATCGCCAGTACGCGTTATAAAGCCTCTTTCACATTGCATTACTCCAAATCCGCGCTGCAGCCTTTCTTATCAGGCGGAGCCGCCAATACATATGGCGCGGCGGACAGCCCTTATGGAACGGGCGGCGTAACGCTTCCTTATGGAGGAATTGATCCGCAAAACCCCAATCCTGTCGCCGAAGCAACCGCACGGGCCGTCAGCCCTGAAAAAATTCTGGTGCTGCCTTTCCTGCAGATCGGGAACAACCCGCTGCGTCTCTGGACAAAGCCGAACCCTTGGCTGGAAGCTTGGGCCGCCAACCCGCCTGAAAAAATTCTCGTCCCCATCGGCGACTTAAAAGATATCAATGATCTGGCGGACAATCAGGCCCTGACCTATACGCCCGAGCGTCTGGCAAAAATGACAGCCCGTTATGGCGCTGGTCGCGTGGCGGTTCTGCTGACCAGCTATGAAGGGCGTGGCTTGACCTCTGATTTGAGCGTACCTGCCTCGGGACGCGTGAATGTCGCCGTATATGATGCGACGGGTGAGCGCCCGAATTATATCGATCAGGTCTCGGTGGAAGCCAAAGACAATGAAACGGCTGAAGAGTTTTTCAAGCGTGCGATTAATGAGGCTACTCCGCTGATCCGCAAAGTCACACCTGCTCCGCAAGTCGCCCCCGTCGGTGCAGCAGCGGGAGCTTACCAGCAACCTGTGCCACAGGCCGCCTATGCCGGTCGTCCGCAAGCCATCAAGGCCCGCGTTGAATACGGCGGGATGGGCGAATGGATTGCTATTCAGCAGAAACTGCGCGCTACACCGGGTATCTTAAGCGTACAGGTTCTTTCTTTGCGCCCGCAAGCAGCCGATATTCTGATTTCCCATGCGGGCACGGTGGATGCGCTGGGCTCAACTTTGAGCGGCGAAGGGTTCGGTCTTCGTTCCAATCCTGATCCGAACGGGCTATACACGCTTTACTCCACACAAGGTGCAGGTGTGATCCGCTAATGACGAACGGAAACACAAAAGGCAAAGAGCGCTTATCGTGGATGGGGCAGTCCGTTTTTTGGTTTTCCGTCCTCGTGATTATCGGTGCCTTTCTTTACACCTTTAAGACCGTACTTTCGCCGTTTGTGATCGGCTTTATCATTGCTTATCTTCTTAATCCGCTGATCCGCCGCTTACAAAACGGCAAGCATTCACGCCGTGCGGCGGTGATTTTTATTCTGGTTACCTTTTTCGCCATTCTGGGCGGTGCGCTGGCTGTTGCCGCACCACTTCTCGCCCGCGAGATTGATAGTTTTTTTCAGGCTGCTCCTCAACTTCTGCATGAAGCATGGGCGCAGATACGCCCCCTCGTCATGAAGGTCCAGCACATGGCGGGTGTGTATACGAACGGAACATTGGAAGAAACGCTGAAACCGGTCTCAGCAGAGGTCGCCAAGAAAAGCGGCGGTGTTGTTACGGGCCTGTTTGCCGGTACGGCGGCCCTCATGGATGCGGGGCTGACCATTGTTATTTCACCGATCGTCGCTTTCTTTTTAATGAAAGACTGGCCGAAAATTACCAAATGGGTGGAAGATATGATGCCGCGTGACCATGAGAGCGATTTGCATAAAATGCTCAAACAGATCGATAAAAAATTGGCAGGTTTTGTGCGCGGACAATTGACCGTCTGTCTGATTTTGGGCGTGGCTTATGCGATTGCCCTGACACTTGCCGGATTGAATTACGGCTTCTTTATCGGTCTTGCCACGGGTCTTCTCTCGATTATTCCATATGTCGGCTCGACGCTGGGGCTTGTCACGTCTCTGACGGTCGCTTGGTTTCAGGAAGGGGAGCTGTCCTATGTCGGGATCATCGCTGCGATCTTTTTCATCGGACAGTTTCTCGAGGGCAACTTTTTGACACCGAAACTGGTCGGTAACAGTGTCGGTCTGCACCCGTTATGGGTTCTCTTTGCCGTGATGGCGGGCGGGGCGGTCTTTGGAATCTTGGGGATGCTATTGGCTGTGCCGGTTGCCGCAATTGCCAGTGTTTTGCTGGCCTTTGGCATCGCCAAATATAAGAAAAGCACGCTTTATAAGGCCGAGCCTGAAAAAGCACCCGCCAAAACAAAAAAGAAATAAGTGAAATATGAGTGTGATGCGCTCCCAAATGACCCTCGATCTTGGTCATCGCCCCGCGTTCGGGCGTGACGATTTCTGGGTGGCGGATTCCAATAAAGATGCCGTTTCATGGATTGATCTCTGGCCTGCATGGGAAGCGCCCGCTTTCATGCTTTACGGGCCGACGGCCTCAGGGAAATCTCATCTTTTGTCCGTGTGGCAAGCCAAGGCCAATGCCACCTTACTCAGTGCGCGTCAGATCTTTGATAATCCCGCGTGTTTGAAACTGCTGGAAGGGGAAGGCGAGCACAAGGCGATTGCACTGGAACGCGTCGATCTTCTGGTGGGTGACAAGGATTGCGAAACGGCTCTTTTTCATCTTTATAACACCTTGAAGGAACAAGGCGGTTCGTTGCTTTTGACGTCAACGGCCCCTGCCGCTCAGCTTGCCTTTGTGTTGCCTGATCTGGCATCTCGCTTGCGTGCGGCCCCGACGGCGGGGCTAAAGCCGCCCAGTGATGACTTGCTGGCGGCAGTTATTGCCAAGCTGTTTTCCGACCGTCAGGTCAAGGTGGGAGAGGACGTCATTCGCTATATCTTGCCGCGCATGGAACGCTCGCTAGCTGCGGCGCGTGATCTTGTGACCGAGATCGACCAGATGTCACTCACGCTGAAAAAACCCGTCACTATTCCGCTGGTCCGCGATATTTTGCTTAAAGAGTATCAGAGCGAACAATCTTAAGGCAGGTCATCGAGGACGGGGTGAACTCGTTCCAATTGGCAATATCCAGTTCAAAAACCGCCAGAGTGCAAGGCTCATAGGGCATCACGTCCCATTCGGGGCAGTGACGCGCACAGGAAAATACGGCGGCTGAAATGCCCGGATTATGCCCGACCACCATCACCGACCCCACTTCAGGGGGTAACATGCGGATACCTTCGAAATAAAGCTCTTCGGGCGCATTATAAAGCCCGTCCTCAATCGAGACAGCCATAGCTGCATCACGAATGGAGAGTTTTTCAAAGGTTTCTTGGGTACGTATAGCGGATGAGCACAAGACGGCATCGGGACGCATATTCTGCGATTTCATATATGCGCCCAATTGCGAGGCCTGCTCGGCCCCAAAGGAGCTAAGGTGTCGGGCCTTATCATCCCCTGCCGACGGAGCGGCCTCTGCATGTCTCAAAAAATAGACGCGACGCATAATGCTCTTATATTAGCTGATTTTATCAAAAAATGCATACCCGTACGGATTTAATTCCACATGCCGTCCTGACAAGCCTGAATTGTGGCTGATTTCAGCAATTTGCGCGTAGTGCTCATCCTTAGGCAGAGGGTGTGAGACGGTCTGGTCGCTGATATTGAAAAGACATACGACGATGCGTCCCTCATATAGGCGTTCAAACGCAATGATACCGTCTTCGGAAGGCAGCATTTCAAAATCGCCGTAGCGTAAAATCAAGTGATCTTTGCGCCATTGGAGCATGTGTTTGTAGGCATTGAGCACGGAATTCTCGTCTTTTTCCTGCAAATCGACCGAAAGGGCGACATGAGACCCGTCAAGCGGCAGCCATGTTTTGGCGCCCGTTGAAAACCCCGCGTGCGGAATATGGTGCGTCCACGGGATCGGCGTACGAGCGCCGTCACGTCCCGCATGTTCGGGATACATGGCGATGTCATAGGGGTCGCGTAAATCTTCAAAACGCAGCTCGGATTGCGGTAAACCCAGCTCCTCGCCCTGATAGATACAGTAAGATCCGCGCAAGGACAGACCCAGAGCCATCCCAAGGCGGGCTTTGTCCTCATTCGTTCCCTGAATGCCTTCAAGACGCGAAATGAAACGCTTATTGTCGTGGTTGTTCAAGGCCCAGCAAATCCAGCCGTCTTGAACAACTTCCTGAACTTTGGCCATGGCGGTATGTGCGCTGTCTTTGGTGAAGCTGCCGCCCAGAAGGCCGAAGGCGTAAGCCATCGAGAAACGCTTGTCTGTTTGGGTATAGGAGGCCGCTAAGGCTTCGGATTCGTCGCCTCCGGCTTCCGCCAATAAGCATTTATCGTCACCCCAGCCTTTGATATAGGCAGAGAGCTCTTCGATCCATTCGATATTTTCAGGGCGACACATCGAATTGACGCGCTGCTGATAGGCAATCGGGTTACCTGCGGGCAGATCGGTGGGGTGAGGCCAGTCTCTGGGGCGTACGGGATTATCGGTGAAATCCTTGTCATACATATAGCAATTGGCGACATCAAGGCGGAAACCGTCGACACCCATATCCAGCCAGAAAGAGGCGGTGCGCTTGATACGGCGGCGAACCTCGGGATTCCAGTAATTCAGTGCAGGCTGGTTTTTGAAAAAATGGTGCAGATAATATTGTTCGCGGCGCGGGTCCCACGTCCATGCGGGTCCACCGAACATAGCAAGCCAGTTATTCGGGGGCGTGCCGTCAGGCTTGGGATCACGCCAGACATACCAGTCGGCGCGCTCGTTCGTTCTGTCCGAACGACTTTTTTTAAACCAGACATGCTCTTCGGAGGTATGTGACCAGACCTGATCGATAATGATTTTCAGGTCACGCTTATGCGCTTCATCCAGAAGATGTTTGAAATCATCCAATGTCCCGAAAATCGGGTCGACATCACAATAATCCGAGACATCATAGCCAAAATCGACCATCGGGGATTTAAAGAAAGGCGATATCCAGATCCCTTCGACACCAAGGTCTTGAATATGGTCGAGATGAGTGGTGATGCCAGGCAGATCACCGATCCCGTCGGCGTTCGTGTCGCAAAAGGAGCGGGGGTAAACCTGATAGATAACGGCACCGCGCCACCATTCGGATGATTGACTCATAGATTTCGCTTTCTTAAAAGAATGACAGACCCTATTTTAGAAATGTCTATTGGACAAAGTTTTCTTAAGAACAACCCATGCT
>JBFWMN010000011.1:0-42063 GCA_050251555.1 Pseudobdellovibrionaceae bacterium | reverse complement strand
TTAAGGGCTGCAGTTTCGACAAATAGTCCTGATCCTCGCGATCCTCGAAACCATGTTCACCATCCCCGTATGTCGCGGCAGATGAAGCGTAGATAAAACGCACGTTATTTGCGGCACACCATTTCCACAAAGCGCGGGTCAGCATGAAGTTGCGCTCGATAATGAGGTCGGCATCCGTCTCGGTTGTCGCCGAAATGGCGCCCATATGGTAGATATGGGTCACCTCATCTTTATGCTCATCCAGATAGGCAAAGAGATTCTCGGGCTTCACGATATCGCGTAAAGCACGTTTGGCGATATTCTTCCATTTGTCGCCCGTCCCCAGCCAGTCGACGACCACAATATCTTTAACGCCTTTTTCTTCCAAACCTGCAACGAGGTTCGAACCGATAAATCCTGCACCGCCTGTGACAATAATCATGAAATGCTCTCACTCTTTGCTCATGGTGAATTTTGTCTTCGTTCTATTTACGCTGTCTGATACGAAATGCCAAGCGCGGGGCGCATGTTATCAACTATCCACACAAAACACCTTGCGCTGCAGCGATGATCCTTGCAGCTTTTCGAGTCCTTTTGATATCAAAAAGCACGCATTCGGTCTCACTCATCATTTCTGTCAGACCGTCTCTTAAAAAAACAGCTCCACGCGTATGGGCAAATCCGAACAGGTTTGCCATGCAGTCTTTTGACGAGGTTTTTTGATGTTCAAGCCTGATTCAAAATTCTTTGACGATCTCGCCAAAATGGCGGGCGGCACAGTCGGTTTAATGGCGTCTTTACGCGCCGAAATCACCGAGGATATTAAAGAGCGCTTTGAGGCAATGGCGTCCCGCATGGACCTTGTCCCACGCGAAGACTTTGAGCGTCTGGAAGCCCGCGTTGCGGCTCTGGAAGCTGCTTTGAAAGAAAAATCGAAAAAGGACGGGATAAAGTCTGCGGGAGACTCGGCTGCCAAAACAAGCCGTGCTAAACCCAAGTCTTCTGCGTCTCAAACAAAAACGACAAAGCCGAAGAAGGGGTAGGCCAAATGCTCGAAGATCAGAATAATCCTTTGGATTCTGCAGAAGATTTTCTCGAAGCCCAGCAATGGACGTTTGACCGTTTGAGCGATGACCAGCTCTTTTTCACCGTACAGGGTGACCGTGGCACATATCGCGTCCTATTCGTCTGGGATGAAGCCCAGCGCGCCTTGCAATATTGCTGTGAAATGGATGTGCGCATTCCTGACTCTAACAGCATGCCAGCCTACCGTATTTTAAGTGACTTGAATTCCAAACTCTGGCTTGGTCACTTTGACCTCAATCAGGATGAGGACGACGATTACGCGACACCTTGCTATCGCTACACATCCTTGATGTATGGCGGGTCACACCGTGATCATGTCATGTATATGCGTGAGCTGATTACCTTCTCATTACAAGAATGCGAGCGTCTTTATGATGTGTTCTGCGCTGTCGGGGACAGCCAGTTCGTTCACGCGTCCGAACAAATGGGACTGGCACTGGCGGAGGCGGCAGGACACTGCTAGGCGCACCCGCCCATGAGTTCCCCTTCCCTTCTCTTTGTCGGTTGCGGTCATATGGGCACACCGCTGCTTCAAGGGATTGACCGCACACACTTTTCGACCATCACCCTGTTAAAACCCTCCACACCTGATGTGTCACTGGACGGGCTTTACACGCATTATGCGGCATCCGCCGAAGATCTGGCAGAGCACTACGACATTATTCTACTGGCTGTGAAACCCCAGCAATTTCAGGAAGCGGCCCTCTCTTTACGCGGGAGGTTTACGCCTGAAACACTCTTCATTTCCGTGATGGCAGGAAAAACCATCATGGATATCGGGGAAACACTCAATCTGACGACAAATCCGATCATACGTGCCATGCCGAATATTCCGGCGCAAGTCGGTGCGGGAATTACCGTACTTTACGGCAATGCTTTTGCTCATACGCAAGCCCGTGAAACGGCAACAGGCGTCTTTAAGCCATGTGGTGAAACGCTGTGGCTTGCGCAGGAAAATCTGATTGATACGGCAACCGCCCTTTCCGGTTCGGGACCTGCCTATTTCTTTTTGACGTTGGAAGCGCTGAGCGCAGCCGGACAGGCCAATGGTCTCACCGAGACCGATGCGCTTAAACTGGCAAGCACCACCTTAAGAGGTGTTGCCGCCCTGATTGACAGCGCCCCGCAAAAACTGCCCAGCCAATGGCGGCACGATGTCACCAGCGCAGGCGGCACAACCGAAGCGGCGGTGGATATATTAATGAGCGCGGAAGGTACGCTGCCACGCCTCTATCAAGACGCCATACGTGCCGCAATCAAACGCGCCCAAAGTCTTTAAACCTTGGGCGCGTTTCAAATTTCTTCAAAAAATCAGGACTGATTAAGCTGCTTTTTTACGGCCGCGTGTAGCTGTTGTTTTCTTACCCAAACCGATATCTTTTGCGAGAGCCGAACGCTTTTTCGCGTAGTTCGGGGCAACCATCGGATAATCAGAAGGCAGGTTCCACTTAGCGCGGTATTCTTCAGGTGTCAGATTGTAAGCTGTTTTCAGGTGACGCTTGAGCATTTTCAGCTTTTTGCCATCTTCCAGACAGATGATGTAATCGGGTGTGATCGATTTTTTAACGGCAACGGCAGGTTCTTTTGACGTGGCAGGCAGAGTGGTTTCACCTGTCGCCAAGCCTTGCAGCGTCTGATAGATCGATGTGATCAGAGCAGGAACGTCATTGGCAGCCAATTCATTGTTTGTCAAATAACTGGAGACGATCTCTGTTGTAAAAGCCTGCAAATCTGTTGTCTGTGTTGTATCTGTCATTAAACTTCTCCTTCATGTTTTATTCGACATAGGGCCGTTTTAATGAAAAAGTAGCCTAAAGCAAGAGAAATACGAAAATTATTTGGAAATTTTTCTGTATTTGATTTTGGACTGTGAAGTCTCAGCGTCACGCAGATAAGTCGGTTTTACTTCATCCGTTTTTTTTGCATCATTATCCAAATATTGTTTTTGGGCATATGAAAGCAAAAACCCGATCATTTCTTTCAGATCAATCTCGTCCCCATCCAAATTTGAAATATTTGTACGCAAATTTTCCTTGGGAAGCTTTTCTATACATGATTCGTAAGGAAGGATGTGCGGCGCAGTCACCGATACGCCCGCTGCGAACTCTTGTACGAAAGCTTCGCCCCGTTTGGTATCAATCGCAACAGTACATGTGTCATGCCCTGCAATCGCTTCGAAATTGGTAAGGCCGTAAAGTGGTATACCTTGCGCCAAAGCAATGGATTGCGCGGCTGCCAGTGCAATGCGTGTTCCCGTAAAACTGCCCGGCCCTTTTGTGACGGCTACAGCATCAAGGTCTGCATATGTCACATCGGCACTTTTTAAGAGCGCATTGACCAGAGGGATCAGCTCTTCAGATTGCCCGCGTTGCATAGGGGATAAGGAAAAGTGCGTCTCCCCTTTATGGAGGAGACCGACATGACAGCCATCCAGCGCCGTGTCCAGAGCCACTATTGTAGGTGTTGCATTTTCCGTCATAACGGGAGGGCTTTAAACGATTTCACACGCCTCGTCAAAGCTTAGACGTGGTGAACGCGGAAAAATCGTCGAGGGGTCGCCATATCCCAAAGAACAAATGAAATTGGGACGCCAGTTTTTATCGGGGAAGAAAGCGGCCTTGATCTTATCATGATCAAAACCTGACATTGGCCCGCAATCCAACCCCAGCGCACGCGCCGCCATGATCAGATAAGCCCCTTGCAAGGCCGAGTTACGGTAGGCGGTTTCTTTGATTTTTTCATCATTCCCTTCAAACCAGCTCTTGGCATCGGTATGCGGAAAGAGTTTCGGAAGCTTTTCATGAAAATCCATATCCTTGGCAATGATGACGCACCATGGGGCTGCCATTGTTTTCTTACGATTGCCTTCATCAAGACACGGCTCGAGTTTTTCTTTCGCATCCTTGCTTCTGACAAAAATAAAGCGTGCTGGGCAACAGTTGGCACTGGTCGGGCCGAATTTCAGCATCTCGTAAAGGCGATGAATAGTCTCCTCGGGAACATCCTTATCCGTCCAGCCATTATAAGTGCGCGCTTTAGTAAATAATTGCTGGAAGGCTTGTTCGGACAATTCTATGCCTCGTTCCATATACATGTCTTCTTGGGGAGCAGGCTTTGCCATGCTGAAATCTCCTCTGGGTTTGCAAAAAATAAAAACGTCAAAACACGGCGTGAAGTTCAGTTTTCTTTTTAAAGCGTTACTGCCTCAACAGCAGCGACCTCGGGAATATAATGTTTCATCATATTCTCGATCCCGCTTTTTAAGGTGAGTGTTGAGCTGGGGCATCCCGCACATGCGCCACGCATGCGTAAATACAAAATGCCGTCTTCGAAAGAGTCGAATTCAATATCGCCGCCATCTTGCGCGACAGCAGGGCGCACGCGCTCATCAAGAAGCGCCTTAATCTGGACAACAATTTCATTGTCCTCGCCGCTCGTCTCAGTCTGAGGCTTTTTGGTGAAATAGCTCTCCAGCACAATCGGCTCATTGAATGTGAGGTGCTGCATGAGGGCTGTGAGAAGCATCGGCTTCAAAACATTCCAGTCCCATGTTTCATCTTTGGTAATGGACACAAAGTCACGTCCGATAAAGATGTTCTTGACCCCTGCCACGGCAAAAAGACGGTCGGCAAGCGGCGAGTAGCGCTCGGCCTGTTCGGGATCTGAAAATTCAGCCGTGCCTTTTTCAAGCAAGGCTTGGCCCGGCAGGAATTTGAGTGTTTCGGGATTGGGGGTTTTTTCGGTCTCTATAAACATGGATGACTATATAGCGCGGAGACCGCTGTAGGGCAATTACTCCTGGTGCAAATAACGGCCTGATCCATCATACATCTGAACGATCGGCCCTTTATCCATGCCGCGGTTCTCGCCCTCCGGCAATTCATGGAACATTTTGTCCATATCAACCGACTTATAGATGCTTAAGAAAGCGGGATAATATTTGGCAAAGGCAGGAGCAAGTGAGGAGCAATCCAGAATATAGGCTTTATCATAGTAAAGACCTGCTGCGGCAATCGCCGTTTTGATCTCGTTCTTCATCGGATGTGTGGTCACGTAAGATGCCTTGACCATCGAGGCAAAGGCTTGTCCAAGTCCTGCACCGTCGGTTACTTCATGCAACATCACATCGTGATAAGACGCCAAATACTCATTCCAGAATTCCAGACTGTAGGCTTCGCGTTGCACGGCAGCCTGATAGCGCTGCGGATAAATCTTAAAACGTCCGTCATCACGCACACGCACACGGCACTGTGCCTGATCGTTACCGGGTGCGGCAATCGTCAGCACATCGTCAGGCGCATAATTATTGATCTGGCGCCATGTATCAGGATAGGACAAGGACACGCCCGATTTGGCATCCTTCCAGACAAAGTAATCGGCACGGGCCACCAAAGGTGTCGCGCAAATTAAAAAAGCCAGTCCGAAGAAAAAGAGACGAAACATGCGTTCCATGATGCGTGAGCTTATCCTGTTTTGCAAAAGTTTTTCTTTAAAAGTCAGGGGCGTTTCCAAAATCCCATCACATCCATAACCTCATCCATGACAGGTGCGGCAATTGAGAGCGCATGATCGGCGCCCTTCGCCAGAATGCGGTCAATTTCGCCCTTATCAGACAGAAGCTGGTTCATTTTGGTGGTAATGGGGGCGAGATGATCGACCGCCAGATCAACCAAAGCAGGCTTGAATTCGGAGAAGTTCTTACCCGCATAGCGTTTCAGGACATCCGCCTTGGTTGTGCCCTCAAGCGTTGCATAGATGGTCACAAGGTTTGCCGCTTCGGCGCGCCCGTCCAGTTCCTCAACCGTTTCAGGAAGAGGTTCGGCATCGGTTTTGGCTTTGCGGATTTTACGGGCGATTGTGTCGGCATCATCGGTGAGGTTAATGCGGCTCATATCGGAGTCGGCTGACTTACTCATCTTTGCCGTTCCGTCGCGTAAGGACATGATACGTGCCCCCTCACCCAAGATATAGGGTTCGGGCATGGTCAGCACATCGCGCCCATAGCGGTGATTGAACGTCCCGACAATCTCGCGGGCCAGTTCCAGATGCTGTTTCTGGTCTTCACCGACAGGCACGTGCGTTGCCTTATAAATCAGGATGTCTGCCGCCATCAGCACGGGATAGGCATATAAACCGAGACCTGCTTTTTCCGCATTCTTGCCCGACTTATCCTTAAACTGCGTCATGCGGTTGAGTTTACCGATCTGCGTCATGGTGGCGAGCAACCACATCAGTTGCGAGTGCTGGGGCACGGCAGATTGCACAAAGACGGAGGAGCGCTCGGGATCAATTCCTGCGGCGAGATAGGCTGCGGCAATCTCGCGTGAGGAGTCAGCGATTTTGTCAGCATCGTACGGCATCGTGATCGCATGCAAATCGACCACACAGAAAAGACACTCGGCATCTTTTTCGTCTTGTAGCGCAACCCAGTTTTTCAGCGCGCCCAGATAATTTCCAAGGTGGAGATTATTGGTCGGCTGCATGCCTGACAGAATACGTTTGCTCATCGGTTTTTCGTCTTACTTCTTCTTTTTACGTTTCAGGTATTTTCTTAAATCGGCGCGCACGATAACACCTGTGAAAAGAATAATCACCCCGTAAAGTGACGCGCCTGCCGCGACGAGAATAGCGAGGCCGCCAATTTTCGACAAGACCGAACCATCCAGAAGTGGCTGGACATGCGGATTGAGGATATAAAGAAGACCGCCCATCAGTGCCGTTGCCCCGACAATCTTCATCATATTCATCTTGAAGCGGCTATCATGCGTGGCGTGTTCCATGCCTCTTAAGCGCACATTATATATGATGATCTGCAACCAGCCGACAATTGAGGTCCCCAGCGCAATCCCTGCAACACCGATGAAACGCGAGAGCGTGTAGGCCAGAGCAATATTGAGAAGCGTTATAAAGATCGAAATTTTAACAGGGGTCAGCGTATCCTGCTTGGCCCAAAAGGCCGAGGCGTAAACTTTCGAGGCAATATAGGCAGGCAAACCGATGGCATAGGCGCCCAGCACCATGGCTGTGGCTTGCGTATCTTCAGGGCCGAACTCCCCGCGCTCAAACAATACCTGAATAAGGGAATGCGGGATAATCAGAAGGGCCGTCGCCGCAGGCAGAGCCAACAGGTAAGAATATTCAAGGGCGCGGTTATAGAGGTCTTTGGCCTCTCTTGCTTCGCCTGCCACCAGCGCTTTGGTTAGCATCGGCAAAAGTGCCGTCCCGATGGCAATACCGACGACACCCAGCGGCAACTGGTTCAAACGGTCCGCATAATACATATAAGAGATCGCGCCTGTCGGCAGCAGCGAGGCAATAATCATATCGGCAAACAGGTTGATATGCATAACCCCCGCCCCTACGATGCCAGGCCCCATTAATTTAAAGAGGCGTTTGATACGCACCGTAATCTCGGGCTTTTTAAAGCGGACGATAATCTTGTGACGCTTCACGAAAAACGCCAGCATCAAAAGCTGCAAGCCGCCTGAAATGGACACACCCCAAGCCATGGCATGGCCTGCTGTCGGCACAAATGGCGTCAGACCGAAAAGAGCGGCGACAATGGTCAGGTTGAAAATAATGGGGGCTGCCGCAAATGGCGCAAAACGATGATGCGCATTCAAAACACCGCCCAGCAAAGCGGTCAGCGAGATTAACAATAAATAGGGAAAGGTGATGCGCGACATCGCAATTGCCAGCGGGTAGCGCTCGGGATCATCCTGAAAGCCCGGTGCGATTAATTCTACCACCAGTGGCATGGCTATCATCATCAGGATCGAGAAAATGCCAAGAACGACAATCATCAATGAATAGGCGTTGCTGGCAAAACGTCCGGCGGCTTCCTCGCCGTCTTCTTCCAGCGTTTTCGTGTACAACGGAACAAACGAGACGTTAAACGCACCTTCTGCTGTAACACGACGGAAAAAATTGGGAAGCTTCAAAGCAACAAAGAACGCATCTGATACGGGCCCCGCGCCGATCATCGCGGCGGTCGCCATATCGCGAACAAATCCGGCAATGCGACTGGTAAAGGTCAGACCGGCAACTGTTGCCATAGCTTTGACAAGTTTCATGTGATATGTGATAGCACGAAGCTTAGGCCCCTCATAGACGGGCGCGAAAATTAAGACGTGGATAAATTGGCATGAGCAACGACAATCCCGAGAAGAACTGGTTCGGTTACGAGCAGACAAGTCCCGAAGAAAAAACCCGCAAAGTCTTGGGTGTTTTCGGTTCTGTTGCTGAAAATTACGACCTGATGAATGACGTCATGTCAGGCGGCGTGCACCGCATCTGGAAAGACCGCCTGATCCGTATGATCCGCCCAAAAAGCCATGAACGCTTTCTGGATGTTGCGGGCGGCACGGGCGATATCGCCTTTCGTATTCGTAAAGCCACTTCGCCTGAAACACAGATTACCGTTTCCGATATCAACCCTGCCATGCTGGAAGTCGGGCGCGCCCGTGCGCAAGATCGCGGTTTTTTAAGCGGCTTTGAATGGGTCGAGGCCAACGCCGAATCACTGCCCTTTGAAGATAACAGCTTTGATGTATACACAATCGCTTTCGGCTTACGGAATGTGACGCATATTGATACAGCTCTAAAGGAAGCGGCCCGCGTTCTCAAACCCGGCGGACGTTTTTTCTGTCTGGAGTTTTCGCATGTCGAACACCCTTTCCTTGCCAAGCTTTATGATTCTTATTCTGAGCATGTCATCCCGAAAATGGGTGAGATCATAGCCAAAGACCGCGACTCTTATCAGTACTTGGTGGAAAGTATACGCAAATTTCCTAAACCTCGGGACCTTGAGGCCCGTATGAAAACGGCAGGCTTTGCTAGAACAAAACATAAGCCAATGAGCCTTGGAATCGTTTGCGTTCACGAAGGTTGGAAGGCATAGGCCCGTACCCCTTTTCCCCTGAGTTATGCAAAAAAAATATCTTGCATTCCCCAATTTGTTTGTTGCATAACTAGGTGACTCTGGTGTAAGAGGCGTACATGTGAAGTACACCCTTACCAGGGGGGAACACTTAAACTTACGACCTTTAAAGACCTGTATTGGAGAGGACAAAACCCATGAATAAAACAACTCTGACAGCCATTGCTGCCGCCGTTATCGTTGCTATCGCCGCTATCGGCTACTTCAGCAGCGAAGATGCCAGCTCACTGAACAGCGTAACACCTGCTGCTGGTGAAGTTTCTGCAGAAACAACAACCGAAGCAACACCTGCTGCTGAAGCTGCTATGGAAGCTGCAACAGCCGCAGATACAGCCGCTGAAGCTGCTGGCGAAGCACAAGACGCTGCCAAGCAAGCCTCTGACTCTGCTGAGCAAGCTGCTGATACAGCACCTGCTACAGGCGAAGAAGTTCACGCTGACCACGCTTCTGAAGAGCACGCTGAATAATTTGATTTTCAATCGGGCGCATCTCGCCTGAGAGAAATACGGACTTTTTTAGGAAACCCGATTGATCACCATGATCCGTCGGGTTTTCTTTTTTGATGATTTTTACAGGCAAAGCGCCTATAACAAAGCCATTATGACATCGCCAAGACGCGTTTTGCTGATTATCACAGGCGGCATTGCCGCCTATAAGTCGCTTGAGCTTATTCGTCTCCTCACCAAGGACGGCGTAGAGGTGCGCGCCATCCTAACCAAAGGCGGCGAACAATTCGTCACCCCCTTAAGTGTCGGGGCGTTATGCGGTCATGAACCCTACACAAATCTCTGGTCACTCAAAGACGAAACGGAAATGGGGCATATCCGCCTGTCACGTGAGAGTGATGTGATTGTTGTGGCCCCTGCCAGTGCCGATTTCTGTGCCAAAATGGCGGCAGGCTTGGCGGATGATCTGGCCTCCACCTGTATCCTGGCAACAGACAAGCCCGTGCTGATTGCCCCTGCGATGAATCCCTATATGTGGGAAAACGCCGCGACGAAAGCCAATATTGAGACCCTCATAAAGCGGGGCACTCTCATGATCGGCCCTAATGCCGGTGTAATGGCCTGCGGGGAAACGGGATTGGGACGTATGGTGGAGCCCGAAACTCTATTTCAGGCTATTACCGACTTTTTCAAAAAAAAAGAGTATCAGCCGCTTAAAGGCAAACGCGCCATCGTGACATCCGGCCCGACGCACGAGCCAATAGACCCTGTGCGCTATATCGCCAATCGATCATCCGGTAAACAAGGTCATGCTATTGCTGCCGCCCTTGCCGCACAAGGTGCCACAGTCACATTAATCAGCGGACCAGTGAATCTCTTCGACCCGCAAAATGTCACGACCATACATGTCGAAACCGCCGCGCAAATGCATCAGGCCGTCGAAAGCGCCTTACCTGCCGATATTTTCATCGGTGCGGCTGCCGTTGCCGACTGGGCCGTCAGTGCCGCCAGTGACAAGATCAAGAAAGAAAAGGGCGGTATGCCCCCAGCCCTGCAGCTCAGTGAAAATCCCGACATTTTAAAAAGTATCTCGGCTCACGCACAGCGTCCTGCCCTCGTGATCGGCTTTGCCGCTGAAACAAACAATGTGACGGCACATGCGCAATCCAAATTGAAGACAAAAGGCTGTGACTGGATTCTTGCAAATGATGTCGGCACAGGCACACAAACCTTTGGCGGAGAGCAAAACCGCGTGACTTTTTTGACGCGTGACGGACGGGTTGAGGATTGGCCCCTTTGGGATAAGTCCGCCGTCGCGCTTGAACTGGCAAGACGTATCGGCCTATTTTTTAATGAGACACCCCATAATCAGGAAACAGGACACGATGAGCACATCATCCATCACACCGCTGCAGAATAAAGAGACGCCATCATCTCAAACCCAAGTTGCCGTCATGCGCTTTGATAACGGCAAAAGTCTCCCCCTTCCCCAATACGCCACTTCGGCTTCCGCTGGCATGGACCTGCTGGCTGCCATTGAGGATGCGGTTGAACTGGCCCCCGGCGAACGGATGCTGGTTCCGACTGGCATTGGGATTGCCTTGCCCGAAGGTTATGAAGCACAGGTGCGTCCGCGCTCAGGTTTAGCTGCCAAGTACGGCATTACGGTTTTGAATACGCCCGGCACCATTGATGCCGATTATCGCGGCGAAATTAAGGTCATCCTGATTAATCACGGACAAGAACCTTTTGAGATTACACGCGGCATGCGCATCGCCCAGATGGTTATTGCGCGCTATACCCAGATCGCGTGGACGGAAACAGAGACTTTAGATGAAACGGCTCGCGGAAGCGGCGGATTTGGCTCGACAGGCCACTCATAAAGAAAAAACTTGAATTATGGAAACATATGCCCTAGTTTCCACAAATTACAAGACATACAGGGAAATGCGTAACCATGTCCTCGGGACAAAATATTGATGCGAATGTCGCCGAGACAATCGCAAAATTGAAAGACAAGCTTCGCGTCTTTTATTTTATCGGTGATACAATCGGTCGCTCGGCAGAAATGCGCCTGTTCGAAAGCACGTCCCAAGCTCATCCAAAACCTGATGGAATCTCAAAACGCTGGTGCGCTGACTTTAACAAAGCCGTGCGCAATTTCGAAACCGAGCCGACACGTCTCAAAGCCGCCCGCGTTTTCCTGCTGGTCAGCGATCGTTTATCTCCCTTTATTGAAGGCGTCACCTCCCAAGGGACTCATGTCCTTCAACCCACCATGCAATTGAACGGCATTCGTTCAGAAGCGCAAAGCTGTGTCACACGCCGCAAAAGCCTGCCTGTCGGAGGGCCACCCAGTGCCGAGAGCTGGGATATCGACACGATTAATGCGCGTTTACGAGAATGCCATAACAAATATATGCGCGAGGATATCAGCCATGTCCTTTCCCTTGCCAATTACGGTCTCCTTACACTTGGGTTTGCCTCGGCTGCCAATGATCTTGGCGAAGAGAAAGTGATCATGAAGAAAAAAGAAGAAGTAGAAGAACCGCTTCTCCTGTCTGAAGAAGACATTACACCGCCCAAACAAGACGGAACAACCCCCTCCGTCGCCTGACCCGCAATCATCCCCATCCCCATTTTGTTGTTGAGAACCCCCTTCTCGACCTTCTTTTTACGCGTAAGCCCTCTTAAAATAAGGGGTCTATGAAGAGCACACAGGAAAAAACCACCGACGATTATCTCGCCGCTGGGCATACGCCCATGATGGCGCAGTATCATGCGCTCAAAGACCGCCATCAGGAATGCTTGCTCTTTTATCGCATGGGCGATTTTTACGAGCTCTTTTATGACGATGCTGTCAAAGCCGCCGATATTCTCGATATTACGCTGACCAAGCGCGGCAAAAATCAGGGCGACGAGATTCCGATGTGCGGTGTGCCCTACCATTCCCACGAACCTTATCTTGCCCGCCTCATTAAGGCCGGTGAAAAGGTTGCCATCTGCGAACAAACCGAAAGCCCAGCCGAAGCCAAGGCCAGAGGGGGCGCAAAAGCCCTCGTCAATCGTGATGTCGTGCGTGTCGTCACAGCAGGAACGCTGACCGAAGATCATCTTCTGGAGGGCGGAACACATAATTATATTGCTGCACTCTCCCTTCATGCGGGTGCTTATGCGCTGTCCTGGCTGGATATGTCGACAGGGCGTTTTCAGGTGCAGCCCCTTGCTGCGGAATCCATAGGCTCGGCTTTGGCGCGCATTTCCCCTAGCGAGCTGATCTTTCCCGAAAATCTGTCACAAACGGTTGCCGCTGAATTGCAACTTTTTGAGGGTGCACAAACCCCTCTTCCCGCCAGCCTGTTTGATGCACGCAACGCTGGTGCACGTCTTTGCGAAGCCTATTCACTGGCAACATTGGATGCATTCGGGCAATTCTCACAGAGCGAGATTGCTGCGGCTGGCGCCCTTCTTGACTATGTCACCCGCACGCAAGTCAGCCATATGCCCTATCTCGGGCCAATGGGCAGCGTTCCTTCCGATCTCATCATGGAAATTGATGGTGCAACACGCCGCAATCTGGAACTGGAAAAGACCTTACAAGGCGCAAAAAAAGGATCACTTCTCTGGGCGATTAACCGTACGGTCACGCATGCAGGCAGCCGTTTGCTGCAGGATCATCTAGCAACCCCTTTGCGTCAGGCACCGCTTATTGAAGCCCGCCTGAACGAAGTCGATGTGTTTTTTCAAAACCATTCATTACGGGCGCAGTTGCGAGATCACCTCAAGAACCTACCTGATATGGAACGCGCCCTTGCGCGCCTTTCTCTCGATCGGGGCGGCCCGCGGGATTTGCTGGCACTTCATGATGCTTTGGAAAAAACGGCGACGATCCATACGCTTTTGACGCAGCACAAAACGGCAGGAAATGCACTGAATGCCCGTATGGAAGAACTCGCGCACTTCCAAAATCTCACCACATTACAAAATGAATTGAAGCAGGCCGTACGTGAAGATGCGCCTCTCGGCACACGTGACGGCGGCTTTATCCGCAAAGGCTATCATGCCGATCTCGATCGCTTCCGCAACTTACGTGAAGACAGCAAAAAAACCATTGCTGCGCTTCAGGGTAAATATGCGCAAGATACAGGCATTGATCGCCTGAAAATCACTTACAACAATATGCTGGGCTATTTTATTGATGTGCCCGCAAAGCGTGCGGATAGCCTGATGGTTTCCGCAACAAATGAAAACAACGCGAACCCCTTTGTACATCGTCAAACCCTTGCCAATTCAGTGCGTTTTACAACGGTCGAGTTGAATGAGCTTGAACGTGATATTGCCTCGGCTGCAGAAAAAGCCCTCGCGATCGAGCTCTCCCTGTTCGAGGAATTACGCAGCAAAATATTGCAGGTTGCCGCAAGCTACCACACAATCGCCCAGGGCCTTGCCGCACTTGATGTTGCAGCATCACATGCCGAACTGGCAGCGGAACTGGATTATTGTCGCCCTGAATTGCTGCCCGAGGACGGCTTAAACCCCGTTTTTGAAATCACGGGCGGACGCCATGCGGTTGTCGAGCAAATGCTGCTGAAAGATAGCGATACGCGCTTTACAGCGAATGATTGCGCACTGGAAGGTGCAAGCCGCCTGATGCTGTTGACCGGACCCAATATGGCAGGTAAATCGACTTATCTCAGACAAAATGCGCTGATCGCCATTTTGGCCCAGATGGGCGCATATGTGCCTGCAAAAGCGGCGCGCCTTTCGCTGGTCGATAAGATTTTCAGCCGAGTGGGTGCGGCAGATGACCTTGCACGCGGACGCTCCACTTTCATGGTAGAGATGGTCGAAACCGCAGCAATTTTGACACAAAGCACATCTGCATCCCTTGTCATTCTCGATGAGATCGGACGCGGCACGGCAACCTTTGACGGGCTTGCCATTGCGTGGGCGTGCGTTGAATATCTCCATGAAAGCCTCAAATGTCGTACATTGTTTGCCACCCATTATCACGAGCTGACCGCACTGGAGAAAACATACAATGCCTTGAGTTGTCATTCACTCAAGGTCAAGGAATGGCAAGGTGATATCATTTTCCTGCATGAAGTCGGGAAGGGTGCCGCCGATCGTTCCTACGGTTTGCACGTCGCCCGTCTGGCAGGTTTACCTGAGACTGTTTTATCGCGTGCACAGGATGTGCTGACCCGCTTGCAAGATGGCAAGCAAGGGAAACATGTTAAAGGCTTGTCTGAGGATTTGCCGCTTTTGAATTTCAACGCCGCACCCGTTACACCTGCGGTAGCCAAGAAGCCTGATCCTCTGCACGAAAAACTGGCATTGCTGGACCCTGATGCGCTGACGCCGCGTGAGGCTCTGGATGTCCTTTACGAACTCAAAAATCTCGGGCTCGCCACGAAAAAAACGGGGTAACCACGCATATTCTTGTATTGCCCCCGCGCATGACCGCCCCATTTCATGCTAGAAAGGCGTGTAAAGAGGTAAATATAAGAAAACATGTTTGACCAAAGCCTTATCTTTCTAGGACTGATTCAAAATCTCGGACTAATCGCCATTAGTTTCGTGATCTTTATTTTGGTCTGGGAAAGCCAACGCAAACTCCCGCAATTCGTATGGCAAATCATACTTGGCCTCACATTCGGCATTTTTGCCTGTCTCGCCATGAGCCAAGCCATCATGTTTTCAAACGGATTGCTGTTTGACTTACGCGGTGCATTCCTCTCTATCCCCGGGCTTTTTGCAGGCCCTTTTGCTGCCGTTGCGGCTGCCCTGCCCGCAATTATTGCACGCATTTACTTTGGCGGAGAAGGCATGTCTGCCGGCATCCTAGGGATTATTCTTGTTTCGGCCGTTTCGGTTGCCTATGGCTTTCATCTTAAAAGTCGGCGCGTCCACCTGAATTTTCCACGGCTGCTGATTTATTCTGCGCTTTTGACGTTGATATCCATGAGCGCGCTCGCCGTCATCCCCGACAGAGATCGTGCTATAACTGTCATGTTGAAACTGGGGCCAGCCATCTTTATTTCGGGAATGGTCGGGACTCTCCTGATGGGAATTCTGGCACTTTACTACACGCACCAGCGACGCAGTTTCGAACTTTTGAAATCCAGTGAAAAGCGTGCCGAAGAAGCGATGCGCGCCAAAAGCGAATTTCTCGCAACCATCAGCCATGAAATCCGAACACCGCTTTTCGGCATTATCGGCTACTCGGAACTCATGGAGCAAGGCGAACTCTCTAAGGAACAAAAGCGTAATTTGCGCAATATACGTCAGTCCTCCATGCTGCTCTCCCACCTTATTCAGGATCTTCTTGATTTTGAAAAGCTTGAAGCATCGCAACTTCCCAAAAATGAAGAAGCCTTCGATCTGCATGACACGATTGTGACCGTCTTCGGCTCTTTGCAATTCGAAGCCGAGACCAAGAATGTTGCAATGCGACTGAATATTGGACAGGACATGCCCCGCTATGTCATTGGCTCCAGTCGGTATGTCTCTCAAATTCTTTATAACGTCGTCGGGAATGCCGTAAAATTTACGAGAGACGGAGGATCCGTTATTTTAAGTGCGGAGCAAACCGCTTCCGAAAATCAGAATGGCAAGACAGCCATCCATATCACCTTCACCTGCACCGACACCGGCATTGGGATTGAGAAAGACAATCTCGACAAAATTTTTGACACCTTCACACAGGAAAATGAAAGTATTTCACGTCAATATGGCGGCACGGGGTTAGGTCTTGCCATTGTCAAAAAATTGGTTGCGTCGCTGGGAGGCTCGATCAATGTCGACAGTCAAAAAGGGCAAGGAACGACCTTTACAATCGAACTTCCGTTTGTCGTGGTTGCAGAGATAGATGCACATAAAAGCGATATGGTGATCGAAAATCTCTATCCGGAAAATGGTCAGTACGATAGTAAAGCCATTCTGATTGCCGAAGATATCCCGATGAATCAAGAGCTGATTTCCTCCATGCTCGAGTCACGAGGGTATAAAGTCTATATTGCAGAAAACGGAGAAATCGCGCTCGATATTTTGCGGAATGTGCCCATCAGTTTAATATTAATGGATGTACGCATGCCTGTTATGAACGGGTTGGAAACAACCACTGCCATCCGCAATGACAAACATCTGAAAGATATTCCGATTATTGCGCTCACCGCCAATGTGCTGCCGAAGGAAATCAAACAGTGCTTTGAAGTCGGCATGGATGATTACTTACCGAAACCCTTACAGAGCAAAGAATTATACAATAAGCTCGACATGTATCTCAACGAGATGAGCGAAGAAGAGTTTTTGCTAGGGGCTGCGCTTCCACGTCAGGAAAACAGTAAGTTGATTGACACGGAAATGCTGCAGCAATATATCGACTTTCTCGGCCTCGATAAAATCAAGAAAACATACAAGGATTTTCAGCGTGACGTCCTGAAAAAACAGGCCGCGATTGAGCGCGCAGAGTACGACACACAAAATATGCATGAAAATATCCATGCTCTTGCTTCCATGGCTGGGAATATCGGTCTTTCCGGATTTTCAAGAGAATGCCGTGATCTAATGGATGATCTGGATACTCTGGATACAGATGAAAAGCGTAAAAAGCGTTTTGCTGATTTAATGGATGCGTATTCCGCCAATTGTGCGGCGTTCGAACAACAGATTTTTTAAAGCGCCTTTATCTTAGGCACCCTTTTTCGTATCCGACCACATTTTGCGGATCACCGCCCCGAAAAAGCCGCCCGGCTGTTCGCGCTTCTTGCTCAACTGATCATGAATTTTGACAATACGTTTTTTCAGCTCGGTCTTTTCTTCTGCGTTAAACAGATGACGCACCTCTTGACGTAAAGCTTCCTTCTCCATCGCGCTTAAATGCGTGCGTTTCAGCTTATCAAGAAGTGTCTTTTCCTGCGCATCAAAGTCACCGTCACACCACAAAATAAGACGGGCGTAGGTAAAAAAGTCGGTCTTATCTTTGGGGTTTTCAATTTCGGCAAACAGGGCCAGTGGATCGCCCTTCGTTCCCGCCTGCATATCCGCCTGCAATATTTTGCGTTGGCTTGGCGTAAAACCATAAGAATCTAGCGTCTTGGTCATAAAAGCAAGTTCGGCTTCTGTGACGATTTCATCCGCATGGGCAAGGGCAAAGACAGTGCGCCACATCATGAAGCGGCTGTTGGTAACGGGAATATCTTTCATCGGGAATTGAAACTGGGGTTTTTCTTTTTCTTTTCAAGTCTGTCCGTCAGTCTCAAGGATTCTCTGCGACTTGGCAATCATTGATCGCTTCTTTTTTGTTCTTGATATGTTCGTATTTGTTGTGATAAAAAGAACAAATTAGGAACAATTATCCCCGCTAAACGAGTTGCCCATGTCGCTATTCAACGCCCCGACAGGCGAAGATGTCTCATGGCTGTTTCTTGATCTGAACAGCTATTTTGCCAGTGTCGAGCAGCAGGACAATCCACGCCTGCGCGGTCGCCCGATTGCCGTCGTGCCGATGATGACAGACGGCACATGCGCGATTGCAGCCTCTTACGAAGCCAAAGCCTACGGCATCAAGACAGGCACCAAAATTTATGAGGCCAAAAGAATGTGCCCCGATCTGGTGTGTGTTCTGGCACGCCATAATCGCTATGTCGAATATCACCACCGCATTATTGAGGAGGTGATTAAACACACCCCCATCAATAAAGTCTGGTCAATCGATGAGCTCTCCTCGCGCCTGCCGCCCAACAAACGTTCGGTCGAGGCGGCCACAGAGGTTGCACACCGCATCAAGGCAGGCCTTCGTGAAAATGTCGGGCCTGCCATACGCTGCTCGATCGGTCTTGCACCGAATTCCTTTCTGGCAAAAGTCGCAACCGACATGGAAAAACCGGATGGGCTTGTTACCCTTCCGCCCCCCTCACTGCCGGGGCGCTTGTTTGATCTGAAGCTGACGGACCTGCCCGGTATCAATGTAAATATGGAGGCGCGTTTACGCCGTTCAGGCATTGCCACGGTCAAAGCGCTTTGGAACATCTCCCCCAAACATGCGCGACGCATCTGGGGCAGTGTTGGCGGAGAGCGCTTCTGGTACAATCTGCACGGGTGGGATGTGCCCGATATTGCCACCTCCCCTTCCGTCATCGGACATTCCCGTGTGCTGGACCCTGATTTGCGTTCCCTATCGCAGGCCCGCCTGGTGGCCCGTCGCCTGACCGTCAAAGCCGCTGCCCGCTTACGGCGCGCAGGGCTTTATGCCACCCATTTCGATTTAAGTGTGCGTCTTATTGAAGGCCCGCGCTGGGGTGCGGGGGTTAAACTCTCCCCCGTTCAGGATAATTTTACCTTCCTGCAGGCTCTTGACGATTTATGGGATGCGATGTGCGCAAGTGAAAATCCGTTCAAGCTGAAGAAACTTTCCGTCACATTGCACGGGCTGTGCGCGGCAGAACAAATCACCCCCGATCTTTTTGATATGCATTCCCCCGCCTTTCAAAAATTACAGAAAAAGCATGATGCGATCTCGGACATCATGGACAAACTCAACGGGAAGTATGGCGCAGAAACCCTGCGTATCGGTGTTTCCCCCAAAACACAGGCGGGCTTTGTCGGCACAAAGATCGCATTTTCCCGCATCCCCGATCTGGAAGAATTTTCCGAATAAGGCAGCGGAAAAGCGGCGCATTTTTCTTTGGATTTTATGCGACGATCGGCTAATCTGCCGCTGATCCCCATGAACACCATCTCCATATACGAAGATTACACCCATAATAACGGCGTCCTGACACTCGCCGTGCAAGACGCATGGCCGCATGCCAAAATTCTGCATATGGATGCCGCCGAAATTGCCGAAGGCAAGCTGGAAGGTTGTGACCTTTTCATCATACCGGGCGGAGCCAGCCTCTATTATTCCGAAAAGCTGGACGGGGCAGGAAACGCCGCCATTCGTAAATGGGTTGAGGCAGGCGGCACATTTCTGGGTATTTGCGCAGGGGCGTATTATGCATGCGGTAAAATCGACTGGGCGAGAGAAACCCAGTATGCCATCACACGAGACGGCGAACTGAATTTCTTTGAGGGGTGCGCAACGGGGCCGATCAAAGATTTCATCGAAGACGGTGACGTTGATAAATGCTGGGACGCGCTTATCACACTCCAACAACCGGATGGCACGTCCTTTCAGGCGCTTTATGCCGCAGGCCCCATTTTTGATGAACCGAAGGCAGACGCCCCCTTACAAGTCATTGCCCGCTACGCCGATCTTGAAGGCTGCCCGCCCGCCATTCTGGCAGGATCAATCGGCAAAGGTCGTGTCGTTTTAAGCGCCGTCCACTTGGAGTACAGCAAGGACCTTTATTCACGCGCCCTCTATCAGCACCGCAATCCGTACAAAATCTGGCAGGATAAGCTGCTGGCAAACTGGCCTGAGGACAAGGCCGCCAATTTGCCTTTACTCCGCCAATTTGTTGAGGCAGATTAGCCCGCCTATGCATAACAAACATATTCTTCTTCTCAGCGATCGCAGCGCCGATACCTGCACCTTCAATCTGGCAGGGGAATTGCGCCGCCATTTCTCCGCTGCGGGAATGAACGTCATCGAGGTCACCGCCCATACCCTGACTAACCCGCGCTACCTTGCCAATGCCCATTGCGTTGTTCTGCCTGGTATTGTCGGCGAAGAATGTTTCTACCGCGAACAAATCGGCGATCTCGGCTTTGAGCGCCTCAAACGCTATGTCCATGGCGGGGGACAATTGATGGGCTTTTGCGCAGGCTCATATGTCTTGTTTGATAAATCCGTCTATACCCCCGAGGTCGGGAAAGGATCACCTCGTGAGAAAAGCAGCCTTGTCGCGTTAATCCCCGGCGAGGCAAGAGGGCCGATCCCGTCATCCGCTTTGAAACGTCAAGACCTTCCTGCCACCTATTGCACTCTAACGCGTATCAGCACGCCCGATACGTTATTCGGCAATGCGGTCGGGTCTGAGACGCCAGAGCGTATTTTCCATCTCTGTTATGCGGGCGGACCGGCCTACCATATTCCCGAAAATGTCCCCCATACCGTTCTGGCACGCTTTACCGATGTTGCAGGCAAGCCGCCTGCGATTGTTGAATATCCGTATGGTGAAGGGAAAATCATAGCGTCTGCCGTTCACCCCGAATTCGGGAGCTCCATGGCAGAGGTCGAAGCCTTGAGTGCGCGGGGCACGGAACATCGTCAATTGATGGAGTTAAAAGCCGACCTGCTGCCTTATGAAGATGAACGTCGCTTCTTTATGACACAGCTTTTTGATCGCTTTAAAAATGCCGAGGCAAACACGGTTTCCCACCCCACAAAAGACGCGGAATTTCCGTTGACCGCCCCTGCGCATATCTGATAGGTCTCTTTTTCGGTCTTCACCGATCATGCCAGTTGATCGGGGTGTAGCGCAGCCTGGTAGCGCGCCTCGTTCGGGACGAGGAGGTCGTAGGTTCGAATCCTATCACCCCGACCATTTTCAAAAAATCTTAAATAACAATCATTCCATAAAGGAAAAGGGCGAGTGCAATCGCACCCAGCGTCGCCGAGATATTTGTCGGCAAGCCTTCACGTGTAAAAAACCAGTACTGGATGACATGAATGGGAATGGCTGCGGCAACAAACAGGCGCGCCGTGTACCACCACTGGCTGCCCTGCCCGTTAGGCGGAAAGAGAAGAAAACTTCCCAAGAGGACAATGACCATTAAAAGCGTGGTCGATTTATACCAGTTATTGGCATAGGAAACCAACGTACCGACGGAACGAATACAAATCCAGATCATTGCGGGGATCGATACCCAGACACCCACCCCGAAAGCGAGCCAGTAAATCGCTTTATCCGCGAGAATTTCCGCAGCAAAATGTGTGACACCGCCCCGTTTCAAAGCCATTCCCAGCAGCGACGCAATGTAAGTCAGGCTCAGGACCGGCAGGTAGCGGTTGATAAAAATTTCAGTAATGGTTTCCGCAACGCGCAGAGTTTCAGGAGAGCCTTTATTGTGCTCGTTGATGAAACCGTCTTCGTCGCGTTCCCTCACCATACCGAAAAGCTCTTATTTCTTATCGGTTTTCAATTGCTGCAAGATAGCGAAAGGTGAATCCTCAAGTGACGGCTTCGGTCCGACCGACAGTGAACGGTCAGGCTTAGGCAGTTTTGGTTTACCTTTAGCTTGCGGCTTGGCTTTCGGTTTGAAGTTTTTGGGTTTATCTTCATACGGCTTTTTCACAAATGCCTTTTTATGCGCTTGCCCTTTTTTCAGGTAAAACGCATCCAGTTCGGGTTTAACCTCGCCCGCGGTCTTGGTTATCTCGACTGTTTTTTCAGCCTCTTCAGACACTGTCTCGGTTGTCTCAGCCCCCTCTTCAGGCGCAGCATTTTCTTCCACGCTTTCAGCCGCAATGCGCTTATGGCCCATTGCGCCAAGAATGGCGTAAAGATCATCAATCGAGCATCCAAGCCATTCAGCCATATTATGCTGCGCTTTGAAACGACCGTCTTTTGCGGAATCGTAAATGGCGTTGATCACACGATCCAGCATATCAATTCGCACGGCTTTCGGGCCGAAGACAGGATAGGAAATCGCCAACAACAAATCGGCATCCATCGTCTCGGCATCATATGCAACAGAGACAGAGCCATCAGCAGGAATTTTAGGGGGCAGCTCTTTACCTTGCCAGATCGACCAGAGAAGCGCACGCAAGCGTACGGACTTCGGTTTATTGAGATCAGGCAAGAAGACCAGAACGGGACCCAGCTTAATACGCAGTGCGCGCAAAGAACGGCGCCCCTCTTCATCCAGATCCGTGATCAGACCTTCCAGTGCAGAGCGGTGCATGACGCCCAGATGCTCAAAAAGCTGGTAAGCAATACCGCGTGCGACACCCGAAATATTTTCGGGATTTTCCAAAGCTTTCAGGTTTGCCAAAATTTCGCCGATATGTCCTGCCAGCCAGCCCTGCAATTTCGTCTGAATGGCGGCTGTGTCCTGTCCTTCCAGCAGATCGGTTTCCAGAAGTCTGAAATCAGGCTCCAGAATGCTGCTGCCTTTGGTGAGCTGTGCGACAGCTTTCCCTGGAAGCGGATTATTCAAAGTGGGCTGGTAAAGAATCTCCCCTGAATCCGTCAGGGCAAATTGCGTTTTTTCTGCATTGATCAGTGACATGACCCGTCTGTTCAACTCCGATTTGAGGGCTGCGCGTGCAGCCGATAAAATAGCCTTACGATCGTTACCGATCGCCGTCTCGTCTGGTATAAACCGAAATCCGTCCAATTGTCCAACGGAATGGCCCTCGACAATCACGTTTCCGTCCGACCTGATACCTGCCAGCAACGCTTCGCCCTGTTTCAGCGAGCGCAAAAGCACCGAAGAGCGTTTATCGACAAAGCGTGTGGTCAGGGCCTGATGGAGAGAATCCGAGAGTTTGTCCTCAATGGCGCGGGCTTTTTCCGACCAGTGTTCGGCATGTGTCAGCCAGTCTTTCTTATGCGTGATATAGGTCCATGTACGGATATGCGCGATCCGTGTCATCAATGCATCGATGTCCCCTTCAGCGCGGTCCAGCCTGTCAATATGCCCTGCCACCCAGTCTTCGGCTAACGGCACGATATCGCCGTCACCTTCTGCCAATAACAGCCGCGTATAGACATCGCTGAGAAGCTGGTGGTGAGAATCCTCCGTGGTTTTTCGGAAATCGGGAATTTGACAGACTTCCCAAAGAAGCCTCAAACGTGAAGGGACATCGGCAAGAACGGCAACTTCGTCACGTTCGCTTAAATTGCGCAGCGCCCGTTCATCCTCGCCTTCGCGCCCCCTCTCGAACCACGGCTTGTCGGAGGACCTTGTCAAAGAGGCAATCAGCCCTTTGACGGATGAGAAATCCAGATCGCTATTGCGCCAGACAATGGACGAAAGCGGCTCGAAATGATGCGTCTGGATCGCTTCGACCGTATCGGGGTCGAGTGCCGTCACAGGTCCCGTCACACCGAATGTCCCGTCTTTGGTGTAACGCCCTGCCCGACCTGCAATCTGCGCGAGCTCCGCTTTGGTCAAATCACGCACGTTTTTCCCGTCATATTTGCGCGTCGCACCCAGGCTCACATGGTGGATATCCATGTTCAAGCCCATACCTATGGCATCGGTTGCCACCAAATAATCAACCTCACCCGACTGGAACAGCTCGACCTGCGCGTTCCGTGTGCGCGGCGACAAAGCCCCCATCACAATCGCCGCCCCGCCTTTTTGACGGCGGATCAGCTCGGCAAAGCGGTACACATCATCCAGTGAAAAGGCAACAATGGCAGAACGGCGTGGCTGACGTGTGATTTTTTTGAAGCCTTTATAGCTCAAGCTGGATAATCGGGGACGCGTCTCAATCTCGCATTGCGGCAGGATATTGCGTATTAACGGCTCAATCGTTTGCGCGCCCATGAACATGGTGAGCTTGCTCCCCCGCGCATGTAACAACCGATCCGTAAAGGTATGACCGCGGTCGGGATCGGCACAAAGTTGAATTTCGTCAACGCCGACAAACTCAAAAACTTTGCCCAGCGGCATTGATTCGACAGTACATAAGAAAAAGCGGGCATGCGGCGGGATGATTTTTTCTTCGCCTGTCACAAGTGCGACTGCAGCCTTCCCGACTTTCTCGACCACGCGGTCATAATTTTCACGCGCTAAAAGACGCAACGGGAAACCGATCACACCGTTATGGCGCGCCAGCATGGCCTCAATCGCCGCATAGGTTTTCCCCGTATTGGTGGGGCCCAATATCGCACGGATCGGCGCGTGGCTGTGTATCGGAGTGTCGCTTGTGCGCATCATCATATCTTTACTATTTACCTAGATTGACGAGGTGCAATAAGAAGACCATATAATGTGACGGAGAAGTGCAAATCTTTTCGAAGGATATGCAACTCATCCCCAGTATATCGTATAGCATAGTATGATTCCAACCGCCTGAAAGGCCCCGACATATGACACAGACAAAAGCCCTGAGCCAGACCTTGACCAAACGCCGCTTTTGGATAGCGTCGGCTTTTTTTCTGATCGGAGTGACAGGCTTTGCTTTTTCGGCATTTTCTCAGGACCTGACACCGGAGCGCCAGAAAGCACTGGAGACAATCATCCATTCCTATTTGAAGGCCGCAGGCCCAAATCTGAAACAGGATGGGGAGTTACTGGTTACGCCCAATGCTTCAGAGACATATTACGAGGCCACTCTTCCTGCCTTAAGCGCAAAAGACAGCAAAACAGGCAAGGGTGTTGATCTTGGCACACCCAAACTGAACGCCCGTCCTTTGGAAAACGGAGAATGGAAAACAACGCTTGCGTTGCCTCAGGAAATTACCGCCACACAAAATGGTCAGTCCATCTTTACACTGGCAGTGGGGCGACAAAAATTTGACGGAATACTTGTTGAAGGTGCAAATGCCTTCACTGTTATTAATGCTACTTACAGCAATGTGACATTGACCGACCTTAAGCATGACAACACGACCACAATCGGTCTTTTCACAATTGCTCAGGAAGGCGAGGCAAAAAACAACCGCATCACAGGCCCCGTTACATTGGGTGCCGATACGCTCACCTTAATGGCAAACGGCAATTCACCTCTGGCTTTGGAACGCGTGACATTGGAAGGCACAGTGCAGGACATTGATGCATTGATGCAGCGTTTTGTTGTGCGCAAAGACGGAGAAGCCCCCGCAAACGTGAGCAATAAAAAAGTCAAACTCACCATTTACGGGCTGGATAAAGCCGCTTCTGCGGTGCGTCTGACAGGTGCTGTTCCCACCCCCGATGAACAAAAAGTTCTTGCCACAATGGCGGTTTTGCAAATTGCAGGGCAAAAACAAGAAGACGGTGACATTCGTACCTATAATCTTGAAATTACGCCTGACGGAAAATTTCTGGTGAACGGTACGGACCTCTCCTCGCTCCTTTAAAAGATTTCGGTTGATTTTCATAAGTCAAGTCAGCTAAAGCTGAGGGCATGTATCGTTTTCTGCTTATGCGCCACGGCGAGTCCATCGGGAATATCGACCCCCGTAACTATATGACTGTGGGTGATGCCTTCTTGGGTTTAACCGAAAAAGGTTGGGATCAAGCCGAAGCTGCAGGACGTTTTTTGGTTGACTATTACCGCACCGAAAGCGTGGATCCGCAGACCTGGCCACATATTTTCTGCAGCTCATATCAGCGCACGCGTGAGACCTTATCGGGCGTTCTTTCCCCCTTGAAAGAATTCGGCTTCAGCGATACGCCTCGCATTCTGGAAGATTTGCGACTGACCGAGCAATTTTACGGCGCTGTCTCACATTTAAATTTTGAAGAAGACCCTGCTTTCAAGCCTTTTGCGGAAAAGCTCCTCGAGATATCAAAAGCCGCTGCGAAATCCTCTCCCGTCAGCGCCAGTTTGCTCTTCGGGGAATCCCCTAAAGACATCATGCTGCACACAAAAAGCTTTATGGATGGCACGCTTTCCCGTGATGTCACCGAGGGTAAGCACGACATTCTGATCGTCACACATGGCGCAACCTTGAAAGCATTTCTCATGAACTGGTTTCACTTACCGATTGAAGGATGGGAAGAACTCGAGTTGCCGCATAATTGCGACATCATTGAAATTTGCGGTGAGCCGAAAAACTGGCAGGTCAGAAAAATTTACGACGGGCGCGATATGAAGCCTTGCAACATTAATCCGATTGAGAATATCCGCTGGACCAGTCTGGATTCCCTTCCCAAGCGTCCCGACTTCACGCCTCCAGAAGCCAAGTAATCAATGAATTGAGGCGCAATCGCCCCTGTAATGTTGCGGTAACATGGCTGTTCCCAAGCCGTTCGATATCACCTGCCGCAATTAACTGATCAATCTTGCTTGCTGCAAAAATTTCGGCGGGTAAGCCTTCGGACAGGCGCATGCCCATCAGTATTTTTTCTTCTGCCACCTCTGTATCATCCAGTGCGATATCGTCCTGCAGGCCAACTCCGTCCTGCATGGTTTTTTGTAGCCAGATGTCGGGGGCACGATGCATACGTGTCGCATAGCGTGTCTGCCCACGAAAAACGCGACCATGCGCACCCGGACCAATCCCCAAATGTTCGCCTGTGCGCCAATAGGTCAGATTATGTTTCGAGCGCGCTCCTTCCCCGCCCCGCGCATAATTCGACACTTCGTAATCCTCAAAACCTGCACGGCCCATAATAGTGCGGGTTGTCTCATAGAATGTTGCGGCCTCTTCTTCATCGGGGATCACAAATTCACCGCGCTTATGCTGCGCATAAAAAGGCGTTTGCGGCTCAATCGTCAATTGATAAAGCGAGGCATGGTCACCCATATGGGGAATGGCTTCACCGAGTTCATCTTCCCATGCCTCCAGAGTTTGGCGGGGGCGCGCATAAATCAAATCGAAGCTATAACGAGGGAATGTTTCGCGGGCGATCTTCACGGCCTCAAGCGCATCCTGTGCACTATGTTGACGACCTAAAAAGCGTAAGTCCTCTTCATTGAGTGACTGCACACCAATCGACACGCGATTGATCCCTGCCGCAGCAAAGCCTTTGAATTTGGCATTTTCAACCGAGGTCGGGTTGGCTTCCAGCGTGATCTCGATATCTTTATCCAAAACCCAGAGATTGCCGATATGCTGCAAGATGGCGGCAACTGTTTCAACGGGCATGAGTGAGGGTGTTCCGCCCCCGAAAAAAATACTGGTGACAATGCGATCATTGGTCAGAGCGGCGAAATAATCCAGTTCTTTAAGATAGGCGGCACGCCATGCTGCGTGATCAATTGTCGCGGCGACATGCGAATTAAAATCACAATAAGGACATTTGGAAAGACAAAAAGGCCAGTGAATATAAATGGCGAGGGGGCGCACTTGCTCCATGGGGCAACTTATCCCTTTTGTGACTGCAGGAAACCGATAAAGTCGGCAAAGGCACGTGCGCGGTGCGAATGTTTCTTTTTCTCCATCGCTTCCATTTCACCGAAAGTTTTGCGTTCATTTTCAGGCACGAACATCGGGTCGTATCCGAAGCCGTTTGCCCCTGAGGGAGGCCATACGAGGTTTCCGTTGACGCGCCCTTCAAAAATATGTTCGGCGCCTTTCTCATCCACATAAGCCAAAACGGAAATGAAATAAGCGGAGCGATCTGATATTCCCGCCAGTTTTGTATCCAGAAAATTCATCGCCGTTTCAAAGTTTTTTTCCGACCCCGCCCAGCGCGCCGAATAGATGCCAGGTTGTCCGTTCAATGCATTCACGCACAAACCACTATCATCCGAAAGTGCAGCAAAACCTGTCGCCTGATGTGCGGCACGCGCTTTAATCAGCGCGTTTCCTGCAAATGTATCTTCGGTTTCCTCTGGCTCAGGCAGATTTAGTTCTGCTGCGGATTGAAAGGATGCAAAATAAGGTTTCAGCATCTCCGAAAACTCGGCGATCTTTCCCTTATTATGTGTGGCAAGAACGAGCGTGCTCATGCTTTTTCGCTTCTTAAAAGTGCATCATCTGCACCTGATATCTCGGCACGATTCTGCGGTAAAAACTGCGGATAATTTTCTTGGACAAAACCTATCATCTTCTCACGAACAAGGCATCTTAAATCCCACGCCGTAGAGGAATCTGTTGCACTCACCAAAACACGTACCTTCATCGTTTTCTCAGTCGTGTCGACGACTTGCACAACTTTGACATCATTGTCCCATAATTCTGTTCCGGCAAGGATATGGTCCAGTTCAAGGCGCAATGGTTCAATCGGCATTTTATAATCCAGATACAGCGTGACGTCTCCTATGATCGAGGCCGTGCGGCGCGTCCAGTTCTGAAAAGGGTGTTCAACAAAATACGTGATGGGCAGTACAAGTCTGCGCCAATCCCAAATTTTGACGACGACATAGGTCAGATTAATCTCTTCAATCCAGCCCCACTCCCCTTCAACAACGACCGCATCCCCAAGTCGGATGGGCTGTGTGATAGCAATCTGAAGCCCTGTAAAGAAGTTGGCGATGGTTTTTTGTGCGGCAAAACCGATAATGACCGAGGCCACTCCAGCCGATGCAAGTAAGGATACCCCGAGTGAGCGGATGGTTTCAAAAGTCATTAATCCTGCGGATAAGGCAATCAAAAACACCAATGCTTTGAGGAAGCGTGTCAGGACCTTGATTTGCGTGTGAATGGCGCGTGCATTTAAATTATTTTTTGTTTCAATGTTAAAGCGACGCAAGATCACATCTGACACCAAGTTAATCAGGCGCAACGCCAGCCATCCGAAACCGGTGACAAGCAGGACATTATAAATGTTGCTGTAAATTTCAGGGTCGCCGGGTGCAATCGGGTATTGCTGCAACAACGAATAGAAGAGTGTTGCCCCGATCAGAAACTGCACAGGATGAATGAGGTTCCTGTAAAAGCTTTTCAGGAACGTATCCATTTCGGTTCTACTGAACCGATGAACGAGCTTCCCGCCAAGATATAAAAAGACAAGGGAGGCGACAAAGCCTCCCAATAAAATCATGTTATCTGCTTCAAAAAATGGGCTCATGCCTTTTGAAGTGCGTCATTCTGCGCCGCCGTCAACTCTGTGCAGCCTTTTTTAGCCAGAGCCAGAAGCTGCAAAAATTCGCTTTCTGAAAAAGGAGTTTTTTCGGCTGTTCCTTGAATTTCGACAATACCGCCTTTACCCGTAATCACGAAATTGGCATCAGTTTCAGCCGTGCAATCCTCATCGTAATCCAAGTCTAAAACAGGTGACCCTTCATAAATCCCGCACGAAATGGCGGCGACAGAATCGAGAAGCGGCATGGAAGTAAGAAGCCCTTGTGATACAACTTTTTCCAGCGCCTGATAAAGCGCGACGTAAGCCCCTGTAATAGAGGCCGTGCGTGTTCCGCCATCGGCTTGCAGCACGTCACAATCAATACGGACTTGACGTTCACCCAAAGCTTCAAGATCGACGACTGCGCGTAAGGCACGCCCGATCAGTCGCTGAATTTCCTGTGTGCGGCCCGATTGCTTGCCCTTGGCAGCTTCGCGATCAATACGCTGGTGTGTCGAGCGCGGCAGCATGCCGTATTCGGCAGTGACCCAGCCTTTACCCGAACCCTTCAGCCAGCCCGGGATTTTTTCCTCAACCGTTGCAGTACACAAAACATGCGTATGTCCACATTTCACAAGGCACGAGCCTTCCGCATGACGCGAAACGCCTGTCTGAAATGATATGTCGCGCATCTGGTTTACGGCACGTCCCGATGGGCGTGCGGCGTTTGCTGTGTTAGCGGGGGTAGCTGGCTGCGATGTTGCCGAACTCATCATGTCATCCTTACAGTGAGATATTAAAAATTCGGCCTCATGAAACCTGTCTTCGCCCGAATTGTCAATCTTTGCGGCTTGTGGCGGCAAAAACCGTGGGAGCTTTTGGCCTGACCCGACCAGTGACGCTTGAATCTCACCCTCATCCCACCTATGGTCAGTAAAGCGCCTCTTAAGTGGCGGAAAAAAGAAAAAAAGAGACTTGAAATTGGTTAAAAGACAGCCCAGATAGTAGCCCCATGAGCGACAATACACAAAAATACGAAGACAATGACGATCTGACACCTGAAACTCTGAATGAAGAGGATGATCAGAACGAAGAGCATCTTGAGAATGAATCCGAAGAGGATTCATCTTCTGAAGAGGCTTCGTCGGAAGAAACGGCAGAAGAAGATGGCGACAGCGAAGTTGCCCGTCTGAAAACGCAATTGGCGCAGATGAAAGACCAGGCCTTGCGTGCACTGGCGGAAGCCGAGAATACGCGCCGCCGCGCCGTCAAAGAACGTGAAGATGCGTCGAAATACGCAATTGCAGGCTTTGCCCGCGACCTGATTTCCGTTGCCGACAATCTGCGCCGCGCCCTTGATGCCGTGCCCGATGATATTGACGGGGTTCCCGAACCCATCGCCGCGCTCCTGACGGGAATTGAGGCTACCGAACGTGAACTTTTAAAGGCGTTCGAGCGTCATAAGATCAAGAAGATCGAAGCCTACGACATGCCCTTCAATCCGAACTTCCATGAAGTGATGTTTGAGGCTCCTATTCCCGATAAAACACCGGGAACAGTCATTCAGGTGATCGAGGAAGGTTACATTCTGGAGGATCGCCTGTTGCGCCCGGCCCGTGTCGGCATCGCCAAGGGTGAGCAAGGCGCTCCCAAAACGATTGATACGGAAGCCTGATAAAAAATTTCGGTAAAAATCTCATCCGTTTTCCCGATCCTTACGAATAAGAAATTGGGTACGGAGATTTAAAAATGCCGCTTTTAGGGTTTTTAAAACCGTGAAACCCGCTATAACTGGGGGCAAAGGACCGATGAACGGTCTGCAACCTTCGGAAATGATGACGGTGCCTGTTACAGGGCTGACATGAATTTGCCAACGAAAGAGGAAAAAAATGAGTAAAGTTATCGGTATCGACCTCGGTACAACCAACTCCTGCGTGGCCGTAATGGACGGTAAAGAACCACGCGTGATCGAAAACACGGAAGGTGCGCGCACAACCCCTTCCATGATTGCTTTTACCAAAGACGGTGAGCGTCTGGTAGGTCAACCTGCCAAACGTCAGGCGGTCACAAACCCCGAAAATACATTATATGCGGTCAAGCGCCTGATCGGTCGTCGCTTCAAAGATGCCGAAGTACAAGACCTCATCAAAAAAGCCCCTTTTAAAATCATTGAGGCCGATAATGGCGACGCATGGGTTGAAGTTGATGGCGAGAAATACGCCCCCGCCCAGTTGTCTGCCATGGTACTGACCAAGATGAAGGAGACAGCCGAGAAGTTTCTAGGTACGGAAGTGACACAAGCCGTCATTACAGTTCCTGCCTATTTCAATGACTCGCAACGCCAAGCCACCAAAGATGCCGGTAAAATTGCCGGTCTCGAAGTGCTTCGTATTATTAACGAGCCGACGGCTGCCGCTTTGGCTTACGGTCTGGATAAGAAAAAAGCCGGTACGGTTGCCGTTTATGACTTGGGTGGCGGTACGTTCGACGTGTCTATCCTGGAAATCGGCGACGGTGTGTTCGAAGTAAAATCTACTAACGGGGACACATTCCTTGGCGGTGAAGACTTTGACCTGCGCATCATCGATTTTCTGGCAGACGAATTCAAACGTGAAAACGGCATTGATCTGCGCGATGATAAGCTGGCCCTGCAGCGTCTGAAGGAAGCTGCCGAAAAAGCCAAGATTGAGCTTTCCTCCGCGACAAACACCGAGATCAACCTGCCCTTCGTGACAGCCGATGCTTCAGGCCCGAAACACCTGAACATCAAACTCTCACGCGCCAAGCTTGAATCTCTGGTTGATGATCTGGTTCGCCGCACGATTGATCCGTGCAAAGCAGCGTTAAAAGATGCTGGCTTGAAAGCCTCCGACATTGACGAAGTTGTTCTGGTCGGTGGTATGACACGTATGCCGAAAATCATCGAAGTCGTGAAAGACTTCTTCGGTAAAGAGCCTCATAAAGGTGTAAACCCTGACGAGGTTGTTGCTGACGGTGCTGCCGTTCAGGGTGGTGTGTTGCAAGGCGACGTCAAAGACGTTCTGTTGCTGGATGTTACGCCGCTGTCTCTGGGTATCGAGACACTGGGTGGTGTGTTTACACGCCTCATCGAGCGCAACACGACAATCCCGACCAAGAAAAGTCAGGTCTTTTCCACCGCTGAAGACAACCAGACGGCTGTGACCATCCGTGTCTTCCAAGGTGAACGTGAAATGGCTGCCGACAACAAACCTCTGGGTCAGTTTGATCTGGTGGGCATCCCCGGTGCACCTCGCGGCGTTCCGCAAATTGAGGTGACATTCGATATCGATGCCAACGGTATCGTCCACGTGACCGCCAAAGACAAAGCGACGAATAAGGAACAGCAAATCCGTATTCAGGCTTCGGGCGGTTTGAGTGACGCCGACATCGAAAAAATGGTCAAGGATGCTGAAAGCAATGCCGAGACGGACAAGAAGAAACGCGAAGCCGTTGAAGCCCGCAACCAAGCCGAAAGCCTGATTCATGCGACAACCAAATCGCTTGGCGAGCTGGGTGACAAGGTTGACGCGGCCGATAAGGAAGAAGCCGAAAAAGCGATTGAGGATCTGAGAGCCGTTTTAGAAAATGGCGACAAGGCCACAATCGAAGCCAAGACGCAGAATCTACAGGCTGTCTCTATGAAAATCGGAGAAGCGGCTTATCGTGCTTCACAAGAAGAGGCCGCAGCAGAAGGCGCTACGGATGCAGACTCAGCCGGAAAAGGCGCATCTGCAAATGACGATGACGTGCTGGATGCCGACTTCACAGACCTGTCTTCAGACGATGAGGACAACAAAAAGTAAGTCTATCGACTAAGAAATAGGTAAATATTAAATTTTAAAAGAGAGCTGACTTGGCAAAATGAGTTAAGCTCTCTTTTATGACTTGCCGCATACACTTAATAAGTAAGAGATGAGCACAGATTATTATAAAATTCTTGGCGTATCCAAAAGCGCGACCGACGAGGAGCTGAAAAAGGCTTATCGGGCGCAGGCCAAGAAATATCACCCCGACCAGAATAAAGACAGTCCCGAGGCCGAGGCCAAGTTCAAGGAAGTGAACGAGGCTTACGATGTCTTAAAAGACCCGCAAAAACGCGCCGCTTACGACCAATTCGGTTCGGATGCCTTTTCAGGCGGCATGGGTGGCGGCCCCGGGGGTATGGGCGGCGGCTTTAACCCGCGTGACTTTTCAGGTTTCGGCGCGGCCTTTTCCGATATTTTCGAAGATATGTTCGGCGGCGGCATGGGCGGCAGAGGCGCAACCGGCCCTGCACGCGGCAATGACATGCAATTCACGATGGACATTACCTTGGAAGATGCCTTCAAAGGTAAAGAAGCCAAGATCAAAGTCCCCTCCATCGAAAAATGTGATTCGTGTGACGGGTCGGGTTCGAAATCTGATAAGGGTTCGGATTCCTGCCCGACATGTGACGGCAAAGGCCGTGTGCGCGCCCAGCAGGGTTTCTTTACGATTGAACGCACATGCCCCACATGTCACGGCGAAGGTCGCGTCATTAAAGACCCGTGTTCGAAATGCGGCGGTCAGGGTCGCGTCAGAAAAGAAAAAACATTACAGGTGCGTGTACCGGCAGGCATTGATGCCGGACGCCGCATCCGTTTGGCAGGTGAAGGCGAGGCAGGCTTTAGAGGCGGCCCTCCCGGCGACCTCTATGTACTGGTCGGTATCAAACCGCACCGCTTCTTCCAGCGTGAAGGCGCTGATTTACACTGCCGCGTGCCGATCCCAATGACAAAAGCGGCTGTTGGCGGCACAGTCGAAGTGCCGACAATTGAAGGTGCAAGATCAAGCGTCAGGATTCCCGAAGGAACGCAGACAGGCCAGCAATTCCGCCTTAAGGGCAAAGGCATGACCGTTCTGAATTCAACTAATCGCGGTGACATGTATATCGAAGTCTTTGTCGAAACACCGACAAATCTGGATAAGAAACAGCAAAATCTGATGCGTGAACTGGATGAAACTCTCGCGAAATCCGGCAAGCACTATGCCGAGAGCGAAGGGTTTTTCAAGAAGGTGAAAGATTTGTGGTCGGACCTGACGGATTAACGTCGTCATCCGCTTCATCAGCCCCTTGCTTTTCTTCTTCGGTTTCCACCCAGCCGCATTGCGTTAAAGGTGTGCCGAACTCACCCCAAATGTCGATTTCTTCATCCGTGACCTCTCTGAAGCACGCTGTCTCGACCGGCAGCAGAAATTCCTCACGCGTTTCCATGAATGAGCGTATCTCTGCTATTTTCTGGCTGAATGGCAATTCACGTTCCAACCCCGACGCAAGATGAAGATGTTCGCTTGAAAATGTTTTCAGGGCGCTAATCAGTTTTTCAATATTTTTGGGGCGATACATTTCGCCGTTGTCCTCAGACATCAGCTTTTCCGGAAAGGATTTGAGGATCCGCTGATCTTCCTCGGTAAAGGGATAAATCCAGCTACGCGTTTGCGCCCGCCATGTGGTCTTGCCATTAATGATATCTTCCAGCCCTTTGGGATCACCGAATGTGGGAAGTGTACGGATCAGCCGTCTTAAATCATTTAGCTCATCCGTCGTAATGAAGTAAAATTTTTGAAGTGTGACTTTATAATCCGGCTCCAGACGTTTGCCGGTTTGACATGCCGCGTCAATCGCAGCGTATGTGAACGCTTCGTAAAATTCGGGAACACGCGGGTTCGGTATTAAACGCATCGGAAACGCAGCTTTCACACATCATCATAAACAAGGTCGTTTATACGCCCATTGCCCGCCTTATGTCAATTATTTTGCGCCTCCCAACCCAGCAATACGGCTTTTCGGTCAGTTCCCCATCCGTAATTGTCGATAATGCCGGATGCCTGTATCACACGGTGACACGGGATCAACCACGTGAGCGGGTTCGCACCGACCGCAGACCCGACGGCACGGGAGGCTTTCGGACGTCCGATCGCTTTGGCAATCGCCTGATAATTGACAGTGGCCCCTTCCGGAATTTTAAGAAGAGCCTGCCAGACTTGCATCTGAAAAATGGTTCCCGCAAGACAAATTTCAAGAGGATCGTCGAGGTTTTTTCCGCTTAAAAGGCTCTGAAGTTTTTGGGTCGTTTCCGCTGTTTCTTGCGGGTCACGCAAATAGCTTGCATAAGGTAATGCATATTTCATACGCATATACGCTTCGTCTCGATAAGTTTTATCAAGAAAGGCGATCCAGCACAGGCCGCGCGCATTAACGGCAATCAGAAGCCGCCCGATGACCGTATCGATCTCATCATGCCAGATCGTCATGCCCAATCCTTTTTTGCGGATCTCACCCGGGGTCAGATTATCGAATTTGAGACAAGAATCATGTAACCGCCCTTGTCCGCTTAAGCCTGCTTCATAAGCAGCGTCCAGCGTCGTATAACCTTTAAGAAGAAAATCACGGGCTTTGCGCATTTTGGCAAATCGTTGAAAGTCGCGTGGCGTCAGCCCCGTATATTCCTGAAATATTTTGGAAAAATAGGTCGATTCATAACCGTAGCGCATTCCAAAATCCTGTAAGGAAGCCCCCATCATGTCCCCCGTCACGATCTCATCAATAGCACGAGCGATCACCTCATACGGGTTTCGACTGTCTTTCATAGCGGGGACATTCTCCATAAACTCACTGTTGCGGCTTTTCGAACCATAGACAATCCGTTTCTTGCGATTTACCCTAAACCACATGAAAAAACAGGATATCGAGACTTTTTTTGAGCGGCTTCACGCCCAAAACCCCGAACCCAAGGGGGAGCTGAACTATGTGAACCCGTTTACCTTGCTGGTCGCCGTTGTTTTGTCCGCGCAAGCCACGGACAAAGGGGTCAACAAGGCCACAGAAAAACTCTTTCAAATTGCCAAAACACCTGAAGAGATGGTGGCTCTTGGCTTAGATGGCATTAAAGACCATGTCAAAACCATCGGGCTATACAACACCAAGGCCGAGAATGTCTTTAAACTCTCGCAGATCTTGATTGATGAACATGGCTCGCAAGTCCCCGAAGACCGCGAGGCCCTTGTCACACTTCCGGGGGTCGGGCGAAAAACCGCCAATGTTGTTTTAAACATCGCCTTCGGTCATGAAACGATTGCCGTAGATACGCATATCTTCCGCGTCTCAAATAGAACAGGGCTTGCACCTGGCAAAAATGTCGATCAGGTAGAGGCCAAACTGGAAAAAGTCGTGCCCTCCAAATACCGTCGCCACGCGCATCACTGGCTGATTTTGCACGGGCGCTATATTTGCGTCGCACGCAAACCCAAATGCGGGGAGTGCCCCGTTTATGATTTGTGCGCGTTTAAAGAGAAGACAGTTTAATAGATATGCGAGAATGTGCCGGGCAACGTATTCGGCTCAGCCTCGGCGAATTTGAAGAGCGAGCCGTTCTTGCGCTTTTCATCGATAATCGAATTAAAGCAGCGGCGTTGCGCGCCCTTATCTTCGAAGGCCGTCGCAAATTCGGTTTTCTTTTCGGCAATCACAGTATCGCGTGAACGCATGCGGTAGCTTTCAACAAGTTGTGTATCAACCGACGACCCTGCGGGCACGGAAAATCCGAAATCGGCAACGCAGACTTCGGAACGATATTGCAGGACGACACGCTGACCGTCACGACGCTGCAAATCAGGACGATCAAGCATCGCAAAGATATCTTCGCCCGATAATGTGGTGAGTGTCTCAGGCTGGTAAGCCACCAGATCGACCAGCTTATCGGCAGGGTGATCATAGCGCGGGAAGTTCATCGCCAGAGTTTCGGCCTCGGCAGGAAGTGTCGCGGCTTGCGCGGCCTCTATCACACGCAAATCTGCCGTGCTTAAAGGCGCGGGCACACCACTTAATCCCGTTGAGAGCATCGCCATCAACAAAAAGATCAGGCTGAGGCACAAAGGAACGGAATTGGCAAAGCGTTCGGGAAGATAGGGCTGCAGACTTTTATTGAGTTTCAGACCACGCGTAATCACCGCGACTTTCCATCGCGCCAGAGATTCGACTCCATCTTTCGAAATTTGCCCCATACTCTTCAGGATGAGCGGCATCCGTGAAGAAAGGATTAATGACATATCCAAAAACATCACTGTAAACAGGTCAAAAGACGTTTGGTTCCACGCCTCCATCGGCACCATGCCGACTTCGGAGAACCTCGCGTCTTTTATAAACAGCATGTGGATAACTTATTGCCACATGACTTGTCAAGAAAACCCGTTCTGAAGCTTGCCTTATTCTCCTGAGGCGCGACGCGACAGGGGCAGCTCAGCGTCATTGCCGGTTTTTCTTCCCTTACGACCGCCGGCTGCTGCTGTGGCGTTCAAGGGTGTCAGTGTTCCGTCCAGTGTCGCACCTGCTTCGATCGCCAGCTCACCGTAGGAAATTGTGCCTGTCACAGAACCTGAGGTCTTAACCGTCAGGCGACCGCTGATGGTGATATCACCTTCGAAACGGCCTGCGATTGTGGCATTTTCGATCTCAACTGTGCCGTAGAATGTACCGGCTGAGGAGATTTCGAGAACTTTTGCACCTTTCAGCGCAGCTTCGACCGTACCTTCAACCAGCAAATGGTCACAAGATTCAATCTCACCCGACATGGTGATGCCTTCACCGATCACCAGACGGCGACCGTGGGCGCTTGATCCGAGGCTTGAGCTCATGCCGGCAGCAGGTGTGCCCATGGCAGGTGTGGAAGCGGCATATGGCGCAGGGCTGTATGTGCCGTAAGAACCGGGGGTCTGCTGTGTGCCTGTGGCAGCTTGCGGACGCTGGAACGGATTGTTGCCAGCCGGAATGTCGAGGGGTTTTTTGGAAGCGTCGGCTTCTGTCTCGTTTGTTTTATCCTGATCGGACATGGGGCTTGTATCCTTTCCTGAAGAAAATAATGAAGATGATGAAGATGTTGTTTTTGTATCGCTCTCTGATGTCGCACTGGTGCTGCGGAAAGGCGAGTTTGTCGGTGTCGGTGCCGAGGCCGGTGTAGACGCAGCAAAGGGATTAGGCTTTGCAGTTTCAGCCGTTGTATTTTCCGTTGTCTCGCCTGCAGCCTTGGTTTCTACAGCGTCAGCGCCTTTGGCTTCTTCTGTCGGCTTTTCCGTTTCGGCTGCGGTGTCACCATAAGGTTTGGGACGATGGAACATAGCGGGCTTTCACTCCTTCTTCATCAAAACAAAATCAAACAAATCTTTTCGCAAGAGAGCCGCACACTAGCATGGTAAAAACAAAAACTGCAAGCCGAAAAGCAAGGAAATTCGCTCTTTTTCACCGATTTCCACATGTGATTATGTGCCGTGAAAAAATCCGTAAATTGTCTCAGCCACTTGGCGGGAAATTCCCTCCACCGCCATCATATCCTCGACCCCTGCCCGCTCAACCGCTTTGACCGAACCGAAATGCATCAAAAGGGCCTTTTTACGTGTCGGGCCAATCCCAGGAATACGATCCAGTTGCGAGCGCCCGATATCGTTCTTACGCCTTGTGCGGTGCGCCCCGATGGCAAATCGGTGGGCTTCGTCGCGCAAGCGCTGCAGATAATGAAGCATGGGCGTATCAGGCGGCAAGCGGAATGGCGCGCGCCCCTCGCGGTGAAACTCTTCGCGGCCCGCATTTCTGTCAGGGCCTTTGGAAATGGCAACGATATTTAGCTCATCCTTCAGTCCCATTTCGGACAAGGTTTCCAAAACGGCAGAAAGCTGCCCCTTCCCGCCATCAATCAGCACCAGATCGGGCCAATCATTGCTTTCGTCGCCGTCATCCTCGTCTTTTAACAGCCTACCAAAACGTCTGCGCATGACCTCGCGCATCATCGCAAAATCATCCGAAGCCCCCGCCTCGCGGATGTTGAATTTGCGATAAGCACTCTTTTTGAAGCCGTCAGGCCCTGCGACGATCATGCCCCCGACCATATTGGTGCCCGAAATGTGGGAGTTATCGTACACCTCAATCCGCTCGGGAGCCTCATCCAGATCAAACAGTTCAGCCAGCGCATCAAGGTTCTTCTTATCATTGACCGCCTCGGTCATTTTTCTGAGCAGAGCTTGTCTGGCATTGGTTTGCACAAACTCAACAAGACTACGGCGTGCCCCGCGTGCGGGTTTGGAAATATCAACCTTAATCCCCGCCTGCGCCGATAAAGCGCCCTTGATCAGATCGGCTTCGGATAGGGTATGATTGACCAGAATAAGCGCCGGAATGGATTTGTTCTGGTAAAACTGTACAAGAAAGGCCGACAGGATTTCATCTTCTCCCTCTTCGCCTGAATGCACGGGGAAATAGGCACGGTTGCCGAAATTTTGCCCGCCTCTGAAAAAGAATGTCTGCACGCAGGCTCTGCCCTGATCCATGATGATCGCATGCACATCCGCGTCTTTGATCTGACCGATATTGATGGTTTGGCGTGCCAGAATATCGGACAGAGCTTTGACGCGATCGCGCAACTGGGCGGCTGTTTCATAATCCATCGCATCGGACGCCTTCATCATCGCAGCCTGCAAGCGCTTTTGCACTGTCGCGCTCTTGCCCGTTAAAACATCTTCGGCATCCTGAATTTGGGTTGCATACTCCGCCTCATCAACATAGCCGACACAGGGGGCCGTGCAGCGTTTAATGTGGTATTGCAAACAAGGCCGCTTGCGATTGGCAAAATAGGAATCCGTACAATTTCTGATCAAAAGGGCACGCTGCAACGTATCCACGGTTTGCGAGACCGCACGTGCCGAAGCAAAGGGGCCGAAAAACTCGCCCCCCTCCTTTTTCGAACCGCGATATTTGGCAAGACGCGGAAACGGGTGGTCGGAGATATGGATATAGGGATAGCTTTTGTCATCCTTCAACAACACGTTAAAGGGCGGATAAAACTTCTTAATGAGGTTGGCTTCGAGAAGCAGCGCCTCGACCTCGGACCGCGTTTCGATAATCTCCATCGCACGCGTTTCGGCAACCATCCTTTTGATGCGGTTTGAAAGCTTATCGACTTGCGTATAGGAATTCACGCGGCGCTTCAGCGCCTTGGCCTTACCGACATACAAGACCTCGCCCGCATGCGAGAGCATGCGATACACGCCGGGTCTCTCCCCCAGCGTCTTCACAACCGATCGGATCACCTCCCGACCTTGTTCCAGCGCGGTTTTATTCAAGTTTGCCAAATTGCTCTCCGTACCTCCAGCAAGGTAATTTGCATGCCCGCATACCGCAAGAGGCGGCATCCATCTTTCAAGAATCTTGACAAAAATTTTCCAATCATTTTAAACATTGCATAAGTTGCAAACGCGCAACTATTTAAAAAAATCAATTTTGTTTGTGGGGAACAACGACATGGATATCACTGCCCTTGGCGGGCAGGTGCTTTTGAGCGCCGATGCCGCTACCTTTAAGGACCTTCTCGAAGACGCCGTTTCACAACATATCTTTCTTGAGCACGCCGATTTTCGCGGGCGGGACCTACGCAACGCCAATCTGGACGGGGCAAAACTGCCGCGCGCCTGCTTTGACGGGGCGGACCTGACAGGTGCCAATTTAAGTGAAGCGCTCCTGTCAGGCGCGTCCTTTGAGAATGCCTGCCTTTATGAAACCTGTTTTGCCGAGAGTGTTCTGACACGGTCCAGCTTTTGCAACGCACGTTTTGCGCATACCGATTTCGCCTATGCGGACCTCAGCCATTGCCTTTTCGAGGGGCCGAACATTTCGGGCGTGGAATGGGCCGATACACATACGATGGAAGGCAGCCTGTTTCTATGGGACGGGGTTCCGCTGCCGATGTCCAGACCGCCCAAAACCATACGCAGCAATCGTTCCCGCCTCCTTTGTCTTGATCGGCATATTTTAGTCAACCATAGGTTGATTGACAGGAAAGAGATAAATTCCCTAAAGAAATTATTACGTCTTATGGATAGGGTATTAAGCAAAGATCAATCTATAACCTAAGCGTGTATATTAGCGTACTCATTTACCCTCTTTTTACCAAAAGTATGGCATAATTCGTATGGGGAATCATCAGGCGGGAGGCAACGTCATGCAACTGTATTGGCGCATCGGATCATTTGTGTCCGTGCATATAGAGGTCGCAACTGTTTTGGGAAAAAAACCGTTGTTATCTCTCAATAAATATCATAAGGAAGTGATAGTTGATGCCCCGTTTACGCGGGTCATTATAAGCCCTATGTCCAGCTTGCAACGGGAAAAGACGTTCGATGCAAAAGACCAATGCCCGCCTCCAAAGCCCGGAGCATCCGGTTAATCGCCTGATCGCCGCTTTGGGTGAATTCCGACGCATTGATGCGGAATTTCCCATGCAATATGCCATTTGCCTGCTTGAGATCGCCCGCAATGAAGGCCTGTCCCTCACTGAGCTTGCGGAGCGCACCAACATGGCCCTCTCCACCGTCAGCCGCGTTGTGGGTGCTTTGTCCGATTACCGCAGCAACGGGCAGCCGTTTGAATTGATCACAATGCAAATTTCGGCAGAAGAACGCCGCCGTAAAGAGCTTTACCTCTCCGATCGCGGCAAAAAACTGATCAGCGCTCTTGAAAAAGTGATTTCCGCCTAACGGCATGTCTGGTCAAAGGGGAAAACGGGTGCTATAACCCTCCTCCTGATGGCTTTGGCCCCATGGCGGAATTGGTAGACGCACACGACTTAAAATCGTGAGTCATCTGACGTCCCGGTTCGAGTCCGGGTGGGGCCACCATCAGATTTTCAGTTTGGCGATCGCCGCTTTGACCTCAGCCGCACAGGCCGCAATCGCATCTTCATCTTCCCCACGCACAACAACCGACACGCCCAATTGCCCGTCTTTCATATGCGGGTAAGAACCGATATCAACACCTGTGTGCGCGGCCTGAATGGCGCGGAGGTCATCCGCCAGTTTGCTTTCAGGCAAGGCTGCAGAAATTTCGACCGAGTGAATTTTCGCCCCACCCTTTAATGTCGGAATGATGTTATCGAGCATCGCCTCCATGATTTTGGGAACACCCGCCATGACATAGACATTGCCGATATGAAAACCGGGCGCGCCCGAGACAGGATTATCGATCATTTTCGTGCC